>NZ_BAAARJ010000006.1:0-404889 GCF_039532135.1 Streptomyces axinellae
GGGTCTCCTCCAGTTAAGGAAGTGATCAGGAACACCACTGGTCAGACGGCCATCCACCTGGAATTCCGGTGGCCATCAGCCTGGACTCGGCTGGCCGCACATCTGGACTTTGTCACGGCCACCGTCACCGTTCCGCGCCGTCCACGGTGAACTGCCTCGATCGGCAATCGGCGCGCACTGCCGACGAGGTGCTGCGCTGGATGCAGCACCGAGCTATCGCTTTGACTGCTGAGTGGGGCACCACGCTGGTGGTCTCCCAGGTGCGGGAGTGGGCCCGAGATCAGAGAGCCCAGGAAACGGCACTGCGTACGCTTCGTTCCGGGGAGATGTATCTGTTCGGAGTGGCGAACAGGGGCGTCCTGTACGAACTGACGGCACGGCCGCTCCAGCTCGTCTTGCCACCCGCTGAAGGGACGGCGGTACATCGGCCCGCGTCGGCAGGGGGTCCGTCCTGATGCCGGCCGATCACGAACGCCCCGTCTCGGTCTTCGATGTGAGCGCCGACATCCATAGCGACCGGCTCTACGGTCGCGCCTGCATCTGGTGCGGCAGCCGCTCGGGCCCGTTGACGTACGTCGGCTGGGCCCGCATGACGGGGCTCTTCGCGAAGGGCTACATCTCCTGCCCGGTGAACGCGTGTGCCGCGTGTCGTGCCTCCCCGCCTGCCCCATAGAGAAGACTCGGACGCGCTCTCGAATATCCGGCGCCACGTGGGGATACGTATGGGGCCGTATGGCTATTCAGTTGCGTACGAGACGATGCACGTCCTCCGGAGCTGTGACGTGATGGGCGAGGCGCCGGACAGTCGCCGGTGGCTGGACCGGCAGCTCGCCTACTACCGTGCCCGCGCCATCGAGTACGACGATGACTACGAGCAGCGCATCCCGGTGCCCTTGCTCCAGCAGGCGCTCGCGGAGCTCCCGATTGCCGGGGACGTGCTGGAGTTGGCGTGCGGCACCGGGTGGTGGACGCCGTTGCTGGCAGCCAGGGCGCGGGCGCTGACCGCGAGCGACGCCGCGCCCGAGACGCTGGAGATCGCCCGCCAACGGGTCCGGGACCCGAGGGTGCGGTTCCAGCAGATCGACGTCTTCGACTGGCGGCCCCGCGAGCGCTACGACACGGTCTTCTTCGGGTTCTGGCTCACCCACGTGCCGCCGGATCGGATGCCGGAGTTCTGGGCCGTGCTGCGGGGTGCGCTGCGTCTCGGCGGGCGTGTGGTCTTCATGGACGACGGTCCCGCGAAGGCGCAGATCGAAGAGCTGCTGGAGCCGGGCGGTCCGCCTCTTGTACGGCGCCGACTGCGCGACGGTGCCGAGCATTGCGCGGTGAAGGTGCTGTACGAGCCGGATGAACTCGCCTCCGTGCTGAGCGAACTGGGCTGGGATGCCGAGGTCCGGATGGTCGATGGTTATCACCTCACGGGGTGGGCGACCTGGCGGGGCGACCGCCGGTGACAGACTGCGTGCCGATAGCCGGGTACCCGTCCCGTCCGAGCATCCCGGCGGGGGCGAACCTGCGCCTGCATGTCTCCACGACCGCCCCGAGATTCCGCGCGGACTTCCACCGATTCGCCTCTCCCGTGCGGCACATGGCCTCGGCCGAGTGGTCGGCAGAGACGGCCCCCGGCATGCGCTTCGACGAGGACTGGGGCTGGCCCGGCTTCGACTTCGAAGTACCGGCGGAGTGGCCCTCCGGGGTGTACGTGGTGGTGCTCAGCACCGGGAGCACCCGCGGGGCGGAGCTGCCCCTGGATGCCCGGTCGGCGCGGTTGCTCGTGATCGTCACGCCGCCGAGCGGCAGCCGAAGCGCTGACATCTTGTACAAGGTCCCGGTGTTCACGTACCACGCCTACAACACCAGCGGCGGCGGCAGCCTGTACGGATCGCTGCGCCCCGAAGACATCCAAGAAGACGTCCAAGCCGGCACGCGCGTGTCCCGGGTGTCGCTGCTGCGGCCCGGCGGCGGTGTCGGCGGCCCGGTCAAGGGCCAGCCTGATCCATACGATCCACGCTCGCCGCGGCAGACGTTCGCGCACTGGGACGCGAAGTTCCTGGCGTGGCTGGAACGCGAGGGATTCGCATACGACTGCTGCACGGATCTCGATCTCCACGAAGGGAGCGTGCTACCCGACGGGTACCGGCTGCTCGTGTCCGCCGGGCACGACGAGTACTGGAGCGCCGAGGCCCGCGGCACCGTCGAGCGGTTCCGGGACGCGGGCGGCAACATCGCGAACTTCGGGGCGAACACGTGCTGGTGGCGCGTCACGCAGAGTGCGGACGGCGCCTTGCTGCGGTGCGAGAAGTTCCCGCCCGGTGCGCCGGCCGGTGCAGACCCGGACTCGCTGCGCGACGCGCCGGATCACTGGTGGGAGTCGGATCCGGAAAACGCCCTGTTCGGCGTCAGCTACCGCAATGGCGGCGGACACTGGAGCGGCCCGCGCCGCCCGCTCGGGTTCCGCATCCAGCACGCGGACCACTGGGTATTCGAGGGCATGAGCCTCCGCGAGGGCGACGTCCTGGGGGAGCATGACGCGCTCATCGGCTACGAGTGCGACGGTGCTGCCTACGTGCTGGACGACGCGGGCCACGCCCAGGCCAGCGGGAGCGACGGGACACCGCCCGGATTCCGCATCCTCGGCTTCGCTCCCCTGCCGCGTGAGGAGGCCGAGGGCTGGCAGTTCGCGGCGCGTGAGCCGACTGCCAGTCCACAAGCGGCGACGCTCGGCCTCCATCGGATGGGCGGCACGGTGTTCACCGCCGCCACTACGGATTGGGCCCGCCTCCTGGCAACGGACGCGCAAGTTCAGGCGATCACGCGCAACGTGCTGTCCCGGCTCTCGTCTCGGAGGTGATTCGCCATGCCCCTCGTCGCATCGCCGCTGGATGTCGTCATCGGGGTCAACGGCATCGGCATGGGCCACTCGGTCCGTGAGAGCGAGATCGCGCAGCACCTGCGAGCCCGTGGCCACCGGGTCCGGATCGTGACGACGAGCGAGCCGCGCGCCCGCTACTTCAGCGAGCAGGACTTCACCGTCCTGGAGGCGTGGATGCCCAAGCTCATCGAGCACGGTCACCGCATCCGCAAGCGCGACCTGGTGCGCAATAACGCCCGCCACGTCCTGCCTGGCCTGCACCGCCACCGCGCCGTACGCCACGCCCTGACAGCGGACGGTGTCCCGGACATCTTCCTCACCGACTACGAGCCCAACGTCTCGCGCCTCGCGGCGCACCTTCGACGACCGTTGATCTCCGTGGACCAGCAGAGCAAGTACCGCTACCTCGGCCTGCCGCCGCTGCCCCCGTACTCGCAGGCCCCTGACCGGCAGCGCCTGCGGCTGTTCGCCCCGCACCCGGATCACGCGTTCATCTGCTCCTTCGTGCCGCTGACCTCGGCCGACCCGAAGTTGGAGTTCCTTCCGCCGGTCCTGCCCGACGCCGTACGGAATGCCCAGACATCGAGCGAGCCCCTGTGCACGGGCTACTTCTCGCACTACTTCCACCACGGTCCCGGGCCGTACGTCGAACGCCTCGCCGCGTTTTTCCGCGACGACGTCCCGGACCGTCGGCTGCGCCTGTACGTCCAGCCAGCGGATCTGCCAGAGCTCACGGCGCACAGCGGAGGGAACGTCGAGATTCGCGCATTCGACCGTGCCGGGTTCCTGGCGGACATGGCACGTTCCGAGGCGGTCTTCTCCAACGCCGGCTTCAACCTGATCGCGGAGGCGATCGCGCTGGGCAAGCCGCTGTTCCTTGTGCCATTGCCGACATACGACCAGCACTGGTGCGCGCACGCAGTCGCCGATGCCGGTCTGGGGGTATGGTCCGCGGGGCTGGACGGCAAAGAGGTGCGGGAGTTCCTCCTCCGTGTCGATGATCTCGCCGCCGCCGTGCGCGATCACCGCGACCGTCATCTGGCCGGTGATCCGCGTAAGCGCATCGCGCAGTTCCTCGAAGCGATGCCCCGATGACGGCGACCGAACCGTTCTCAGGGGCCGTGGGACTCGCATTGTGTGTTGCGGCGACCTGCGGGTGCTACCGGTTCGCCGTCTCCCTGGCTGTACGGGACCTGGCACACCAGCTCGCCGCGAAGCGCGATCTCCGGCCCGCTACCTGGGCCGTGACAGCAGTCGCAGTCGCAGCTCCCGCCCTCGGGACTTCACCGTCCCCCGGGTCCCTGCGGTGGTGCACGCTGTTCGTGCTGGCCATACTCACATGGCGGTTCGCCACCACGGACTACGACCAAACTCAGCCGCTGGGCCCGCAGCGTCGTGCCTGGTGTCTCCTTCTCGCTTGTGCGGCAGGGGCTGCCCTGTGGCCTCCGCTGCTGCTGTACTGGCTCGCTCTCGCGTGCGGGCGGCTACGCGGATGGCAGCACCACCCGATGCTGGCACTTCGGCTGCTGAAGGCATACCTCGCCTGGTACTTCGCGGCCTTCCTCCTGAACGGAGCGGTCGCCGAATCCGTCCTCCAGGACGGACTCCTCCTCGTCCTGTGCTGCGTTGCCCTGTCCCACTACCTCAAGGCCGTCGAAAGCAAGCTCCGCCTCGGCCCTCACTGGTGGTCATGGGCCTGGCACAACCGCACCCACTGCCTGATCGCTTCGGCTTACTCCTGGGGCTGGGCCCGATTCATCTCGCCACCCACAGCAGTGCGCGTGATACGAGCAGCGGCACCGCTGAATCGGCCCCTGAACATCGCGACGATGCTGCTTGAGCTCGCGCCGCTCGTCGCCTTCGCAGACCGCTGGGCTCTCGTCGCCGCACTTGCCGCGACGGTGTCGTTCAATGTCGTCGTCGTGCTCGCTTCGGGGATCTTCTTCTGGGAGAACATCGCGGCGAACGCCGCCTTGGCCATCACCGTCGCGGCTTGGCCTCGGGACCTGTTCGGCTGGTCGGCTCTTCTCCTCGCATTCCCGGTGCTGGTCGCCGCCGTGGGCGGATGGCTGTGGCAGCCATGGCCGCTGGGCTGGTGGGACACACCGTTCACCGCGCGCATCCGATGGGAGGTCCGTACGGCTTCGGGGCGTCGGCTGGGCCTCTACAACGGCTTCATGTGCCCGTACGAACGGGACTTCGGCCGTGTGCTGGGCTACTTCCTCACCCACGAACCTGTCGTCCACGGCCATCTCGGCACCGTCTTCGACCACCAACTACGCGACCGGATTCTCACCGCAGACGCCGACCCGAGCACGCTCTCCCACATCAAGCAACACGACGGGCACGCACATGCCGACGCCACCCTCGCGAGGAAGCACCTGGACTATCTCAGCGCTACGTTCACTGCCCTGAACTCCGGTGCCCCCAAAGGACCGTTGCCCCGCCGCCTGCGCTGGCTCAAGGCGCCCGGAGGCCAGCTCTTCCGCTGGGGTGACCTGCCCTCCTACCAGGGAGAGGAGCCCGTGACCGAGATCAGCATCCACTACGAGGAGCGTTACTACCGCTCTGCGGTCGGGGAGTTCGTCACGCTCACCGACCGGCTCCTGCACCGCCTCGACATTCCGCTGTCCGTTCCCCGTCCGGCAAGGAGCGCAGATGAGAAAAATCCTCGTTGACTGCGGCGCGAACCTCGGCCACGTCCTGCGCGGATTCATCGAAGCCGAACCAGAACGGGACTTCTACGCCTTCGAGCCCAATCCCGCCTTGCTGTCCTCCCTGCGCGACGAGGTCGCCCACACCGACCACCCGCGCGTCGAGATCCACAACGGTGCGGTATGGACCCACGACGGAACCGTCGATCTGTTCCTCGGCCACCACGAAAGCTCCACCGTGATGCCCGGCAAACGCGTCCCGCCCGTCTACGACCAGCAGATCGACTACACCCGCCCAGTGCCCGTGCCGGCCGTGGACTTCAGCGCCTGGCTGCGGCGCACCGCTCGCACTGGCGACGACGTCACGGTGAAGATGGACATCGAGGGCGCCGAATACCCGGTCCTCGCGAAGCTGCTCCGCGACGGCACTCTCGACCTGATCACCACGCTCTACGTCGAATGGCACCACGACCGTTTCCCACACATGCCCCGCGCCGAGCACGACGCGCTCTACGCCGAGGTATGCGCGCGGACCGATGTACGGGAGTGGGACTGACCATGGACATACGCGCCACGAAGCGCATCCTGCTGTTCAAGCACGGCGAGACGGAAGAGAACTTGCGCGGCATCCACCAAGGACGTGGCATCGGCGGCACGCTCAGCGACCAGGGAGCCCGCGATGTCCACGCGTCCGCCGCAGCACTCGCCGAGGCGGGCCTGGAACCGGAGCTGATCCTGCACAGCCCGATGTCACGTTGCCGCCAGTCCGCCGATCTCGTCAGCGCACGATTCCCACGTGCCGCTGTGCGGGAATCCGTCCGCCTGGCCGCGAAGGACAGCGGCCACCTGTCCGGCCTCCCTCGCCGGGCCGCCGCCGATGAAGCCGCCGCAGTGGGCATCCCGATCCACCGACTGCGCGCCCCTGGCGGGGAGTCCTCCGAAGACGTCCAGGCCCGCTATGTGGATCTGCTGCGCGAGGTGAGCGAAGCGCCCTCATCGACGACGCTCCTGCTCGGCCACGGCGGAGGATTTGGCTGCCTGCTTCTGTGGCTGATGGGGCACGGCTGGGACCGGTACCTGGAACATGTCCCAGCCTCCGGAGCCCTGTCCTTGATCGAAGTCGACCCAGACGGCCCACATCTCACGCTCATCAATGTGCCGCCCGCCGAACTGCCGGGCGTACTCGCCGCCCGTACCGCATCATGAACGCTGTACAGGCGGCGATATCCAGTTCAGGCTGCTTCGGGCTCCGCGCCGAAGCGCTCGCGCCAAGCGGCCAGATCGTCCTCGGTGATCTTCTGGAAGAGCACCGGCGGCACAGTGAAGCCCGTCCCGGCCGGCACCGCGGTCAGCGCCTTCGCCTCATCCGCGCTCACCCACCGCGCGTCGTCGCCGGGCAGGTCGAAGACGCCCCGAGCCGTCTTCGCGGTCTCGGGGATGAAGGGCTCGGAGACGACCGCGTACAGCCGGATCAGGTTCATCGCGGTGCGCAGCGTGAGCGCGGCGGCGTCCTTGTCCTGCTTGATCTGGAGCCAGGGCGCCTTCTCCTCCAGATAGACGTTCCCGGCGCTCCACAGCGCGCGCAGCGCAGCGGCGGCCTTACGGAACTGGAGGGCCTCCATCTGCTGCTCGTACTCGGCCAGCAGACCCGCGATCTCCTGGCCGAGCCGCTGCTCGGCCTCGCCGGGCTCGCCGCCGGCCGGCACCTCGTCGCCGAAGCGTTTCCGGGAGAAGGACAGCACCCGGTTGACGAAGTTCCCGAGGGTGTCGGCCAGGTCCTTGTTGACGACCGCCGAGAACTGCTCCCAGGAGAAGGACGCGTCATCCGACTCCGGCGCGGAGGCGATCAGGTAGTAGCGCCAGTAGTCCGCGGGCAGCAGTTCCAGGGCCTGGTCGGTGAAGATGCCGCGGTTCTGCGAGGTGGAGAACTTCCCCCCGTAGTAGGTGAGCCAGTTGAAGGACTTCACGTAGTCCACGGTCTTCCACGGCTCGCGGGTGCCCAGCTCGGTGCCCGGGAACATCACCGTGTGGAAGGGGACGTTGTCCTTGGCCATGAACTGCGTGTAGCGCACGTCATTGGCCTCATACCACCACGACTTCCAGTCCCGGCCCTCGCCCGGTGCCGCGTCCGCCCACTCCTTGGTCGCACCCACGTACTCGATCGGGGCGTCGAACCAGACGTAGAAGACCTTGCCCTCGGCTGCCAGTTCCGGCCACGTGTCGGCCGGGACCGGCACTCCCCAGTCCAGGTCGCGGGTGATCGCCCGGTCGTGGAGGCCCTCGGTCAGCCACTTGCGCGCGATGGAGGTGGACAGGAGCGGCCACTCCTCGGCATGTGCATCCACGAACGTCTCGACCTCGGTCGACAGTTTCGACTGCAGCAGGAACAGGTGCGTGGTCTCGCGCACTTCCAGCTCACTGCTGCCACTGATCGCCGAACGCGGTTCGATCAGGTCGGTCGGGTCCAGTACCCGGGTGCAGTTCTCGCACTGGTCGCCGCGCGCCTTGTCGTAGCCACAGTGCGGGCACGTGCCGATGATGTACCGGTCCGGGAGGAAGCGGCCGTCGGCCGACGAGTACACCTGGGTTACGGCCCGCTCTTCGATGAAGCCGTTCTCCTTGAGCTTGCGCGCGAAGTGCTGGGTGATCTCCACATTCTGCGGCGAGGAGCTGCGGCCGAAATAGTCGAAGGCCAGTCCGAAGCCGTCGTAGATGGCCTTCTGAACATCGTGCTGCTGTGCGCAGAAGTCATCGACGGGCAGCCCGGCCTCGTTCGCGGCCAGCTCGGCAGGAGTGCCGTGCTCGTCGGTAGCGCAGATGTAGAGCACCTCGTGGCCGCGCTGGCGCATGTAACGGGAATAGACGTCCGCCGGGAGCATCGACCCGACCATGTTGCCCAGGTGCTTGATCCCGTTGATGTACGGAAGCGCACTGGTGATCAGGTGTCGAGCCATCCTCGGATGCTCCCTTTCATACGTACGGCGCGCACGGAAGCGCCGATGCGGGCCCAAGTCGGGAGGTCGCAGCGCGCACGGCTACGCGGGCCGGACCGCCGCGCTACGGGGCGTGACGGAACACACTGCGGACCGTCGCCATCGTATCGAACTGGGACCCCGCCCCAACCACTCGATATCCCCGGCCGAGACAGCCACAGACGGGCTGGAAAAGCGCTCGGCCGCAGCGGACAGGCGGCCAAGCGAGTCCGGTGCGGCCGAGCACTCCCCATCTTAAGGGCTCTGCACCCGCCCCGTGCCCGCCCCTCCCTTGCCGTCCCTACCGGAGGACCTCACCGTGACCCGCACCACCGTCCAGCCACTCCGCATCGTCATCATGGGCCAGGGCTACGTCGGACTGCCCCTGGCCGTGCGCGCCGCCGAGGCCGGACACGAGGTCGTGGGCTACGACGTGGACCCCGACCGCATCAAGACCCTGCTCACCGGTGGCACGGTCACTGACGACGTTCCTGCGGAGCGGATCGCACCACTGCTCGACGCAGGCCGCTACCGCCCCAGCATCGACGCCGCGGATTGCGCGGGCTTCGACCTTGCCGTGATCGCCGTTCCAACCCCGCTCGCCGACGGCGCCCCCGACCTCTCTCACGTCGAAGAGGCAGCCAGCACTCTTGGCTCCCACCTCCGCCCCGGCTCGACCGTCATCCTCGAATCAACCAGCTACCCCGGCACCACCGAGGACGTCCTCGCCCCGCTCCTTGAAGCCGCCTCGGGACTACGGGCCGGAGCGGACTATCACCTCGGCTACAGCCCCGAACGCACCGATCCCGGCAATCCGCGCTGGCGTCTGGAGAACACCCCCAAGCTCGTCTCGGGCATCGACGCAGCCTCAGCGACCATTATCGAGGACTTCTACGCGGGTCTGGTGGAGACCGTGGTGCCCATCGCCTCGTGCCGCACGGCCGAATTCGCGAAGCTGATCGAGAACACCTTCCGGCACGTCAACATCGCCCTCGTCAACGAACTCGCCACCGCAGCGCACGACGCGGGCCTCGACATCTGGTCCGCCCTGGACGCCGCCGCCACGAAGCCCTTCGGTTTCCTGCGCTTCACCCCGGGGCCCGGCGTCGGTGGCCACTGCCTCCCCACCGACCCGACCTATCTGTCCTGGCACGCAGAGCAGGCCACGGGCCGACGGCTCCGCCTGGTCGACCTGGCAAACGAGATCAACAACGACATGCCCGCCTACGTCGTCCGCCGCCTCAGCTCGGCTCTCCGCGCCCGGGACCGCCCCCTCGCCGGAGCCGACATCCTGCTCCTCGGCCTTGCCTACAAGCCGAACACGGCCGACCTCCGCGAAGCTCCCGCCCTCCGCATAGCGGACCTTCTAGCTTCCGAGGGCGCCCACGTCCAAGCGGCCGACCCCTACGTCACCGACGCTCCACTCCCTCTCGTGGTCCCCACCCCGGATCGCCTCGCCGCTGCCGACGCAGTCCTGCTCCTCACCAACCATGCAGCCTTCGACTACAGCAAGATCGCCACCCACGCCCGCTACATCCTCGACTGCCGCAACCGCCTGTCCGCCCCGCACATCGAGACCTTGTGAAGGAGCCCCACTCCATGCACGTCGTAATCACCGGCGGCGCCGGCTTCATCGGCAGCAACCTCGCCCGCGCTCTCACTCAACACCCGGACATCGCCGAGGTCCGCATCATCGACAACTTCGCCACCGGCACGAAGGACAACCTCACCGGCCTCGACGCCCAGCTCTTTGAGGGTGACGTCCAAGACCCCGCTCTCCTGGACTCAGCCCTCGACGGCACCGACGCGGTCGTCCACCTCGCTGCCCTCCCCTCCGTCCCCCGCTCCCTCTGGGACCCGATATCCACCCACCACGCGAACGCGACTGGCACCCTCCAGGTCCTCGAAGCCGCCCGCCGCGCCGGCAACCTCCACGTGATCGCCGCCTCCTCGTCCTCGGTCTACGGCGCGACCCCCGCCCTCCCCAAACACGAAGACCTCCCAACCGTCCCCATGAGCCCGTACGCGGTCACGAAGCTCGCCACCGAGGCATACCTGACCGCCTACCACCACAGCTTCGACCTCCCAGTGCTCCCGCTCCGCTTCTTCAACGTCTACGGCCCAGGGCAGCGCGCGGACCACCCCTACGCCGCCGTCATCCCCCGCTGGATCCACGCCGCCCTCAACGGCCACCCCGCCACGGTCTACGGCGACGGCACCCAGACCCGCGACTTCACCTACGTCGGCACGGTCACCACCCTGATCACCGACGCCCTCCTTCGCCGCATCGTCCACCCCACGCCAGTCAATCTCGCCTTCTGCACCCGCACTTCGCTCCTGAACCTCGCCGAAGAACTCGGCTCCGTCCTGGGCACCCCGCTCCCCCTCCAATACGAACCAGGCCGCCCGGGCGACGTTCCTCACTCTCAGGCAGACAGCGCGCGCCTCCGCGCGCTGTTCCCGGCGGTCACACCGACTCCTCTACTCCGAGGGCTCCTGGAGACAGTCGCATGGCATGCCCAATAGGCCGATTCGCAACCGGTCTGGCTTGACGGCCCGCACACAGGGCACACAGGGGGACAGGGCTGAACGATGGCAGACCCCCGAAGAGCGAAGAGCCATGCGTAGTTGTTGAAGTCGCTGCCGAATGGCCTGGGCGGGCTTTATACAGTGGCGTGCTTCCGGCGACGCAGGAGGACAAGGGTTGTGACTGCGCCCAGAGTCATCCAGGCCTTCCCGAGGATCTGCCCAGGCAGGAAGTCGAGGGAGCCGAAGGCAAGCTTGAGGAACAGCAGACTGTCGGCGAGGAGACCCACCGCATTCGAGACGAGCATGGCGACCAAGAAGCCGCGCGTCCGCAATGGCTCGTACACGGCGAAGTCCATGGTTTCGGCGACGGCGAACGCCGCGGCCGAGGCGAAGGCAAGAGTGGGGTCGGCAAGGAAGTAGGAGATGACAGTGCCGACGACTATCGCCGCGAGGATCGCCTTGCGGCCTGCGGTTTCGCGGGCGAGGTCGCGGAGTACGAGTGCCAGACCCACCATGTATACACCGGCAGGTGCGGCGTAGCCGAAGCCGACCGGCACAGCCCCGAAGTGGGCGACGACCATGTTGGCGCCCGGGATGGTGGCTATGTAGGTAATGAGCGTGGCGATGCCGACTGGAGCGGGGGCGTTCACGATCTTCTTTCTTCTCGGTGTTGCAGAACCGTCCACGTTGAGCAGGGCAGACGTGGTAGGTGTGCAGACAGTACAACTCACGGCACTGACAACAGCAGTCCGTCCAGGGCCTCGAGGCCCCGGCCGGAAGCTACCCCTCGCTCCAGGTTGCTCGGGAAGCACCTGGTAAGCGCCTGCACTGACTCAGGCTCAGGCCCGGGAGGGGGCCTCGGGAGCTTCCGAATCGGGCCCGCGAGCGGCTGGCGGGCACATGGGGGGCCGGGGGGATCGTCGAGTTCGATCACGAGAGGTGTGGACAGGCCCGGACACTGCACGTGTCGTCGCACCCTCGCTTCGCCTTCTGCTCGTCCGTCAAGGGCCGCATCGCGGGGTGTGATGTCAGGTGGTGAGCGGGCGGGAGGATCTCTCTCAGCCACTCTCGGAAGCGTATGCCAATGTGTGTGGTGCATTTTCGCCGCTGATGTCGGTGCCTCGGTTTACGCTGCGTCGGCACAGTCATACGAGCAGGTGGGGGCAACCGGAAGATGGCTTCGGGCTTCGCTGTGGGGTACCTCGTCGAGTTCCAGGGGGGCCCTGGGATCGGCAGAGTGGCGGCGACAGTTGACGGTTCGCTGCGCGTGGACTTCTTCGAGTCCACAGCTGAGCCCGTGGCCGAGTCTCAAACCGTTCCGGCCAGCAACTGCAGGCGCGTGCGACTCGAACCCCAAACCCGGGTGTTCCGGCGGAATCCCAGCACCAACGAGTGGAGAGCCGGCCGTGTGGTGGGCAGTACTCCCGGGGGCTACTTCGTGCGGTTCCCCAACACCGACTACGACCTGCCGGTGCCTGAATCCGAACTCCGGGTGCGCTGGAACAAGCCAGTTCGCGACCCGCTCGAGGTTCTTGTGTCCGGCGGTAACGAGTCCGGGCACCTCTACAACACGCGTATCCCAATGCTGCACAATCTGGTTGCGCAGCGTGCGGCGAGCGCCAGCACTCCAGCTCTATTGGCGGCTGCTACCGAAATTTACCCGCACCAGCTCCAGACCGCTTTGACCGTGCTGTCCGACCCCGTGCAGCGCTACCTTCTTGCGGACGAAGTCGGACTGGGCAAGACGATCGAGGCCGGGTATGTAGCGCTGCAGACCCTGATCGACAAGCCTTTGGCGCGCGTCACGATCCTCGCGCCGGATCCGCTGCGCCGTCAGTGGAGAGCTGAACTGCGGACAAAGTTCTTCACCGATGACTTCCCGGGCCGCGTAAAGATCGTCTCCCACGACACCCCAGAGCTGTGGGAGCGGCACCACGGTAGTGACCTTCTCGTGGTCGACGAGGCCCACCAACTGGTCCAGGACCGCGATGACTCCGACCCCACCTACAGCGAGCTGTGCCGACTCGCTCACTCAGTCTCGAAGCTCCTGCTGCTGTCCGCTACACCGGTAACTTCCAGTCACACCACGCATCTGGGGCTCCTTCACTTGCTGGATCCTGATTTGTACAAGTGGAGCGAGCAGGAGGCCTTCGAGCAGCGGTACCAGCACCGAGCCGAACTGGCCGACCACGTCCTGAGTCTCAGTGCGGACTTTCACCCTTTGCTGCCGTCCACCATCGATATGATCAAGGCGCTGCTGCCGCCGGAAGACTCCCGTTTCGAGGGTCTGGCAGCCCAGGTGCTGGACCTGCTCGACGCGGAGGGGAACCTGCTCGATACGGAAGGTCTGCCGACGCTTTCGGCACGTGTCACTGCCCTTCGCGCACATATCAGCGAGACGTACCGACTGCACCGCCGTGTGATCAGGCACCGCAGATCACACGTACTGCGCCCAGACGACGACTCCGCAACCGTTCCCTACGAGGCGCGTGGGCGAGCACAGCCGGAAAGGCTGATGGCCGAGCCCTACTCACTGGCCGCGGACGGTCTTCTGCAGTGGCAGACCCAACTGTGGGGGTATCTCCTCGACGAGGACCTGCAGGACAGGCGCACCGGCAGTGCAATGGCCCTCGCCGTGCTTGCTTCGCGCCTTGGCGGGCCCAGTGCTGACTTCGTGGACGCTCTGCGTTGGCGAGTTCGACGTGAGCACGACGCCGCGCGGCGTGCCGGCCTGAGTGCGCGGGAGCAAAGGCACCTTTCCCATGGCCCTGTAGCACCCCATGAGGCCGAAATTCTCCGCAATCTAGAATCCGAGATTGCGGAGGGCGGAGGCGCGTCCGAGACCGATGATCTCGTCAATGCTCTCTTGCCCGCCTTGCGCAAGGGCGGGCACATCATCGTTTTCTGCGGTCCGGGATCACTCGCTTCAGCTCTCACTGCGCGCTTGCGAGCGCGCTTCGCCAGGATCGGCTTCTTTGAACACTCCCGCAGCGCAGGACCCGAGGCGTCCGAGGCAGCCACGGCGGCATGGCACAAGCCGGGTGCCAAGGCCGCCGTTCTCATCACGGATGACTCAGCGGAGGACGGGCTGAACCTCCAGATTGCGCACACCGTCATTCACGTGCGCTTGCCATGGTCACCCAATCAGCTTGAGCAGCGTCTGGGCCGTACCGACCGCTACGTGGAGACCAACCAGCAGCGCCAAGCACCACGCCAGTATGCACTCACGGATGCTGAAGCACACACCGAGGAATGGCTCTCCCTGCTCACGGACGGGTACCGCGTCTTCGACGGGTCGGTCTCCACACTCCAGGACGCTATCGCGGAAGGCCTTGCCGATGTTTGGGCGCAGGCGCTGGAACATGGCCCTGAAGGGTTGCCCCGTTACGCCGAGACCGTTCGGGCGCAACTTACGCAGGCGCGACGCGAGATCGATAGCATGGACACCTTGGAGTCGATCTTCGATTCATCCCCTCACGAAATCGACTTCGCTGCCAAACTTGCGACGTTCGAGGCGAATTGGGCCGCCACCCGTAAGGACATGCTCGGATACACCGGACACGACGGCTCGGAGGGAATCAAGCTCCGCCACACCGAGCGCAAGGTCAACGGCGTGAGGTGTGAGGTCTTCGACCTCAAGTCGCGCACGCTCATCTCGCCTCACCTCTACAACCGCAAAGACCTCACCGATGAGATGGCCAAGGGCACGTTCAGTCGATCCGAGGCGCTCAAGGCCCCCGGAACGCGCTTGTTTCGTATAGGCAACCCGCTCGTCGATACATTCGCCAACGTCGTTTGGTTCGACGACCGTGGCCAGGCCACAGCCTTCTGGCGCGCTGATATGCGTCACCGGGGAGAGCCGGAGCCCTACTTTGGTTTCGACTACCTCGTCGAAGCCGACATCTCCACAGCACTGGCTCTAGCTCTTCCGCTCACGCGCGAGCCCCGCGACGCCGAGACAGCTCTGCAGCGCCAGGCCGAACGCCTTCTCCCCCCGTTCACGCTGAAGGTATGGGTTCCGGCTGGCGCTGCCGAAGCCCTGGCCGACAAAGACATTCAGAGGTGGCTCGACGCCCGCTACGGGGCTACGGACCATAATTACAACCTCAAAAATCTCCACGAGTTGCTGGAGGTGTTCGACGGACAGCCCGGGTACGAGGCAGCCGCGCGCAGCGCCGAAGCTGTGGCGCGCGCTGAACTGTGGCGTGTGACCAACCTGGCCGACAAATGCGCTGTGGCCCAGCAGCAGGGCCGAGAGCGACTCACCGTCGCGCAGGCGCAGGCAGAAGCCCGCCAAGCGGCTGGGAGGCTTCTGGGAGACGGAGAGAGCTATCTACTGGATGTCACCATCACCGATGCTCTGGTCCAGGGCCTGAGTGACCCAACGGTGCGGCTGGTGTCGGCGACATGCTTGGTGAAGACAGGGCCCCGGAGGATTTCTCGTGGCGACTGATAACTGGACCGGTGCCAAGACGCTCTTTCATGAACTGGTCCAGCACCGCGACGTCCAGCGTCTTCCGGAACTTCCGCAGGCGACGGGGACACTGCGCAGGCTTCGCGACGCTCTGCCAAGCGGACTCAGCGGATGGCGAGATATCGCATCGCTCACCCGACAGATCCTGCTCGAAGCGCAAGCGCGAGAGAACACCACCGGCTTCACTGTCCCCCTCCTCACTGGTCTGCCAACGCGAGAGCAATGGGAGGCGGCAGCTTGCCAGACCGGGGTCCGTGACCACGGCGCCAACTTGTGGGTGCAGGCATTGCCGTGGCATCCACCTGTCTCCGACCAGGCATCGCGGGCGGCGGCTGAAGAGGACCTTCGCCAAGTTCATCTGGGCGAGGACTCGCCACACCGTCGCAAGCTGGAGTCCTTTCTGGCCGACCCGTTCTTCACCGCCGCGCTCGGTCCCGAACACAGTCACTACGTGTCGGCCGGTCAGCGGCAGGCTGCACGGGCCATCACACTTGCCGAGCCAGGCAGCACCACCGTCATCTGCCTGCCCACCGGGCACGGAAAGACGGCAGTAGCGCTGGCCCCTGCCCTCCTGGCCAGCGCAAGCAGCGGTGTTTCGGTCGTCGTCGTGCCCACCAATGTGCTCGCGGCCGACCTGGAGCGCCGGGCCTTCACGATCGTGGACCGGTTGGGGCAGCACAGTCCTACGCGACGCTATGCCTTCACCAGCGGGCTGTCCGACGACGAGCGCCGGCAGATACGCCAGGACATCGCCGCGGGTCGGCAGCGGCTCGTGTTCACGTCCCCTGAGTCCTTGGTGCGGAGTCTGAAGCAGCCTTTGGAGGAGGCGGCGCAGGCCGGGTTGCTCAACTACTTCGTGATCGACGAAGCGCATCTGGTCGAACAGTGGGGCAACAGTTTCCGTACAGAGTTCCAGACAATGGCCAGTCACCGCCGAATGTGGCTGAGTAAGGCCCCCGAGGGCCGACAACCGGTGACGGTTGCCATGAGCGCGACACTGACTGGTCAACAGGTGGAGACGCTCGGATCATTGTTCGCCTCACCCCAAGAGGCAAAGGTTATATGGGCCTCGCAACTGCGCCACGAGCCGAGCTACTACATCGACACCTTCAGCAGCGAGGCCGACCGGCAGTCGGCAGTGCTCGACGCCGTAGCCCATCTGCCGAAACCCCTGATCCTCTATACGACCAAGGTCGAGGACGCCCAGGAGTGGACCAACCGACTCCGCAGCCACGGGCTGCACCGCGTAGCCGGCGTCACCGGCGAATCCAGCGATGCCGAACGGCGCGAAACCTTGGCAGGATGGAGCGGAAAGGCGAGCACGGAGGAAGTGACAACACGGTTCGACATCGTCGTCGGCACCTCCGCCTTCGGCCTGGGCGTCGATCTCGACGATGTGAAGACCATCGTGCATGCCTGTCTGCCGGAAACAGTCGACCGCTACTACCAGGAAGTCGGCCGGGCGGGGCGGAACGGCAGTCCCTGCATCGCGTATCTGGCCACCACGCGCAGGGACGAAGCGATCGCCAACTACATGAGCGACGAGGCGGTCATTGGCGCGCCGCGTGCGTGGCAGCGGTGGGAGGCCATGTTCCACAGCAGAATGACCAGTCACGACCGGCACCGGGTCAGTCTCGACGCCTACCCGACCGACATGCACGAAGGCTTCAAACGCAACCGACAGTGGAACATTCGGATCCTCAACCTCATGGTTCGATCGGGCCTTGTGGCCTTTCATCCGCCACAACCACCGGTCAGGATGGAGGGTGAAACCGAATCAGCTTGGGAAGCGCGGCGAGACCATTTCTTTGCAACTGCTGAGAGTTACGCCGATGTAGAGCTACTTGACTCCGATGCGAGGAACAGCGAGCGCTTTCTTACTCGTTTCAAAGCCGAGCGACGGAAGATGTTGGAAAGCCGCGCTTCGGCCCTGCAGGAATTGAAGGAAGCACTACGGGGTGACCGGTGCATCAGCGATGTGCTGAGGGAGTATTACCGGATTCCACATGGCCCGGGTTTTCGCCGCACAGGGGCAACCTGTCGAGGGTGCCCCCATTGCAGGGCCACCGCCGCGCGGCACACTTCGGGTTTTTACCGCCTCGCCGGAGAGCCGTATCCGCTGCTGCCACTCCCTGAGTCCGCCCGCCCGCTGCCGCTCAGGGCCTACTTCGGCGACCGTCAGTGCCTCAGCCTCTGGTGGGACGACGGTGATGACCAGGCTCTGGTGTCACGCCTGGTGGAAGGCCTCGTCCGCCGCAGAGTCTGCGTGGTCGGAGGGCCGGGCCTGAGCAGCCGGATCAGGAACCAACTGCAGACGACAGCACGGACTCGCGCCGTGATCACCGATGATGACGGCGCGCTCCTGGCGAACTGGCCAGGCCCTGTCATCTGGCTGGCGGACTCGAACACCACCGCACCCGGGCCCGCCATTGCAGAGCGCTTGGCCTGGGATGTACCGACGTATCTGATACACCCCTGGGCCATGCAGCACCCAGAACACGACCATGAGCGACTCGTCGCCATTCACCCGGCGAACCTGTCGATTCGCTGTGCCCTGGAAGAACTCTGATGACTCTACTGAACGTTGATGCAGCCATCCCCTCGCACGCATGGGCCTTGGTGCGCCTTCTTGCCTATATGGGCAAGAGCATCGCCGTGGACGAGGCACGAGCGCTGGTGAGCCCCCCATGCCTGCGCTCTGAGGACACATCGACCCGGCCTCCCTTCGACTGCGCGCTCGCCTCCCTGACGATGCTGGGATTGGTACAGGTCGACGCCGACCGGCAAGAACTGTCACTGGCCGACCCGATCCAGGTCCTTGCGGGTATCGATGATCTAGAGACCTACACCCGCATCCTGCGTCGCGCGGTCCTCAGAGCGGACCACAACCAAGACCTTGGCGCCGGCAACCTCCCGACCGGTCCTCGCGACCTGACCCGGGCTCTTGCCTGGTTCCTCGCACACGACCCCATGGAACAGCCCATCGATTGGGTTGCCGCGCAGCAGCTGCTGGATGAGAAGGACGGCAAGGACCGCCGACTGGTGAAGGAAGAGGTGCTCCCGCTTTTCGTCAATGACACCCGGTGGGCCCGCTTCGCTCACTGGGCGAGCGCACTCGGCCTAGCCGCCTCACCCGTCATCCGCACCGAGGGCCGCAGCCCTCTCGTCCCGGACTGCACCCTCGCCGTCAAGCAGACAGTGTTCGAACTGTGGCCGGCGGGGCAGCGCATCAATGCGGTGGAAGCCTTGCACGTCATGCGGGAGCATCTGCCGGTACTGCCCGGCGGCGCCCACTCGCTCGCCGTGGGAATCCCCTCTCCGGGCGACAATGCGGCCGGCCCTTCGCTTTCCTTCACGCTGCTGCGCGGCCACGACGAGAAGTGGCTACGACTGGA
Source organism: Streptomyces axinellae (assembly GCF_039532135.1). NCBI lineage: Bacteria > Bacillati > Actinomycetota > Actinomycetes > Kitasatosporales > Streptomycetaceae > Streptomyces > Streptomyces axinellae. Next base: position 18,897 of record NZ_BAAARJ010000006.1, read on the forward strand.
CCACGACGACGACGCACGCAAAATCCTTCTCTTGCACGACCCTGAGCGGCCCGGCAGCCCACGCCCCGTCAGCGACATCACGATCTTGGAGCCCATCGATGGGTGACTTCCGCAGGGTGCTCTGCTGGGAACCAGCAGTTGCAGCCGCTACCATTAACACTGAGGCAGTCAGCCCTTCCCGGGCGGTCTTCTTGGCCACACATGCGCCGCTGCGGATCAAACGTGCCCGCATCATGGATGGGAAAGAACTTCTCACCGAAGGCGACCCGATCGGTGAAGAGACGGTACTCACTGATTTCATGGCGCTTCGCGCAGACAGCGGAGCCCTGCTCATGCCTGTTGTCGGTGAATCCGGGTCAGGCAAATCGCATCTCGTCCGATGGGTGCGCGAGCAACTGGCCGGGATGAGGGAGGGGGCTGACGAGAGGGAGGTCATCTACCTCGAAAAGTCCAAGACCAGCCTCAAGGCTGTCGTCAGTGCACTCATCGCAAAAGCGCAGAGCGACGAGTTGGCACAGCTCAAAGATGACATCAATCGCTTCACCGAAGGGATCGACGAGGAGGCTCTGGCCAGGCGCATCCTCAATGAACTGAGCGAGGCACTCGAAGCAACTGCCCCGAGCGCAGAATCGCACCCCCTGGCACGCATGCTGGTGGGCCCCGGCAAGTTGGCCGCGGTGCTGCTCGACCCTCATGTGCGTGCGGAACTGCTCGCACCTGGAAAGTTTGTGCCCGAACTGGCCCGTCAGCTGATCCATAATCGCCGGGACGGGCAGGCAGACCGGCCCGAAGGGTTCGACGTCAGCGACCTGCCCCTCGACATCCGGGACATCCAGTCCGCGTCGGGCATGGCTCAACGCCTGCTCGGCATGATGAGTACGCGTGGTGACCTGCAGGGGACCGCTGTCGACCTGCTCAATCGGCACCTCGAAGCCGCGATCAAGAGTGCTGCCAATCTCGGGGCGGGCCGGCTGCTCGATGCGATGAAGCAGGTCCGTGAGGAATACCACCGGCAGGGCAAGGAGATCATTCTCCTTATTGAGGACTTCGCGCTGATCCAGGGAGTCCAGCGCGACCTGCTCGATGCCGTCGTCGAGGCGGCAAACCGGGAAGGCAAGACGACTCTCGCCCCCATCCGCACGCTGATGGCCGTGACGACGGGCTACTTCCAGTCCCTGGATGAGACGGCTTTGACCCGGATCCAAGCCGGCACGGGCTATGTGTACCACCTGGACGTTCCCTTCAGCCCGGAGGAGACCGGGCGGACGGAGATTGCTGCGTTCGTCGGCCGCTACCTCAATGCCGGACGCCTGGGCCGTGCAGAACTGGAGCGAGCAGCCGACGAGGACGAGCCGCCCAACAAGTGCCTGACCTGCGCCTTTCAAACCAAGTGCCACGAGACATTCGGCGCCACCGACGAGGGCTATGGCCTGTACCCGTTCAATGAGTCCTCCCTCGTACGGGCCGTCCACGCCACGGCCGACCAGAACAAGCCCTGGTCCTTCAATCCGCGGGTCGTGCTGGGCAGCGTCATACGGCCGGTACTGGTTGAACATGCCACTGCCATTCGGGAGGGCGAATTCCCCGATCCTGCGTTCCGCCAGAGGTTCCGGCCGACCAAACTCGACCGCTTCATGAGCCGCGACGTGCTTGGCTTCGTGGCGGAAAACGATCACGACGCCGCCTCGGCCGAGCGACGCAATCTCGTGCTCGAATTCTGGGGAGACGCTCCTGAGCACGCCAACAGCCTGCAGCCGGCTCTCTTGGAGGCATTCTCCCTGGTGCCGCTGGGCGGTGAAGTGGAGCCAGGCCACTCACCCGCCCCTGTTGCCGCGCCGAACCATCGGGACGAAGCCTCAAAGCCCGGACCCGGCGACGGCGGCAGGCGCGAGGAGCTTCCCAAGGAACTGCAGCGCATGCTGGAGACGGTCGATGAGTGGGTGACCCGCGAGGGCGGTCTCGACACCATTACGGCCAACCGACTCCGCAGCGTTGTCTCCACCGCGGTCGTGCAGCGCTATCAGTGGAACTCCCCCTTGATGCGGGAGGTGAGTATCACCGAACTACGAAGAGCGGCCTGGCCGCCCAAGGCGACTGTGGTGTCCATCGAGGGAGCCAAGGAGAATCTGCCCGGGGTGGAGAATGCCCCCATCACCTTCACCCGTCGACCGAAGGACAGTTGGTTCTTCGACAGCCTGCTGAATGCAGAGCGGAGCTTTCCGGCGCGAGCGGAGGACCTCCGGCGACTGGCGCATCTGGCCGAGAAGCACGGCCCGGATCTCACAGCCCGGCTGCAGCGGCACCTGGAAATCAGCGACGCTCACCTCGTTGCCGGATTTCGTGCCTCATTGCTCGGTGGGGCCCTGGCCGGCAAGGCATGGCCCGGCATGCCGACCTCGCAACTTGTCGCCGCAGTCTTCGACGAGGGCAAGGAGTGGCGTCGTACGGATGGCGACATCCGAGCGAAACAGTGGATGGACATCCTCGAAGGGCACTTGAGAGCACGTCCCGCATTGGTGGAACGGTTGCGTTGCGCTGTCGGCATCGCCCAGGGCAAGGGAGGGGTGAACATGATCGATGCCGCACGGCTCCTGCCGCTGCTCGACAGGGCCACGGCGACGTGGACCTGGGACGCCGAAGCACTGGACATCCCGAAATGGGCGAAGTCGGCCGTCACCGGTTTCGCCTCCTGGGCGACCCTCATCGATGACCAACTTGGCACCCACGAACGGCTGCTGCAGTCCATTCGCAGCCGCCAGCCCCGCGGCACCACAGGCGCCCAGACCATGGCTGCCATCCGCGACGCCCTGGATGCCGCACGTGAAGTGGGCCTTCCGCTGACTGCCGAACAGACACGACAGTTCAACGCCCTCCACGACGATGCCCGGAGCGCGGACTGGAAGACCGTGTCCGTACTGGAAGACGACCTGACCCGTGCAACCGACGACACCGCCGAACCCAACAGCCGCCTGCATGCCCGTGTGACGGCCGCGGTCCAGGACCGCGGCACCTCGCTGCAACGGATCGACGAGCTGCTTACCGCGACCGATGCCTGGCTGGACGCCGCGCTTGCCAGCGCCGAGTCACGCTCCAGCACCTCCGCCGGCGACAGCGCCGCAGAAGACGTGGGACACATCTGTGTGGAATGGCAGGCCGTCACTGCTGCCACGTCCACCGAAAACACCGGGAAGGTGTCATGACCGAGGTGTCGGTGTACGACAAGGCCATACAACTGCAGAACCGGGCCCGCCAAATCGCTGCAGGCGCAGTCGGGGAGAAGGAGGCAAGCCGCGTCCTGAGCCGTACAAAGGAACTCCGCGCGGCATTGGCGGACCTCAAAACGCAAGTAGAGCTGCGCCATACGCTCACCGCCCTGGGGGCAACACACAAGCCTGACCTTTCCGACATCGACGCCGCCCGTACCGCGTTCGAGCGCAAGGCCCTCAACGGACTCCCCAGCGACACGGTCTTCAACACGGCAAGAAGAAAAGTTTTGGAGTTCTCGGTCAAGCTCAAGGGCGACACCAGCACGGCCTGGACCACCTGGGCCGCTCAACAGCTCACCGGGCTTCCTCTGGCCCGCGTCCCCATGCTCGGGCGGGACGAACGCGAGGCCGCCCGCACCCGCGCCAAGGAACTCCGCCAGGCGGTAACTCCCAAGAACCTGTCAAAGGCGGACATCGCTCTCTTCACCAGCACCTACAGCCTTCTCGCCGAGTCCCTGCGTGACAAAAGCGATCCACCCCAGGAGCTGCTGCAGCTTCTTGAACTGCTGGAGAAACGCCCCGGTCCCTCCCTCAGCGACATCTCAGACAGCGACATCGCACTGCTGCGCCAGTTCGAGATGGACACTCACATCACCTTGCAGCGGACCGGGGCGTGACAGAGTGACAGAGCACCTTGACATGCGTTTCGCGAACGAACTCCTGAACCGCCTGGAAGACCGCGAACTGCCGCTGCTGGCCTGGGGCGTCACCGAGACCGCCCTGTCGCAAGCCGAGGTGATGGAGACCATAGACCAACTCCTGCACAGCCACGCCGCCGCCCCGGTCGGTATGTCGGCGGATTCCCTGCTGGAGGAGTTTTTGCTGTGCGCCTTGCTGTTCGAGGTGCCGGTCCCGGTGACCTCACCACCGCGGTACCGCACCCGCCTGGCAGAGTCACTGCGACTCACGACCGGCCTTCGTCAACTCTTCGCCCAGGGCGGCTGGGCGCAGGAGGAACGACCCGGCTGGTGGCAACAGCAGCCCCGGCTAGTCGCCGACTACCGACTGCACGTGGCGCCGCGACGCTACCCGCGCCGGGACATCCCCACATCCGACGCTCTGCACCACCTCGCGCAGCTTCCCCACTGGGGCGATGTACAACAGCGCGTGGCGGCAGCCCAGTTGCAGGGCCGTGAGCTGGCTCAGTTCCAGCTGGATGCCACCTCATCGGTGTACGCCTCGCTCAGCGCCGGGCTGTCCAAGGGAATCATCGTCGGCGCCGGCACCGGCAGCGGGAAGACCCTCTCGTTCTATCTGCCTGCCTTCGCGGCAATGGCTGAACTCGCCCACCGCGGAAGGGCGAAGCGTGTCCACACACTGGCCCTCTATCCACGCAAGGAACTCCTGCGCGACCAGTTGCGGGAGTCGGTCCGCTCTGTTGACGCCGTCAAGCCGGCTCTGCATGCCAGTGGACGACGCCTGATCCGTATTGGCGCGCTTTACGGCGACACCCCCTGGACCGTCCGTGACCAGCGGCTGGAACCGGGCTCGAAACTCGCCACCGCCTGGAAACGCACCCCCCAAGGCGTCGTCTGCCCGTACCTGCCCTGCCCTGCTGCTGCCTGCGGCACGGGGGAACTGCAGTGGACCGACGCAGACCGCAGGCAAGGCCGTGAGCGACTGACCTGTATCCGATGCGGATACACACTGGATGAGGGGCGCCTTGCCCTCACCCGGGACTCCCTGAAGAAGAACCCGCCTGATCTGCTGTTCACCACCACAGAGATGCTGAACCGCTGCAGCGGAGACAGCTACCTGGAGTGGCTGCTCGGCTGGCGCGGCAGCAGCACCGCTCCCTCCCTCGTGCTCCTGGACGAAGTCCACACCTACAGCGGCGTACACGGCGCGCAAGTAGCACTGCTTCTGCGCCGTTGGCGCGAGGCAGCGCGCCGCCCCATGACATTTGTGGGGCTCTCGGCGACCCTGACCGATGCACAGCGGTTCTTCGCCCAGTTGGTCGGTCTGCGCTCCGGCGACGTGGACTCCATCGAACCGGACGACGCAACCATGGAGTTCGAAGGCCGTGAGTACGCGCTGGCACTTCGCGGTGACCCGGTCTCCGGGACGAGCCTGCTGTCCACCTCGATTCAGACGGCCATGCTCCACGGCCGCATGCTGGACCTGAACGCAAGCAAGTTCCTCTACGGCTCGACGGGCTTCTTGTTCACAGACGACCTCGACGTCACCAACCGCTTCTACAACGATCTACGCGACGCGGAGGGCGGCCAGGATCGGTCGGGTCGCCGACGCAACGGCCGTAAGTCCGTACTTGCCGGGCTGCGCTCCTCCGAACGGGACGAGCACGCCGCCCGCTATGTGGATGGCCAGTCGTGGGACATCGTCGAGAAAATCGGGCACGACCTCGACCCCACCCTGCAACTGCATCACCTGCACGTCGGCCGTACCTCCTCGCAGGATGTCGGAGTCGACCACGAGGCGAACCTGACCGTGGCGACAGCGTCACTCGAAGTGGGCTTCAACGATCCCCGGGTAGGCCTGGTGCTACAGCACAAGGCCCCCCGCGACGCAGCAGCGTTCATTCAGCGTCGGGGCCGCGCAGGCCGCGAACGCGGTAGCCGCCCCATCACGGTCGTCACTCTGTCGGACTACGGACGCGACCGGCTCGCCTACCAGGCATACGAGACGCTGTTCGCCCCACAGGTCCCCGCTCGCAATCTGCCCATCGGCAACCGCTACGTACTCAAAATCCAGGCCACTCAAGCTCTGCTGGACTGGACGGCCGGCAAGCTCCGCCACCGGAAACTGTCGGCCGACCCGCGAAAGATTCTCCGCGCCCCCAACGGCAGGTCGGTACGCGATGAGGACCGGGCAGGACACGAGGCGCTGACATCGCTCCTGCAGGCGATCCTCGACGAGCCCGGCCTGCAGGACGAACTGGCCCAGCACCTGGCGAGGGCTCTGCAGATCGGCGCCGACGACGTCCAGGCGCTGCTGTGGGAACAACCGCGCTCCTTGCTGCTTTCCGTCGTGCCGACCGCGTTGCGGCGGCTGCGCAGCAACTGGAAATCCCGGCGCGTCGATCCGGGGGCAAAGGAAGGAACGCTTCTCCCCGAGTTCCTCACCCGCTCGCTCTTCGAGCCGCTGAACCTGCCCGAGGTCGAACTGCGCCTGCCCTTCGATGCGAACGAGGCCCTGGAACAGCTTCCGATCGCCAGGGCGCTCCGCGAAGCCGTCCCGGGCCGCGTCAGTCGGCGCTTCGGACATCGCCGTGATGAGCACCGCACCTGGCTTGCCCCGCCCCCGGCCGGCAGCGGCCTGCCCTTGCAGCAGATCGTTGAGCAGGCCGAACCGCAGGGCCTCTGGCACCCCGAAGGGTGCGCAGCGGAAGGAGTGCAGGTATTCCGCCCGACGCAGTTGAAGCTGGAGCAGCCGGGCCTGGAGATCTCCGACCGCTCGCAAGGTGTGCCTCTGTGGGGCACCCAGATCGTCGTGTCCGAGGAGGCTCCGCCGACACCGGCGGACATTCCGAGCCCGTCGCAGTGGCACAACTGCTTGCAGGCCGTCAGATTCGCCACCCATGCGGCAGGCAACCCCATCGAGATTCGGCGTATGACGCTGGGTGCAGATTGCCAAGTGGCACTCGAACGCGGAGAAGTCGAGTCACGCAAGGTTCACTACGAACTGCACGGCAATCCGGCTGCTCTGGGCTTCAGGCTGGGCGTGGATGCCGTACAGATCCTCCTCAAGCCTTTGGACACGGCAGATCCGCTGGTCAGGAAGTACCTGTCGTCCCCGCAGTGGCGGTCGCTGGCCTTCTCGTCCGCCTTCGCCGAGGACCCTGCGCTCGAGGGCGTGGCGAATCGCTTCCAACGCGCCTGGCTCGGACAGATCTACCTCACCGCCTATGCGCTCGAAGGAATTGAAGAATCGTGTCCCGCACAGGAGGTGCGGGCCCGGCTGGCCAACGGAGCATGGGCGAGAGAACTGCCACGCATCCTGCGCGCCCTTTACCGCGACAACAGCGACGCCGATCAGCCGCTCGACAATGCGCGACTGATCGACGGGCTGACGGAACTGCTGGGCGACGACCGGGTGATCGCGGCTATAGACCGGGCGGCAGAGTATCTGTGTGAACCGGACATCGCTGTCAGAACCGAAGAGTTGGCGCAGCGCGCCTATCGCGACACCGTGGCTGCAGCGATCCTGTCCGCCGCCCAGAGGGCTTGTCCCGATGCGCAGGACGGGGACCTGATAGTTGACGTGGTGCCCGCGGCGACCAGTGGCGGCCCCGCTGCCGTGTGGCTCAGCGAGACGGCCATGGGTGGCCTGGGTGTGGTGGAGCACCTTGTGCGCTTCTACGGGCAAGACCCCCGCCGCTTTTGGTCGCTTGTCACCAGCGCGCTGGCCCCGAGCGACTATGAGTATGTGGATGCCACGGTGACACGCCTGCTGCGCCACCTGGCGGATGAGCCTGCCGGTGATGCCGCAGAAGGCATGCGTGCGCTGCGAGGTGCTCAGGATGCGGAAACTGCCCATGAGGCATTGGAAGCGCTTCTGGCTGCCTGGGAGCAGTTGGACGGGCGTCCGCGTCGCACTGCGGTCTCGGCTCTGTCCACCCGCCTCCTGCGCCCAGGCTCGAACCCCGACACCGATGCGCAGGCTTTGCGCATGGTCGAAGCATGGGCCGCACTGGAGGACAGACTCGGCGTCGAGGTCGACGCAAACGTCATCGCCTTTGCCGTCGGCGACAGCCGGCTGGACATCGGCGGCAGCAAACAACTGACCGCGGATCAGGCCTTCAGTCTGCTCTGGCCGCGTGGGCGGCAGGCTCGCACACAGGATCTTCAGCACTACCAGCCCTACGCGCAGGCCCCTGTGCTGGACCGGCTGCTCGTCCGTGCGGCGCACAACGACGACGTGTCCGAGGTCGACGTCACAGCGAGCGATTGGGATGCGCTTTATCAGAAGGCCATGGCCGCCGGCGGAGTTGCAAATCTCGTCTGTCCGGCGGGTGAGTCGCAGGCGCTGTCGGAGGCTCTCATCCGGGTGCCGGCGCTGCGCGTGGACTGGGATGTGATGAAGGTATTCGGCGAGGTCACCGGCTACATCCGGCATCGGGATCAACTGCGTGTGCGGGTGGAGTTGCGGGAGGCGACCCAGTGAAAGAACTGACCCCCAGAACCCTGCGCACCGGTCCGCGGACCGGGCTGCGCATCGACTCGGCGCTGTCCGCCGTGCTGATGGCGGAGATGCTCAACCCGAGCAGGGAGGTATGGCTGGTCTCTCCGTGGATAACCGATGTCACCGTCGTCGACAACAGCCACGGCGCCTATGACGCCTTCTTCGGTGATGTGCCGCCGAGTAGTTGGCGGCTGTCCGACACATTGCTGCGCATCGCCCGGGGCGGGGCCCGCGTAAGTGTGATCACGCGTCCTGACCCTCATAACGAGGTGTTTCTGCGTCGGATCGAGTCCTCGAGGCTGACGGGAGTAAAGGTGTGGCGCGATCCTGATGTACACGAGAAGACTCTGTGTGGCCAAGAGTGGATTCTCACCGGTTCCATGAACTTCACGGTGCGCGGCCTGGCGAAGAACGATGAAGCGGTCACCTACAAGGTGGGCGGACCGGATGCCGGGCAGGCGCGGCTGGATCTGGCACAGCGGTGGAGGAGCGACTCGTGAGTCAGCCGAATGAGCAAAAGCAAGCGGCTCTCGAAGGGTTCCTGCAACGGTTTTTCGGCCCGGGGAACATGGTCTGGCCGGGCATGGACCCGCAATACCGCCACAAGGACCGCACGCTGCCCTTCGTCGAGGCACTCCGCCGGGGCGATGACGCGCCCGTTGTTCTGCCACGTGTGTATCAGGGCCGCGATCGCTTCGTCGTCTACGTCATCGCACAAGAGCCCGGTGAGCGGGCCAGGACAGCCGAACTGATCCGGGCCTTTGCCGGCCCGACCTACATTGCCTACGACGAGCAGGTAGGGATCCAGCCTACCTGGCTGGATCCGGATGACCCCGTCGAGCAGGCCATCCGCGAGTTCGCGGGCGAGCGAACCACGTTCCGTTTGGAGACCGGGCTCACCCTTGAGCATCGCCGCAATCTGGCCGAGGCGTTGGGGCTGATGCAGCGGACCCAGGCAAGCCGGCCTGCGCGGTTGTGGCGGTCGACCAAGCCGATCGGGCGGCTCCTTGCGGAGTTCGATGCTTCTCTTTGTGCGGGTGCTGAGACCGCGTCCAACGTGGTGCTCGAACATCTGGCGGCGGCGGGCGGCGTGACCGCGGCCAACCTTGCAAACCTGCGGATCAAGCGGCTGGACCGGCTGGGGCAGAGTGCGGCGATTTTGCAGCTGCCCGAACTGGTCGATGTCATCCGGCAGGACCCTCCGTTGCCGGTCAAGGAAGCGATCCTCAACGCCGTCTATGCACAGGTGCAGGAACCGCTCACCGTAGGTGACCTGCCAGTAGCACGGGCGCGGCTGGAAGAACGAGGGCGGTTCGTTCCCGCGTTGCTGCAGGCAGATGCGGGACTGCTGGACGCACGGGCGGTCACCGTGCTGCTGATGGCCGCCACACTCCTGGAGGACCTGCCGGCTCTGCGCCGTCTGGTGAAGACTGTGGAGCGTGGGAGCCAACGAGCCGAGCTTCCTTCGTTGGTTTGGGAAGACGCTCAACGACTCCTGGCCGACACCCAGGAAGCTGCCGTACCCCTCGAATCCGGGCCCGCTGCACAGACGGCTGGAGACCCTCCGGATCCCTCGCCGAAGGCGATCGATTCCTGGGAGGCTTTCCTGGCCGCAGTAGCCGCAGGCAGCAGTGAGGGCAAAACGGCAGTCGACGAGCGCGCTTGGACTGCCTGGGCTCCGCCGGCCGCAGAGGATGCAGCCCTCGCCGAGTTTCTGGACGGGCTGGCGGACCAGCCCGCCGACGAGGTCTGGCGAACGGTCGGCTCGTTCATCGATGCCGTGGGGTACCAAGCCCCGGCAGGGCGGACCGCCCATGCCTACATCCGCAATGCAGTCACCTTCGACCGGTTCGGCCCCGGTGACCTTGCCGCGCTCCAGGCGCTCGCGGAGATTGCCCTCAGAGCAGCCCCCTCGGCGCAGACCTACGCGGAACTGCTCGACGACATCGGCGCCTATCGCAACCGCTGGGTATCTCCCGAACGGGCCGCCATCGCACTGGACTTCGTTGATCGTTTGTTCCTGGCCGCCTGCCCCGACGTGGAGGCCCGCAGTAAACTCGCCTACGGCCTGCTGGAGCCGCTCTGGCGCCATCAGGGCCGGCTCAGCGAAGCTGATCTGGCCTTCGCCAAACGTCTGTCGAGAGAGCTCGGCATCGACTTTCCCTGGCGCGACCGGGCCGGGACCGGTGGCGAACGCGAGGTGGCACTCGCAGACTTGCCGCCCATGAAGGTGCTGCTGTACTCCCTGGACGAAGCCGTGCTCGCGCGGTGCGTCGAGGAGATCGAGCACCTGGCCCCCGCCGTCAGCGCAGCCACGGCCAGTGACCACGTCGGCAGTACCCAACTCCGCCACAAGGCCCGCGCTGCGGACCTGGTGGTCTTGGCCACACGGTGCGCGAAGCACGCTGCAACCGGCTTCATCACGCAGCATGCGCGCACCAAGCACATCCACTATGCAGACGGAAGCGGTTCAGCATCTCTGCTGCGGGCAACGGCGCAGGGTCTTCGCGCAGCGGCAAGCCAGTGACGCGCTGGTGGTCTCCCCAGCATTTCGGGGAGACCACACCCAGCCGCGTTGGGAAGGTTCGATTAGCGGCTGACCTGGGCCTGCAGATGGCTGCTGAGAAGCCGCACATCGTTGGCCGTGTTCTGCAGGCTGTTCCAGTGCCGTTCCTGTCCGTCGGAGAACTTCCAGGTGCCGGAGGTCCAGGCGACGTGGTCTTCCAGTCCGCGCAAGGTGCTGCGGATCTTGTCCCAGTTGACCTTGTCGAAGGGGACGTCAGCGGTGAGCCGGTCCATGACGAAGCCCATCGCCTGGATGCCCACACCATGGGTCAGCCTGGACTCCTTGGGGGGCTTGTCCCACGCTTCCTCGAACATGCTCGCCACGGGCGTCCAGAAGGAGAGCAGGTGCGCTAGCATCCGCTCCTCATTCCCGGTGCCGTCCTTGGCATTGCGATACTGGTACAGCGCCCCCTCGTAGATGCTGTGCTCCAGCATCTTCAGGACGCTGTTGTCCTTGATGTTGCCGCCGGGCGAGGTCGGGCTGCTGATTCTCCCGGCGAAAGGCCCGTCGCTCATGTTCAGCATGACCATCAGCTTCGCGGCAAGTTGCCGTCGCGCGTAGGAACGCGGCAGTTGTCCGGTGGTCTCCGGCAGCAGTTCGTACACCAGGCCCTTGGGCAGCGGCTTGGTCGAGTTGACCAGGATGAACTGCGAGCGCTGCTCCTCCTGGGAGGCGATGAAGCCCACGGCTGCGACGGGGAACTCGGCGAGGTCGGCGTCCCTGATGGCAGCACTGCGCTGCTGGCCGTCGACAAGCCAGGCGGGCCGTTCTTCCTCGGACAGCGACTCGTCGACGGGGATGAGCAACTCGCCGGGAACGGAGTAGCCAACGTGCTTGGAGGGGCTGCCCGCAACGAACTCCACCCGCTCGTCGAAGGCCAGGACCACGGCGTTGGGCAGCATGGCCCCGTCCGACTCGAGGTAGCGGCGAATGGCCCGAATGTGGCTGAGGGCCTCCGGCCGCTGGTATCCCTGAAGTTGCTTCTCATTGTTGCGGCTGATCCGGGAGACGGCGGTGAAGTCATGCAACTTCTTCCCGTCGACCGCGAAGCAATAAATCTGCTTATCGCCTTGATTTACTTGCAGGGCAGGGAGTCGCAACGTGTATCGGTCGGCCACATCATCTCCTAGTGGACAGTTCGTAGGCGTCAGAGGGTCGAGTGCTTATGTGAAGTTGAGTTGGTTCATCTTCGCCTGCAAGACGGTCATGTTATGAAAACCGCGGCGCTTGTTCCGCTCGGTACCGCGAAAAATCACAACCTCCACGCCCAACTCCTTGCAGATGAGACAGGGGCAGTGCTTCCACGGCCGGTCGCTCAGGGTCTTCGTGTAGTTCTCGTGGTACTTGGCCCACTTCTTCTCATCGACGAGCTTGAGATAGGTCTCCAAGGCTGTCAGAGCCTCGGAGAGCCCCAACTGCTCTTTGCCGTACTCGCGCAGAGCCTGCAGGCATTCACGCTCGGCCTTGATGGCAGCGGGCTGGGAAACCACCCCTGCCAGAATCTGACGCTTGAGCGTGGGATTTCCGTCGACCTGGGGAACCCGGATGGCCGTGTACGTGCCCTCGGAGGTATGGAAATTATTGCGTTCGTCCATAAATGCCTGCCGGAATGCGGACGTGCTGTCGAAGCTAGCCACGCCACGTTTGGAGAACTCCTCCATGCTGCCGATTCGGGTGATCCCCAACAGGTGCAGCGTCGTATTTGCCTTGTCCCGCACTTCCTCGATCTTGTCCAGGCAATCCATAATCTCATTCGTTTTGAGGGGGACCATGCCGCCGAGGGCAATGCGCTTGTATCCCATGTCCTGCAGTTGGACGACGCTGTCGGCGTAACTGGCTGGGCTCCACCCCTGCGCGGCACCGAAGGGAATGAGATTGCTCTTGCGGGCTTCGACGCCGGCGAGGAAGTCCTCCGCGAGTCTGAGTGAGATGCGGCGACGCTCGGCCCATGCGGGGTCGACATCGGCATCGGATGCCTCCGGCTTGTAGCCGAAGATCACATGGTCGATGCTGACACCCTCATCGAACTGGCAACCCTCATAAAAATCCAGAACTTCGTCGATAGAATATGGCGGAATCGTCTCGTCAATGTAATTGAATGCGCCACAATCCCCAAGGCTGTCCATCTCCTCGGGCAATCTGAAGAACTCGCGAACACCGAGCCGGTACAGTCGCTCCCTTTGGGGTGCGGTGTATTTTCCGGCGCCCTTGGCCGAGCCGTCGACGATGGCCTTACTGACCAGTATTCCCCGGTAAGGGGCCGGAGAGACGACCTGGTGTGCATAGCGATCGTCACGCTGGCGGACTCGGAAAGGGGAGTACTCGTCGTTGAGGAAATCGTAGGTCGGGCTGACTTGGTCCTGACTGTCCGGGAAATAAAACTTCACGACGTACTCGTCCTCGACTGGAAGTAGATGCGAATCAAAAGGTTCGAGAGAGTGCTGATATGGCGCGGCGTGTTCTGCAGTTCATCCCATGGCGTGTTGAGTTCGGGCCAGCGGCCCTTGGTCCACCGGCAGTGGGGGGCGATCAGCGCCAGTTCGGCCTTGGCGCTCTCGTAAGCTTCGGGCGATCCCGGTTCCGCGACGGCGAGAACCCGGTCCATGACCCGATCCATGAGACGGCCCATCGAGCGGATGCCAACGCCGTGCATGAGACGGCTCCTGGTCGGCGCCACCCCCCACGCTTCCGGGAAGGTGTCGCGCACCGCACTCCAATAGGTGACGAGAATGCTGCGGATGGTAACGGTGTCGATTGTGCCGTTCGAGAGGTTCTTGTATGGGAAAAGGGCACCTGAAGGTTTGAGGGATTCCTCGATGGCCGAGATGAGGCTGTTGTCCTTCACCACGGCGCCGGGCCGCTTGTCAGTGGTGGTTGACGCCTGCTTGATCAACCCCTTGAAGGGGGAGTCGGCATCCTGGTTGAGGGCGTTCACCAAAACGGACGGCAGTTTCTTGGCCGACAGTTTCGTCGGCAGCTTGGTGTGTACCTCCGGAAGAAGTTCGGTCACCAGATTGCCGGGCAGGGGCGACACCGTATTGACGCGCAGGAACTGGTCGCGCTGCACCTCGATGTCCTCAGCCACAAAACCTGCCACCATGACGGGCAGCTTGGACTTCCGGGTGCGCGCGAGCGCGAGACTGCGTTGTTGGCCGTCCACGATGAGGGCTGGCCTGGGGTCGGAAGGCGAATCCGGGAGAAAAATCTCCAAGGTGCCGATCGTCGCAAGGCCGTCCGTGCTGTTCGGCCCGCGGCTTCCCCGGAACCGCACGGAGGCGGGCAGGGCCAGGATCAGTCCGTTGGGGAAAAGCACATTGTCGCCGTCGAGGTACTCCAGAATCTGTTTGACGTGTTGCTTCTTCTCCGGTCGCTGGTAGCCGAACAACTTGCCCGCCTCGTCGCGGGAAATCCGCGCTACATCAGCTACCCGGTCGATCTCTCCGGCCTCGAGCGCAAACACATACAGCGGGATGTCCGGGTTCTGCTCAATCCGCAGCGCCCTGCGCTTGATGACGTCCTCTGTCACCGTTCCCCCATGCTTCGCTTGTACAGATTGGCGAACCTGCTCTGCTCACAGGCTCTGCCGTCAGCGCGCAGAACCCGCAGCAGCCGGGTGCGGGACAGAGCCGGCTCCTTGGCGGTTTCCCGTCGGATGAAGGCGATCACCTCGTCGTCCGACATGGCAACCCGCTCGTACCTCTCCGGTCGTGAAGTGGCCGCCGCCCACTGTGCCCAGGCAGTGCAGGTGACCGACGAGGTGAGTTGTCCATCGCGGGAATGCTCGAGCCACATTGCGGCCATGCGCACGTTCAGGCTCGTCAATGTCCCACCCAGCGTGGCGCGCAACCCGGCATCGGAGGGGACGCGATGGACGCCGGGGATCTCACGCACTCCGCCGATGAGCAGCGCCTCCCCACCCAGAGCCCCCAGCGCGAGGAGCTCCTCCTCCATGGCGCCGGCATAGACCTCCGACAGCGCCATCAGGACCGGGCCGCGTCGGCCCAACTCTTCCAGCGTGCCCTGCCCGGTTCGCGCCTGGAGGTGGCTCCACCACTGGGTGTTCTCTGCGGCGGAGGCTCCCACGGAGTCGGCATGCCTGATGCTGAAGGTGGCCGAGTAGGGCGGCGCCGGCTGGGTCTTCGGCTCCACCGGCTGAAGGCCCAGACCCGCCGATGCCACCCAGAGTTGCGCTTCGAAGCCCGCCGAGACTGCCACGGACATCAGGCGACGGGCCCGACTCCAGTGATCACCGCGGTAGAGCTCGGTGAGTGCGGGCAGGGCGGACCCCCCGCGGGTGATGGCGCTCTGGATGCGCTGGTGCCAGTCGATGGAGCGTTCCCGCACGCTGCCCTGCGGCAGGTTCCTGGCATACAGAGCTGCGTCCGGCGTCGCGACCTTGCGGTCGGTGCACGTAACGACCAGCGAAAGTTGCTTCACGCAGCTCGACTCCCGACAGTCAAAACTAGAACCATGTGGCGGTTACTCTACCTGCCAGTTCTCGCGCTAGGGTGCACGCGTCACACCAAGCAAACCAGGGAGTGAGGCATGGGACGTCCTGCGATCGTTTTGCTGAGCGGCGGTCTGGACTCGACCACGGTTCTGGCCATCGCGAAGGAGCAGGGCTACACGCCGTACGCCCTCAGCTTCCGATACGGCCAGCGTCACAGCGTGGAACTCGAGGCCGCGAAGCGCGTAGCCGAGGCCCAGGGTGTCGCCCGGCATGTCATTGCGGACATTGACCTGCGAGTTTTCGGCGGCTCCGCACTGACCTCCGACATTGACGTGCCCAAGCACGACTCCCTGGACCACGCCGGTGACGGCGCCGTACCCATCACCTACGTGCCTGCGCGCAACACGATCTTCCTCTCGTTCGCTTTGGCATTCGCTGAAACTGTCAACGCCAGTGACATCTTCACCGGCGTTACTGCGGTCGACTACAGCGGTTACCCCGACTGTCGCCCCGAGTACATGGACGCGTACGCCAAGATGGCCAACCTGGCGACCCGTGCCGGCGTCGAAGGAACCCAGAAGCTCAAGCTCCATGCCCCGCTCATGGAGATGTCGAAAGCGGACATCGTGACGGAGGGCCTGCGCCTGGGTGTGGATTACTCGCTCACTTCCAGCTGCTATGACCCCGACGAACAAGGGCGCGCCTGCGGGCACTGCGAGACCTGCCTGCTGCGCCTCAAGGGCTTCGCCGAGGCAGGCACGATCGACCCCGTGCAGTACCAGGACGCGTGACAATGACCTATCTGGTCAAGGAAATCTTCTACACCCTCCAAGGTGAAGGCAGCCATGCAGGCCGCCCGGCAGTCTTCTGCCGCTTCTCACGCTGCAACCTGTGGACGGGGCTGGAGAAGGACCGCCATCGCGCCATCTGCCAGTTCTGCGATACTGACTTCGTGGGAACCGATGGACTGGGCGGTGGGCGGTTCGCGACGCCCGAAGACCTCGCCCAAGCTGTTGAGAATGCCTGGCCTTCAGAAGCCACCGAACACCGCTTCGTCGTGTGCACGGGAGGCGAGCCACTCCTCCAACTCGACGAAGCTGCCATCGAAGCCCTGCACGCCAGGGGATTCGAAGTCGCTGTCGAGACGAACGGCACGCGCGTACCTCCGTTGGGCATCGACTGGCTGTGCGTAAGCCCCAAGATCGGCTCCGAACTCGTGGTCACCAAGGGCAACGAGTTGAAGCTGGTTTACCCCCAGGCGGGCGGTGACCCCGCCCAGTTCGAGGACTTGGACTTCAGCTTCTTCCGGCTCCAGCCGATGGACGGTCCCGACGTCGAGGAACACACCCGCGCAGTGGTCGACTACTGCATGAAAAATCCGCGCTGGATTCTCTCTCTCCAGACGCACAAGTATCTGGGAATTCAGTAATGGAAATTTTTCGCGAGTTCACGTTCGAAGCAGCACACCGTTTGCCGAAGGTCCCGGAGGGCCACAAGTGCTCCCGGCTGCACGGGCACTCTTACAAGGTGATCGTTCATGTCGAGGCACCAGTTGACCCCGAGGCAGGCTGGGTCATGGACTTCGCTGACCTGAAGCGTGCGTTCAGGCCGATCGAAGCACAACTCGATCACTACTACCTGAACGAGATCGAGGGCCTGGAGAACCCGACCAGCGAGGTACTGGCCCGTTGGATCTGGGAGCGGCTCCAGCCCGGTTTGTCAGGGCTTTCGGCGCTGACAGTTCGGGAAACGTGCACATCGGGCTGCACTTACCGAGGCGAGTGAGCATGCACGACACTCAGAACGAGACCGACTCGCGCGGTATCGAGATCGACAAGGTCGGCATCGACCGTCTCCGTTACTCCGTGAGCTTCGAGGACGGGTACATCCGCCAGGAAGGCGTCGCCAACTTCGAAGTAACTGTGCGGCTTCAGCGTGACCGACGTGGCACGCACATGAGCCGCATGGTCGCCCTTGTGCACGAGCATTTGCAGAGGTTCGATCCTCGTCAGTTGCCAAGTGTCCTCAAAACCGGGGCAGATCTTCTGGATGCACCTGCCATTACAGTTGCGCTGGCGATGCCCGTAAGTACGACTGTGGTCGCGCCCGCGAGTGGGCGTGAGTCAACACAGGTACACGACATCTGCATTGAAGGCCATTGGGACAACGGCGACGTCACGGTGAAGACAGCCGTCACCACAGAGGTAACAAGCCTCTGCCCGTGCTCGAAGGCTATCTCCGACTATGGCGCACACAATCAGCGAAGCCGAGTGACGCTCACCGTGACTGGCCAGGGTGACGACCCATATCCTCTGCCGGTTCGGAGCGCCGTGCGGCTGCTGTCGTCGTCCGCTTCAGCGCCGGTGGTGCCGCTGGTCAAACGCACCGATGAACGAGTCCTGACCATGCAGGCGTACAACCAACCAGTGTTTGTCGAGGACATGGCCCGCGCAGTCAGCGCAAAGTGCTTGGACCGGGGTCTCCGGTACGCGGTCAGCATCCGTAACCTGGAGAGTATCCACAGCCACGACGCCGTCGCCTACGTCGCTGGTTAGCTGTCAGGCCCACGGGAGACGACGCGCATAGCGCTTTGGCCCGTTTCCTATGCATTGCAGAGGAAACGGGCCAAGCTCATGCCCACCTGAGTCAGCGACAACTGCTCCCGACTATCGCCGTGATGGGCTGGTTCTCACGCTCCGCTGCTCGCAGCTCATCGGGTATCCACACCCACGCGCCTCCCCCAGTCCTGGAACCGCATCCGCTGGGACATCCCAGCCGCATGGCTCAGCCGTATACCAGCAACCAGGACCTGGCCGATTCAGCAGTTCATCGGGGTCCGGGCGCCGGGTCGGTACCCATATCGACGTCGCATCACGGGCGGGCGTACGCTGCGGACCCGGACGGGTTATGGTAGCCGCAGCGTCCCCCTGGCCAGCGCCGGAACATCGTGCGCTGAGCTCGACACCCCCCTCGGACACTCACCATCCGCACGTCGCGTGCGGACGCTTGTGGGCCGTGACTCAACAGTCACGGCCCTTTTGCTGTGGTCGTAGGTGAGCGTGAGCCCGAACGCTGCGTAGAGCGGGGCTTTGCGTTCGGGGGCGGCCTGCTGGAGCCGGTCGGTCAGGTTGCCGAGGTCCTTGATGATCTGGGCGATCTCCTCCTCGGTGAGCGGGCGGGCGGCCTTCGGGGCGGGGGCCGTCTGGGCGGCGGTGATCTGGCGTTGGGCGGCGGCCTGGTTGATCCATTCCATGACGGTCGCTGGGTCCGTACCGGCGTCGATGGCGGCGCGGTAGCCCTCGATCCTGCGCTCGCAGTCGGCGACGGTCCGATGGGCGGCTTCGAGCGCGGGGTCCGGGGCGGAGGAGGCCGTGGTCTGGGCCTGGTGCAGGGCTTTGAGGGTCTGCTTGAGGCGCCCGGGGGCGAAGACACGGACGAGCCAGGCATCGAGTGAGGGGAGGAGCGCGCTCTCGCGGACGTAGACGGTCAGGGGGTGGGGGAGCGAGGCGCTGTGGGCGTCTCGGCCGGGTAGCGGCAGCGGTAGTGCGGAAGGCCACGGTTGTAGTTGCCCTGCATCTTGCGGTCGCACTGGCCGCAGCGCAGGAGGCCGCGCAGGGCGTAGCTACGCTTGCTCGGACCGACCTTGCGTTCCACACCTGCGGTGTTGCGACGGCGTTCCTGTTGGGCCTGGGCCGCCTGGAAGTCGGCCATCGGCACGAGCGGTTCGTGGACAGGCTCGGCGGACCAGATCCACTTGTCGTGGGAGTTCCACGTCAGTTGGGTGCGGTGGCCGAGGGTGACATCGTCGATGTCGAGCAGGATCTCTTTCTTGTGCTGCTTGTTCCAGACCTGATGGCCGGTGTAGCGGGGGTTCATCAAGATCGTGCGGACGGCGCCCTTGGACCAGGCGTGGCCGGCGCGGTGCCGGTTTCGGGCGCGGTCGTGCGCTGAGGGGCAGAGGACGCCGTCGCGGGTGAGGCCCTCGGCGATGGCGTACATGCCGTTCCCGCGCAGGTACTCGCGGAAGATGCGGCGTACGACGGGTGCGGCGACCGGGTCGGGGGCGAGCTTGTGGAGCCGCTCGCCGTCGGCAGCCTTGGCCGGGTTGGGATGCGGCCCGGCGTCGGCGAGGAGGTAGCCGTAGGGCGGACGTCCGCCGAGGTAGCGGCCCTCGATCTGGGCCTGTGCGGACATCGCGGTGTGGCCGTGTTCTCGTATAGCTGCCGCCACCCGTCATGTAGCAGAACGTGATGGGGCTGGGGTGCGGTTCTGTGCTTTCCATCCAGGTGGGGCGGGTGGTCGCCCCGATGTGGAGATCCAGTTGGTTGAGGCGCGGAGGCATCGGTGCGGCAGGAGTTGGAGCCAAAGGACCTGATCGAGGTCTGGACGCTTCTTGAGGACGAGGTTGTGCGGCTCCGGAACAAGACCGGGGCGAACGGCTGGGCTTCGCCCTGTTGCTGAAGTTCTTCGAGGTCGAGGCGCGGTTCCCTGAGGGCGCGGGAGAAGTCCCGGCGCCTGCGGTTGCGTAGGTTGCCCAGCAGGTGAAGGTAGCGGCCGAGGAATGGGCCGCGTACGACTGGCAGGGCCGGGCGATCACCCGCCACCGCACGGAGATCCGTACGGCTTTCGGGTTCCGGGCAGGTACCGAGGAGGACCAGGAGCGGCTGGCGGAGTGGCTGGCCGCGGAACTGTGCCCGGTGGAGCTCTCTCGCGAGCGTCTGATGGCGGCCGTGGTGGCCCGGTGCCGTAACGACCACATCGAGCCGCCAGTCCCGGCGAAGGTTCAGCGGCTGGTGGGCCGGGCGGTCACGGACTTCGAGGCCCAGTTCTGCCGCAGTCGGGTGGAGCGGATCTCACACGCGACGCACTCGCGCATGGAGGACCTGGTCGCCGGCAGCGAGGACGATACGGGTGAGGGGGCGGACGGTGAGGGGGGCGGTGTCGGGCGGCGGCCGGTCGCACTTCGCTGTGCTGAAGGCCGACCCGGGGGCGCCGGGCATGGAGAGCCTGCTGGCGGAGGTGAACAAGCTTCAGCGTGTGCGGCGGCTGGAGTTGCCCGCGGACTTGTTCGCGGATGTGTCGGAGAAGCTGGTGGACGCGTGGCGGGCGCGGGCGTCGAAGGAGCACCCGGCGAACCTGGAGCGGATGAAACCGCCCCGGCGCCTGACGCTGCTGGCCGCGCTGTGCCACGTACGGCAGACGGAGATCACCGATTCGCTGGTGGACCTGTTCATCCAGCTCGTACTGAAGATCAACACTTGGGCGGAGCGGAAGGTCGACGAGGAGCTCAACGCCGAGCTGAAGAAGGTCCGGGGCAAGGACGCGATGCTGGTGCGGGTCGCGGAGGCGGCGCTGTCCGAGCCGTCCGGCACGGTGCGGCGGGTGATCTACCCGGTGGTCGGCGGGGAGAAGACGCTCGAGGCCCTCGCCGCGGAGGCTGCGGCGAACGAGGCCCGCTACAAGGCCCGGGTCCGCACGGTGCTGCGGTCGTCGTACTCAGCGCACTGGCGCCGGGTGCTCTCGCCGCTGCTGGGTGCGCTGGAGCTGAAGTGCAACAACACCTCCTACCGGCCGGTGATGGACGCGGTCGACCTGCTCCAGCGCTACCTGGACCAGCCGCTGAAGGAGGGGGCGTTCTTCGATCCGGCGGAGAGCGTGCCGCTGGCGGGGGGTGGTGCCCGAGCAGTGGCGGGCGGTGGTGGACGACAAGGGTCGCATCGAGCGCATCCCGTACGAGCTGTGCGTGCTGGTCGCGCTTCGGGACGCGGTGCGCCGGCGGGAGATCTGGGTGGTGGTGGCGAACCGGTGGCGTAGTTCGGAGGACGACCTGCCCGCGGACTTTGAGGACAACCGGGACGTGCACTACGCCGCGCTGGGCCAGCCGCAGGACGCCCGCGAGTTCATCACCGCCCTGCAAGGCAAGCTCCGCACCTCGCTGGACCGATTCGAGCAGGCGCTGGCGGAGGGCACGACGGGCGGGGTGCCGATCGTCAAGAAGCACGACGAGCCGTGGATCAGGGTCTCCCCGTGCGGCAAGCAGGAAGAGCCGGAGTCCCCTGGTGGCGATCAAGGGGGAGATCGAGCGGCGCTGGGGCACGATCGACCTGCTGGACATCCTGAAGTACGCCGAGTTCGACACCGGCTTCGTTGAGGAGTTCACCTCGGTGGCCACCCGCGAGATGCTGTCGAAGGACGTGCTGTGGTGCCGGCTGCTGCTGGTCCTGTTCGGCCTGGGCACGAACATGGGGATCAAGCGGGTGGCGGTGACCGGCAAGCACGGTGAGCCGGAGGCGACGCTGCGGCGGGTGCGGCACCTGTTCGTCAATCGGGCCAACATGCGCGCGGCCCTGCGGAAGCTGGTGAACGCCACCTTCGCCATCCGCGATGAGATGTGGTGGGGCACCGGCACGGCGTGTGCCTTCGACTGCCGCCAGTTCCCACTGGCTGCCTAATAGTTTATTTAGACTGATAGAGTTCGACTATGCCACGTCGCGCTCTCGACAACCCGATCGTTCTGGCAGTTCTGGGTCTCCTGCTCGAACAGCCCTCGCACCCGCACCAGATGCTCGCCGAACTGCGAAAACGCAGCGACAACCACGCGGCCGCGATCACGCGAGGCACGCTCTACAACACCGTTGCCGCCCTGACCGAAGCGGGATGGCTTGCTTCGCAAGGCCAGCAGCGCTTGGGAAACCGTCCGGAGAGGACC
This sequence comes from Streptomyces axinellae, assembly GCF_039532135.1. Lineage (NCBI taxonomy): Bacteria > Bacillati > Actinomycetota > Actinomycetes > Kitasatosporales > Streptomycetaceae > Streptomyces > Streptomyces axinellae. The sequence continues at coordinate 41,030 of NZ_BAAARJ010000006.1, forward strand.
GTCTACGCCCTCACGGAAGAGGGCCGCGACGAACTCGTACGACGGCTGGACTCCCAGATCCGCAACCCAGAACGCGAGTTCTCGCAGTTCCTGGGCGCAGTCACCTATCTCGGCGCCCTCGGGGTGAGCGGCGCGGTGGAGGCCCTGGTTGAGCGTGCCCAGCGCCTTCGGCAACGCACGGCCGCCGATGAAAAACGCCTCGCGGAGGCCCTGGCGGCCGGTGTGCCCCGCCTACACGTCATCGAAGCTGAATACGCGTTGTGCCTCGCTCGCGCTGAGATGGCATGGATCGACTCGGTCATCGACGACCTCCGCACCGGCTCACTGACGTGGCCGACCGACTCGGCGACAACCTCCACACCGCCTGTAACGCCGAACCGAGGGGAATTGAGCGCGTGACACTGACAGCGCATGACGGCATGCTCTTCGGGATCTACCCGGGCGGAGTCGCCGGTGATGACACTGGGGGCCTGGCCGGTGGCCTGCCCGATGACCCGGCCCTCGTATCGAGTGCACTCGACCGTCTCCAGGGCCGACCAGGCCGTCCGTTCCTGGTACGCGCCTACATAGGCTTCGACGATGCCACTCGCCTCGGCGAGCCACACGCGACCGCAGCGCCGGCCGCCGCAGCCCAACACGCCATCCGGGGGCGCCGCTTGGACTTGGTGGCGCAGTACCAGTCCCCAGGCGGAGACGTCGACGGCTACTGCGCCTTCCTGCGCGAACTGGTCGAGCAGTACGGCGCGGTCACGAGCACGTTGCAAGTGACGGAAGAGCCCAACGTCATGTCGAACCCGACGCTGGACGGCTACTATCCGGCGGTGCACGAGGCGATCGTCCGTGGGGTTTCCGTCGTCAAAGCGCGAGCACGTGAACTTGGGTACACAAACCTACGGGTCGGATTCAACACCACCCCTCTCTTCGGGCCAGCAACCTCCTTCGTCACTGAACTGACCAACCTCGGGGGAAAAGACTTCATATCCGATCTGGACTACGTGGGCCTGGACTTCTTTCCCGATGTCTTCCAACCCGTCGACGCATCCGACCTCCCGCACTCTGTCGCGGGACTGCTGCGTCATCACCGTGACTCGGTACTGGCACCCTCCGGCTTGGGACACCTACCGCTGCACATCACCGAGCACGGTTGGCCTACCGGACCCGAACGCCACCCGCACCGGCAGGCCGGCGTCGTCGAGACTGTGGTAGATGTGATCGCCGCCCAATCGAAGCAACTCCACCTGAGCGGTTACACGCATTTTGCGCTGCGAGATGCCGACAGCGCCGAAACGGGATTGTTCCATCAATTCGGGCTCACCACCGATGACTACTCCCCCAAGCCCGCCTTCGACACGATGAAGATGCTCGTCGAACGCTTCAGTGTCTGACGGGAACGACGAGTGCGACAGGCTGTCTCCACCGGATCGCAGTCTGCCCCCATTCTCACAAACGGTCCTTTTTCCGAGCAAGATCAAAGAGGACGGCCCGGCGACCGCGAAGCACCGTTCCGGTTCGCAGAACTCGTTCTCACCCAAAGCTGGGTTCGGGGCATTTCTGAGAATGGTTTGCCACAGCCTCCGGTGCCATGACGGCCCCTCAAGAAGCCTCCCCGAGCGACGCGGACGACGTCGAGCGCCACCCTGCCCGCGCTGCACGGCCGAGCCCGGCTCGCCGTGCCGCTCGCGCTCCGGCGCGGTCGCCGGCACCTACCACCACGTGAAGTACACAGCACACACGAGAAGTTGCGGTGACTGCAAGCCTGGCCATCCTGTCCGGAAAGCGCAGGGCATCCCAGTTGCGGCCCAGGTCTGGACGGCGACTGTCCGAAGGCCGCCCGAAGGGGGGTGCGGCGAACGCGTTCAAGGAACGTCCCTATCCCGGCGCCGAGTTGTGCGAGCCGCCCGGTCGGCAGGGTGATGATCTCGGTGCAGGGCCAGTGTCCGGCGAATCCCGGATGTCGCTCTGCGAGGCCGTGGTGGTGAGCCGGTCGACGGAGAACAGGCCGCGGGGCTCCCGCAGTCGTGCCAGCGGATCGAGTGCAGGCTAGGCGATCCCCAGCCAGGTAGGGTTCTGCCAGCCGCCATGGAGGGGGAGTCGGCGCAGACCGGTGACCCTCATGGCCCGGGTGCGGTTCTCGATGAAGCACACTTCCGCACCCCGGCTGACCAGCAGAATCAGCCGTCCCTACACGCCTGGATCACCTCACCGCGACCGTGGCACCCGGCATCCACCCGACGCGATAGCTGGGCCGTGAGCCTGCCCGCCGAACTGGGGGCCCGTCCGGGGGGTCTGACGAGCCGCCAGGGGAAATTGTGCTCAGTGATGCCTTTGCAACACGAGGCCAAGATGGTTTGCTTTGAGGCATCTTGTTTCGGGCTACCTCGACCCTCTGAGGAGTCGTACATGTGTCATGCCAGTCTGCCCTTAAGGCCGTAATTTCGCGGCCCGTTACGAAGAAGTTCACATACTGGCTCACAGAGCTTCAGGCGACACGAACGGGGTTAAGAGACACTGGTTCTCCTAAAGACTATCGATTTCCGTGAGTGAACAGATTCGTGTCGATTCAGGCCCAAAGCCCCCTTGGAGTACATGGGCTGCCGGTGCCCTGCGACCCGACCCGTCCAACCGTCTGTTCACGTCCTTGAGGTGTGGAGTCATCCGCCTCGGCGCAGGAAGCCAGAGTTCATCGGCGAGCCACGGCCCTGCCCCGCAAGCACGATCGCCAACCTCGCCAGCACCTCACACGCCGCCACCCCCCAACCAGCAAACTGATCAGCCCTGGTGGCGTGGCGATCTCCCGGTACCCGCAGGAGCGCGCCCGCAGACTCTGACGGCTGGGATCGCTCCACTGCCGCACAGCGTCTCGTAAACAAAATGAGGTCGGAAAGATTTTGGAGACAACGGTGTGCACCCCTATATGTGCAGGCACATTGTGCTTACGCACAATGTGCTGAGTATTGAAACCCGCTGAATCCCTGGCATCGTGAGGAGTCCAGGCTACCGCGTATGCCATCAAGTCAAGGAGTTGAGAGCGTGAGCGAGCATTTTTCCCGCAACGATATGCAGCAGCGAGTGGGCGTTGTGAAGAAATTGGCGGGGCCAGGGTACGAGGACCTGCAAACCGCTCTCACCGAGGAACAAGTGGCCGGCAACATCGAGAATTTCGTCGGAGCAGTTCCCGTGCCGCTGGGTCTGTGCGGGCCAGTTGAAATCTTGGGCGAGCACGCGAACGGCTCGTTCATCGTCCCCATGGCGACACTGGAAGGCACGCTGGTGGCATCCTACTCCAGAGGTGTCAAGGCCATGAACATGTCGGGCGGCTGCGAGACGCTGGTCTACGGAGATGCTTTTCTGCGCGGTGTTCAGTTCAATACCGCATCACTGGGCGACGCCGTCCGCCTGTTCACATGGTGCAAGCAGAAAGAAGCGGAGATCAGAAAGCTGACAGCCCGGGACAGTAATCACCTGAGGCCGTTGGAGATAACTTACGAGCACATGGGCTCGTCGGTCCTGCTCTCGATCAGCTGCGATACCGGCGATGCCATGGGCAGCAATATGAGCAGCAAGGCGATCAGTGAAGTGGCCAATTACATCACGGCACACAGCGGATTGGTGCAGGATTGCGTCCTCCCCTATCCGGAGGACAAGAAGTTCCTTCCCGCGCGGCGGAAGGGCAAGAAAGTAGTGGCCCGCACGGTTCTGCGGCGCGATGTCGTTGCTGCTGTCACGCGCACCAGCCTGGAGCGACTTCACCACTTCGTCGCTGATTACAAGAATCTGCTGGCCCTGCACGGCAGCTACTCGCTCAATATCCACGCTGCGAACGGTCTAGCCGGAATGTTTCAGGCATTCGGCCAGGACATGGCCTATCTTGCCGAGTGTTCACAAGCCATCGTCGACACGCGGTTTATCGACAAGGATAAATTGGAGGTGTCGGTCACGCTGCCTACTCTGATCGTAGGGACCGTGGGCGGCGGAACCGGGTTGCCCGCGTACCAGGCGACCTTGTCGATGGTGGGGTGCGCCGGCAGCGGAAAAGCGAAGAAGCTTGCCGAGATCATGACTTCGGTTGTGCTCGCCGGTGAGATCGGGTGTGCTGCTGCGCAATGCGCCCACGAGTTTGTCACCGCCCATGAGACTCTCGGGAAGAACCGCCCTCTGGAAAGCGTCGGCTCGGGTGCTGCGCACAGCGTTCTTCATTGATTGCCGAATTGTCGGAGAGCGGAAGGCCCTGGGGCGCGTGGGCCGCGATGGATCTCCGGTCCATCGGGAAGAGAAATTGGCGTTCGCAAAATTGACACACCCTCAAATAGAGGAGATTCGAAGCTTCGACCAAGCTCACTTGTGGGTTTGAGGCGGCCGAAGGGCCTACCGGCGAGCGGCGACTGGGAATGCCGCAGCTTCAGCTCCTCGGTGCTCTTATCCACGTGCGCAGCCTCGTGAGGTGCGCGTCCACTCAGAACCGTGAACACTGCATGATAGGAAGTCCGTTCATGACGGCATTGCAGGAATCCGTGCCGTACCGCTCGGCCCCGGCGCCTGCCTGGCGCCCAAGGATCGATCCCGAACCGCTCCTGCCCTCTATGGAGCCGCAGCAACTGCTGGGCACTCGTGCAGCCGCCCGGCTCGACCGCGATCTCCTCAAGCGGCTCTATACGGAACTGGTGCGCGGTCGCCGCTACAACACTCAGGCCACCGCCCTCACCAAGCAGGGGCGGCTCGCCGTCTATCCGTCCAGTACCGGCCAGGAGGCCTGCGAGGTCTCCGCGGCTCTCGCATTGCAGGAACGCGACTGGCTCTTCCCCAGCTATCGCGACACTCTCGCCGCTGTCGCTCGCGGGCTGGACCCCGTCCAGGCTCTGGGCCTGCTGCGCGGCGACTGGCACACCGGGTACGACCCCTACAAGCACCGGATCGCCGCACTGTCTACGCCGCTTGCCACTCAGCTTCCGCATGCAGTGGGGTTCGCCCATGCCGCCCGTCTCCGAGGGGATGACCTGGTGGCCCTTGCCATGATCGGCGACGGCGGCACCAGCGAAGGAGACTTCCACGAAGCTCTCACCATCGCCGCGGTGTGGCGTGCCCCTGTCGTCTTCCTCGTCCAGAACAACGGATTCGCGATCTCTGTACCACTCGCCAAACAGACCGCGGCCCCCTCTCTCGCCCACAAGGCGGTCGGCTACGGCATGCCGGGCCGACTCGTCGACGGCAATGACGCCGTCGCTGTACACCAAGTGCTCCAAGAGGCAGTGACCCGAGCCCGCAGTGGCGAAGGCCCAACCCTCGTCGAGGCCATCACATACCGGATCGACGCACACACCAACGCCGACGATGCCACGCGTTACCGCACCGAGGCAGAGGTCGAGACGTGGCGCACACACGACCCCATAGCCTTGATGGAAGAGGGGTTGCAGTCCGCTGGGGTACTGGACGAGGCGGATGTCCGGGCCGCCCATGAATCAGCGGAGCAACTGGCCGCTTACATGCGAGAGGGCATGGCCGATGTCCCTGCCTTGGACCCCATGGACCTTTTCGCTTTCGTCTACGCCGACAAGACCCCCCAGTTGCGCCAGCAGGCCGGCCAGCTCCGAGCCGAGCTGGAGGCCGAGGCGGAGCATGCCGCTGGAACCATCGGACCGCAGCGGGGGAAGGGGGAGCGCCGGTGACCGCCACATCTGCCGTCACGGAACCGGTCGCCCGCATGCGCAAGCCCGCCACCATGGCGCAGGCGCTCAACCGTGCGTTGAGCGATGCCATGGCCGAGGATCCACTCGTTCATGTTCTGGGCGAGGACGTCGGCACTCTCGGCGGCGTTTTCCGTATCACCGACGGTCTCGCTGAGCAGTTCGGGCAGGAGCGCTGTACCGACACTCCATTGGCCGAGGCCGGCATCCTGGGCACCGCAGTGGGAATGGCCATGTACGGACTGCGGCCGGTTGTCGAGATGCAGTTCGACTCCTTCGCCTACCCCGCCCTGGAACAGCTGATCAGCCATGTCTCACGGATGCGTAATCGCACGCGGGGCGCCATGCCGTTGCCCGTCACCATGCGCGTTCCCTATGGCGGAGGCATCGGCGGCGTCGAGCATCACAGTGATTCCTCCGAGGCCTACTACTTCGCGACCCCCGGCCTTCATGTCCTCGCCCCGGCCACCGTTGCCGACGCCTATGGGCTGCTGCGGGCCGCCGTCGCATCCGACGACCCGGTTGTCTTCCTTGAGCCGAAGCGTCTGTACTGGTCGAAGGCCGACTGGGCCCCGGAAGCACCGGAGCCGGTGGCGCCCATCGGGCAGGCTGCGGTCCGGCGAAGAGGGCGCAGCGCGACCCTCATCACCTATGGGCCCTCCGTGCCCGTCTGTTTGGAGGCGGCGGAGGCAGGGCGTGCGGAGGGGTGGGACCTGGAGGTCCTGGACCTGCGCAGCCTGGTGCCCTTCGACGACGACACTGTCTGCGCCTCTGTGCGCGAGACCGGACGGGCCGTCATAGTCCATGAATCGATGGGCTTCGGCGGTCCGGGCGGCGAAATCGCGGCGAGGGTGACGGAACGCTGCTTCCACCACCTTGAGGCGCCGGTGTTGCGGGTCGCAGGTTTCGACATCCCATACCCGCCACCGCACCTGGAGCGGTACTACCTGCCGAGCGTGGACCGCATCCTCGACACGGTGGCCCGTCTCCAGTGGGAGTCGGAGTGGGTGTCCGGGACGCAGAGGCAGGAGCGGTCCTGATGCCCGTGGTGGAGGAATTCCGGCTGCCCGACCTGGGCGAAGGGCTGACAGAAGCGCAGATCGTCCGCTGGCTGATCGACGTCGGCGACATCGTGTCGGTCGATCAGCCGGTTGTGGAAGTCGAGACGGCGAAATCGCTCATGGAGCTGCCATGCCCGTACGAGGGCGTGATCACGGCGCGCTACGGCGACGAAGGCGTCGAGATCCCGGTCGGCGCGCCACTGCTCAACGTCGCGGTCAGCAATCAGCCGGAAGGGTGCGCTCCCGGGTCCGCCCCCCTCCAGGAGGCAGGCTCCGGCAATGTGCTGGTCGGCTACGGCACGGGGGCGCCTGCATCACGCCGCCGCCGGATTCACCACAAGGCCGCGGCGGACGGCGCGCACCCAACCGAGCCGGTTGCCGGCCTCCGCCCCCGCGAGAGGACTACGCCTTCGGGGGTCGAGACGATCTCACCCCCTGCCGTGAGCTCGCCTCTGGTCCGCCGGATGGCACGTGAACACGGGCTGGATCTACGCGAGCTGACCGGTTCCGGGCCGGGAGGACTGATCGTGCGGAGCGACGTCGAGAAGGCCGCAAACTCAGCAGCCGCCGCCGAGCCGCAACCGGGCGAGGCCACGCTCATCGCGCAGTCCAGCGAGGTGGAGCGCATACCGTTGCGCGGCATACACAAGGCCATGGCTGACAAGGTCACCCGCAGCCGTCGGGAGATCCCGGACGCGACCTGCTGGGTACAAGCGGATGCCACCGAGCTGCTGGCCGTCCGCGCCGCCATGCAACGCCAAAGCGAGGGCCGCCTCCAGGACCCGCGAGCTTCGGGAGGAAGCCTCAAGGTCTCCCTGCTCGCCTTGCTCGCTCGTATATGCACGGCCGCACTCGCCCGCTACCCGGAATTGAACTCCATGGTTCATTCCGGAAGCGCGGAGATCGTTCGGCTGCCGGCTGTGCACATCGGGTTCGCCGCGCAGACAGATCGCGGCTTGGTCGTCCCAGTCGTACGAGACGCGCACACCCGCAATACGGGCGAGCTCGCAGCAGAGATCGCAAGGTTGACCGAGGCCGCTCGGGACGGGACCCTCAGACCGACCGAACTGACCGGAGGTACTTTCACACTCAACAACTACGGTGTATTCGGCGTCGACGGCTCGACCCCCATCATCAATCACCCAGAGGTTGCAATGCTGGGCGTAGGCCAGATAGCGAACCGGCCATGGGTCCACAATGGTGAGTTGGCGGTTCGGCGCGTTGTGCAGCTCTCACTGACCTTCGATCACCGGGCATGCGACGGGGCGACAGCCGGAGGGTTCCTCCGATATGTGGCCGACGCCGTAGAGCAACCGGCACTGCTGCTGCATGCTCTGTGAGCGGCCCGGTGCTCCGGCCGGAGCAACGCTCAAGGCTTGTGGATCGGAGCTTCACCCACCGCGCCCGTCCCCGTAGGCCGGTCACGCTTGGCGCAGCATCGAGGCGAGCTCCAGATCCCAATCGGGCCGGGGCTCGCAGCCCGCGGGCGCCTCCTCATAGGAGCTGTCCAGGAAGCGCAGGATGTCGGCAGTCATCAACTGCAACAGGGGCGCACGCCTGCGGTCCTCCCCTTCGGGTGCGTCCAGACTCATGGCGATGCGCTCGGAGTTCAGCGGCCAGATACGGACGGCGCCGACGCCCGAGGGAGTGTCCACTCCCTCGATGAGCAGGTTGCGCGCAAACGTCCACTCCATCGGCTCGTCGCCGCTCGTGCCGCTCATCAGCAAGCGCATCCGCACGGCGAACGGGTCTCCTGGGACGTAGTACAGCATGGCGTGGATTCGCTCAAGCGAGCCCAGGCCAGTATGAACGTCGGCGAAGAGCGACCGGCGTATTTCGGAGACCATGATCAAACCCCTGTTCCTCGTCCTGGAGAGTCGTTCACCTCTGACACAGGAGACGGAAAACGCTCGTCCGAATTTGCCTTTTTGGTCGTTGTTGAGATGTGAATCACGTTTGAGGGTGTTGTAACGCACCCCGTCCTAGCCTTGCAATTTCATGAGGCTTGGCGTCCGATGGGTGGCCAGATAAGCGAGAAGCGCCTCTGACCAGCCAGACTGAGGATTGTCGAAATCCTTGTTCCTGCTAGCATTCGATGGCGGGCCCGGCGGAAAAGTTCACGGAGAGTGCGGTTCTTTTTCCGGGATCGGCCGCTCCGCTCCGGTCCCAGCCGCCCGCTGCGTCCGGCAGCGGCGGGCTGGTCGCGGTGATGCAGCACGACTCTGATCGATGGCACGCGTGCTCTGCCCCGGTACTCAGTTCGAGAGGTGGCCATGCCCGCATTCGCCGATCTGGTCTTCGTCAATGGTTCCGTACTGACCGTTGACTCCCGCTTCACCGTCGCTTCCGCTCTCGCGGTCACCGGCGGCACCATCACCGCTGTCGGTGGCCGCGAGGACATCGCGGCATGCGTCGGCCCCACCACCCGGGTGGTGGACCTCAAGGGCGGAACGCTGCTGCCTGGGATCAACGACTCGCATCTGCACGGCTGTGGGTTCGGGATACGCACACCCCCCATGGCGCTGGATCTCAGCTATCCGGGCGTGGGGTCGATCGCCGATGTGGTGGAGGCTGTCCGGGTCGCTGCCGAACAGACTCCGAGAGGTGAGTGGATATTCGGAATCGGCTGGGACCACGGCTATCTCGCCGAGTGCGTGGACGACTCGTCCCGGCTGCCCACCCGCCAGGACCTGGACGCCGTCAGTCCGCACCATCCGGTGGTGCTCGTGGACTTCTCCGCGCACGTCTCGTGGGTGAACTCGGCCGCCCTCGCCCGTGCCGGGGTCGATCGGGGCACGGTGCCCCCGCCGGGAGGGATCATCGTGGCCGATGAGGCGGGGGAGCCGACGGGCCTGCTGCGGGAAGGCGCGCAGGCGTGTGTTCAACGAGCGGTGCCCGCCCTGACCCGAGAGACTCGGGCCAAGGCCATCCGGTCGGCACTGGCCACACTGCGCGGACTCGGTATCACCAGTTACACGGAGCCCGGCCTCGGCCCCGGCGGCGGCCAGATCATGGGCGGGGCGCTGGCGCAGGAGACCCTGGACGTCTACCGGGAGCTGTCGGCCGCCGGCGAACTGACCGCGCGGGTCAGCGTGCTGCTGCTGCCGACCGGTTTGTCGAGTACGGCGGCGGAGTTCGCGAGAGCGCTGGACGGGATCGAGGCGCCGCCGAGCAGCGACCCGCGCCGGCTGAACGTCATAGGTGTGAAGATCTTCGCCGACGGCATCCCGCCGAACAAGACGGCGTGGATGCACGAGGCATACCTCGGCGGCGGCTGCGGCGCCCTCTGTGTGGGAGGCGACACGGACGACGAACGTGTGGCCCAGATCCGGGAGATGGTGCGTCACGCGCACGCCGCCGGCTACCAGGTGGGGGTGCACGTCACAGGGGACCGAGGTATTGACACCGTCGTCGACGCCTTCGCCGCCGCCGCTGCCGAGTATCCCCGCACCGATGCCCGGCACTACGTCATCCACGGGGATTTCCTCAGTGGCCGCAGCATGAAGACGCTGGCCGAGTACGGCTTCGGCGTCAACATGAACCCCACGATCAAGTGGACCGTCGCCGATCTGGAGCAGGAGTTCGTCGGTCCCGAGCGGGCCGCCTACGCGTGGCCCTACCGTGACGCCATCGACGCCGGGGTCATGGTGGCGAGCAGTTCGGACGCGCCCGTCACCTTCCCCGACTGGCGCCGGGGCATCGCCTCGATGCTGCTTCGGGAGTCGAAGGCCAGCGGTCGGGTCAGCGGCCCCGAGCAGCGCATAGGGCTTGCGGAAGCGGTGCGCACCTATACCGTCAACGCCGCCTGGCAGGATTTCGCCGACGAGTGGAAGGGCACCTTGGAAGTCGGCAAGGTCGCTGACCTGTGCGTGCTCGGAGGCGATCTGCTGACCGCCGACCCGCACGAAATCCCGGGCATGCCGGTCGAACTGACCATGGTCGGCGGCGAGATCGTGCACGACGTTCTCACCGGCTGACTATGGCTGACCGGGGTCGGCCCGCCGCGCACGCCGAGCGAGCGTCCAAGACGCGGACAGCGCGGGCTCGCCGCAGGGCGGAGGCATGGCTCGTCGGCCGGTCACCGTGTTCCCGCCCGCTGGCCGCGCGCCGGACAAGGTCGGTGCGGCGGCGCGTCCGTGGGCGGGGCCGCGGTCCCCGGCCGCGCCCAGGGACGGCAGGACCTCGGCCACCGCGAGAGGCGCGAGGCCCGCACTGGGTGTGGGGCTCAGCGCCCGGGCCCTCGGCGGGCCGGGGTCGTGTTCGGGTTCCGGTTCGCGTTCGGGCCGGCCGGGGTGGCCGCCGGGTCTTGTTGCCGGACGGGCGTGTGCGGACGGTGCTGGTTGCGGTCGAATCCGGCCGGGAGGAACTGGGCCGCCGATTTCTGGTGTGGGGCGTCGTTGCTGCGGACGTGGATGGCGTTGGCGAGCGCCTCGGGCGAGTAGCCGAGGTCCTTGGCCAGTTGAGTGGCTTCGGCTTGGGCCAGCATCTTCTTGAGGGGGGCCATCAGCGCTTTGTCGCGTTCGATGATCCTGTGCGCGGCGGCTTCCATCGCGGGCAGGGGCGTGTCCGGCAGTGGCTTCTCCGCCACCGAGTCGGGGCCGGACCCGGGGCTGTAGGAGGGGGGCTGCCCGGCCTGTGACGAAGGACGCGAGGGGGTCGGTCCTTGGTGCTGCTCGTGTGAGGGAAGGGCCGCCGACTTCGTGTGGGGAGCGTCGTCGCTGCGGACCCGGATTTCGTTGGCGAGTGCCTCGGGCGAGTAGCCGAGGTCTCTGGCCAGTTGAGTGGCTTCGGCTTGGGCCAGCATCTTCTTGAGGGGGGCCATCAGCGCTTTGTCGCGTTCGATGATCCTGTGCGCGGCGGCTTCCATCGCGGCCACCGAGTCGGGGCCGGACCCGGGGCTGTAGGCGGGAGGCGGGCCGGTCGGTGTCGGGGCCGGGGTGGGGGTCGGGGCAGGCGGCGCATACGGGGGCGGAAAAGCCTGTTCTGGTCCGGGGCGTTGCGGTGCGACGGGCTCCCGCTGCCGGCCGGTCAACTGCTGGAACGCCGACCGGATTCTGCGCGCGGCCCGGACCCAGCCGTTGTGGTGGGGAAGGTTCGTGGAGGCGTAGGGCTGCCACGTCTGGTCGATTCTCGCCTGGAGGGCGGCGGTCGACGACCCGTGTGTCGCTGCCAGCCGCCCGAAGGACGAGCCCGCCGCATGCATGTAGGACAAGTCCCTCAGGTGTAGTGCGGACTCTCCGCCGAGCCGGTCCGCCCGTTGGTTCGCCAGGTCCTGTAGCCAGGTGCCGTCTTGCATGAACTGGCCGCCACCTGCGGTGTGCCGCCCGGACTCCATCGCCGAGGCCCAGACCCGCTGCATGTCGGGATCGTTTTCCCGCATGCTCCTCAGGGGCTCGTCCAGGTATTTCGGGCCGAGGCGCTCTTCCCACGCCATCCGCTCCTGCGGACTGAGCTCAGAGACCCTTGGCCGCCTCGGTGCCACAGCAACTCCCGTCCATGTCAATGCTTCGGTCAACGCTTCGCCGGTTCACCACGCTGTCTCTACTACGTACCAGCGCCCCTCCCGGTTCATCCTTCCGCGTGTCTGTAGTGTGCCGGCGTGAACGAGTCCGCATCGGGTCGTCCGCCGTTGCCGAAGGGCTGGCGGCGCTTCCTCTTTCGCCTGCCGATCTGGCTGTTCCGGGCCCGGCTGGGCCGGCTGTTGGGGCAGCGGTTCCTGTTGCTGGAACACGTCGGACGCAAGTCGGGGCACCTGCGGCGGGTCGTGATCGAGGTGGTCGCCCGCGACGATCCCGCCGGGCCTTCCTGGACGGTGGCCGCCGGGTTCGGGCCGCAGTCCGCCTGGTATCAGAATCTGCGGGCCACGCCCCGGGTGACGGTTCACGTCGGTGCCGGGCGCCACGATGTCGTCGCGCGGTTCCTGTCGCCCAGGGAGGGCGGGGAGCTGATGGCGCGGTACGCGGTGCGGCATCCGCGGGTGGCGCGACGGCTGTGCGCCTTCATGGGATTCGAGCTGACGGACGGGAGCCCGGAGGAGTTCCGGCAGGTGGGGACGGCGATTCCGTTCGTGCGGTTCGAGTTGGCCGGCCCGGGCTCGGCTGTCTGCGACGGACCGGACCGGGAGCCGTAATCCTGTCGCGGCGGGGTGGGCGACGGGGGCGGCGTCGTGGCATGCGGTCCGCCGGTCGAACCGAAAAGCGGAGGCTTACGTTTCTCTGGTGAGCGGAATCCCACCAGAGGAGTTCACAATGCCGGACAGGGAACCAAGAGGGCGCGCGGGCGAAGGCCCGTACGGGAGGCGAGGGGGCGCTGAGGGCGTCTTCGGGTCCTCCCAGGGGCGTGAGCGGTACGAGTACCAGTCGCCCTTGCAGCCCGGCGCGGAGGACGGGCTGTTCATGAATCCGCGGCGGGCTCCCGCGCCGCCGCCGGAGGCGTTCACGAACCCGAGACAGGCTCCCCAGCCGCCGACTGCCGTGCCGCGTGCGGAGTCGCCGACTTCCGTGTACTCGGAGCACGCGCCGGAGTCGCCGACTTCGGAGTACTCGCGGGGCGAGACTGGTATCCGCCCCTCGTCCTCGGTGTACTCGGAGCACGCGCCGGAGTCGCCGACTTCGGAGTACTCGCGGGGCGAGACTGGTATCCGCCCCTCGTCCTCGGTGTACTCGGAGCACGCGCCGGAGTCGCCGACTTCGGAGTACTCGCGGGGCGAGACTGGTATCCGCCCCTCGTCCTCGGTGTACTCGGAGCACGCGCCGGGCTCGCCGACTTCGGAGCACGCGCGGGAGGACACGGGCCCTCGCCCCCGGTCCTCGATGTACTCGACAGACCCCAACGGGTATCGTCCCGCGTCGTCCCCCGCATCCTCGTGGGACGAGGCCCGGGGCAGGCCCGAGCCTTCCGCGTACCCGCCGTTCGCGCAGGTGCAGGTGCAGGTGCCGGTGCCGGGCTCGCCAGCAGTCGAGGAGCCGCCCGAGGCCGTCAAACGGTCAGTATTCGAGGTGGACGACAGCTCCGGCGATGAGAAGGAGCAGGGGCTGACGGACCGGCTGGCCCACAACCGGCTGGCCCGCGGCGTCAACCGAGCGGGCCACAGCCTCGCGAGCAGGGTGAGGAACAACCTTCCTCACGTGAACCGGGGCGTGTCGGCACAGAAACAGCAGCAGAAGCGACAGCCGGGGACCGGAGGGGCCGGCCAAGCCGTCCCGGGAGCGAAGCAGTTCACCTCCCAGCAGCCGAACAGCAGCTCGGCACTGGTCAGGAAGCCGCGCGGTCGAAGGTGAGCCGAAGGCCCGTCGACCAGCACGGGGCCCGGCGTACCCGCGCGGGCGAAGTCAGCGAAAGTTCGGCGAGAGAACACGAAGGCAAGGCATGACGATACGCAGCTCGAAGTACACGAAGAAGAAGAGAGCCCTCGGCCTGGTCGCGGGCACCTGCCTGGTGGCCATCGCCCCGTTCGTGGCCGGTTGCTCGGATGACAAGAACGACTCCGAGAAGGCGGCGGCCTCGGACATCACGCCTACGGCCGACCCGGCCGAGAACGTGCCTCGGGAGCCCGACTCCTCGAAGGGCTCCTCGAAGGCGCCCCCCGGGGCCGGCAAGCAGCAGCAGGGGCCCGCGGGGGCGTCCTCCGCGCAGGAGGCGGTGACCCGGTGGGTGTCGGCAGTTGTCCAGGACCGTCCCGAGGAAGCCTGCAAGGTCATGGCGATGCCGGCTGAGGGCAGCAGCGACGAGGCGAAGCCGAAGGCCATGGGCAAGTGCGGCGACAACGAGGCGGAGACGCGGAAGACGAAGAAGCAGCTGAGCCGCTTCCACACCACGTTCACGCCGGACAAGGTGAGCAACCCTCCGCAGGTGAACGTGGCCGAGCCCAAGGGATCCGGTGACAAGGCGGCCGTGGACGGGGATCACATCGCCGTTGACGGGCAGACGCTCAACGCCATCGTCCTCTCCCACTCCACAGGGGTGAAGAAGGGCCAGGTCGATGTCAACGTCAAGACGTCCCGCGTGGACAACAGCTGGTATGTGACCGACCTCGGCCTGTCCGTGGGCTGACCCGAGAGCCGGCGCCCAGCGCGGGGCGCCCAACGGCCGACGCTCAGCGGACCGTTGGATGAACGGGTGTGACGGGGCGGCGGCGCGGTGGCGCGGCTGCCCCCGTCCGTCTTGCGGCCGGGCCGCCGCCACAGGGTGTCCCGGGGCTCGACTCCTCCACGAGTGCGGGCAGGTATGCATGGCCAGGGCAGGAGCGCGCGCTCCTGCCGTGAGCGCCGCTTCGCGGAAGTGCTGACCGGCTCGCGCTCTTCCCCTCGTGGAGGTATGGAATGCGTCGTATCCGCCGTAGGAGATCCACCGTCGGTTTCGCGGTGGCGACCGCCGCCCTGCTCACCGTTCTGGGCTCTGCCACGACGGCCTCGGCCGTCCCGGCTGATAAGCCCCAGGTGCTGGCGAGTTGGACCCAGACCAGCGCTGCCAGCCAGAACGCGTTCCTCGCCGCACGTGCCCGCCAGGGCGACTACGCCGCGTACAACTTCGACTGGTCCACGGACAAGTGCTCCTCGTCCCCGGACAACCCCTTCGGCTTCCCCTTCGAAAACAGCTGTATCCGGCACGACTTCGGTTACCGCAACTACAAGGCCATGGGCGCCTTCGACGCCAACAAGGCCCGCCTCGACAGCGCCTTCTACGAGGACCTCAAGCGTGTGTGCACCCGCTACAGCGGCGCCACGAAGGTCTCCTGCGACGGCCTGGCCTGGACGTACTACCAGGCGGTCCGGGTCGCCGGTACGAAGAAGGCCAGTCCGGTCGGCTGAGCGGTTCAGGGGGTGGGCGGGCCGGGCGGCGGCACCAGCTCTTCGACCGGCTCGGCCCGGACCACCCGAACCCCGCGCTCGGTGAACGGCCGCTCCTGTTCGGTGGCCGCCTCCCAGTCCGTGACCAGCGTCCAGCCGGGCGGCAGCGCGGCCCAGGCGTGGAAGGGGGCCCGGCCCAACTTCGCGGCGTGGGCGAGCACGTAGAGGTGCGTGGCGCGGCGGGCCATCAGCTCCTTCAGCCGGGTCTGGCGCAGATCCGCCTCGCAGATCCCGCCGTCCGCCGTCACCCCGTCCGCCGACAGGAAGACCCGGTCGAACGTCATCCGCTCCAGCGCCGCTTCGGTCAGCGGGCCCACGAACGCCTGGCTGAGCGGGCGCAGCGTCCCGCCCAGGCACTCCACATGGAGCGTCTCGACGTCCGCCAGTTCGTGCAGCGCCGTCAGCCCGGTCGTGGCCACCGTCAGGTCCTTGACCGTGCGCAGTTCGTGGGCCAGCGCCCCCACTGTCGAACCCGCGTCCAGCAATACCGTCTCGCCCGGCCGCACCCGCGCCGCCGCCCACCGGGCGATCGCCCGCTTCTGCGCGTACGCCTCGCCCGTCCGCTGCCGCAGCGACGACTCGGGGTGCGCGGCCAGCGCCATCGCCCCGCCGTACGTGCGGGCGAGCCGCCCGTCGGCGGTGAGCCGGGCGAGATCGCGGCGGATGGTGGAGGCGGTCACGCCGAAGCGCTGTGACAGCTCCTCGACGCCGGCCAGGCCCGTGGTGGTGGCGAGTCGCAGGATCTCCGCGCGCCGGTCCTGGGATCCGATGGGCTGCATCACGTGTCCTTCGCGCTCAAGTGTCCGTCTCGATACGGGGGTTCAGCCGGCGGTGGACATGTGCGCGGCCTGCCGCAGCGCCTCGATCATGCTACCGGCCTCGGCCTTGCCCTTGCCGGCGATGTCGAAGGCGGTGCCGTGGTCTACGGAGGTGCGGATCACCGGGAGGCCGACGGTGAGATTGACCCCGGCCTCGATGCCGAGCACCTTTACCGGCCCGTGGCCCTGGTCGTGGTACATCGCCACGATGAGGTCGTAGTCGCCGCGCGAGGCCAGGAAGAAGGCGGTGTCGGCGGGGAGCGGTCCGCGCGCGTCGATACCGGCCTCGCGCACCTTCTCCAGCGCGGGCACGATCTTCTCCTCCTCCTCGCCGTAGCCGAACAGCCCGTTCTCGCCTGCGTGCGGGTTGATGCCGCAGACGCCGATGACGGGGTGCGGCAGTCCGGCCCGGACCAGGGCCTCGTGGCCGCGCCGTACGGTCCGCTCGACGAGACCGGGCTCGATCCGCGCGACCGCGTCGATCAGACCGATGTGGGTGGTGACGTGAATGACCTTCACCTTCTCGGTGGACAGCATCATCGACACCTCCTCGACCCCGGTCAGGTGCGCCAGCAACTCGGTGTGGCCGGGGTAGAGATGACCGGCCGCGTGCAGGGCTCCCTTGTTGAGCGGCGCGGTGCAGATCCCGTCGATCTCGCCCGCGACCGCCAGCTCCGCCGCGTGCTTGACGTACTCGTACGCCGCGTTGCCCGCCGCGGCCGACAGCTCGCCCCACGGCAGGCCGGGCGGCAGCAGCCCGAGGTCGATGACGTTGACGCGGCCGGGCGGGTACGCGGCCTCGCCGGGCGCCGCGACGGTCACGACCTCGCAGTCGGCGCCGAGAATCCGGGCCGCCTCCCGCAGCCGTGCGGCATCGCCGATCACCACGGGCCGGCACCGGCTCAGCGTTCCGGCGTCCAGTACCGCCGGCACGATCACCTCGGGCCCGACACCGGCGCCGTCACCCATGGTGAGGCCGATCAGGGGGAGGGGCTGCTGCGCGTTCACTGTGTGACTCCTTGACGTGGCGGGGCGGTTGGGGGCTTGGGGGGAGACGGTTCCGGGGCGGCCGGTGGGCACAGGAGGTGGGGGCGTAGCGCGGTGGCGATCCGCAGGAGCGAGTCCGGGCCGCCGAAGCTGCCGGGCCGGGTGACCACCGAGCGCCCCTCGGGGGTCCGGCAGTGCACCGCGCCGTGATGGATCTCCCCGACCGGCCGCAGCGTGGTGATGCCCAGGGCATCGAGTACCCGGCGAGCCGTCTCCCCGCCGGTCAGTACCAGATCGGGCCCGCCGGGCAGCGCCGCCACGGTGCGGGCCAGCCCGCACACCAGGTGGCGCGCCTGGGCCGGGCGGATGCCGTCGGCCCCGTCGATCGAGAGGACGGTGACCGCGTGGGGCGCGAGCGATGGCAGGGGGGCGTGGGCGGGTGCACTGCCGGGGTCGGAGTCCGCGCCGGAGTGGAAGACCGTGCGGGCGGGGGCGGGGGAGTGGCCCTGGGCGTGCGCGTGTTCGCGGGTGTTCGGGCTGAGGTCGGCGTCGGCGTTGACCAGTGATCGGGGGGTCAGCGTCACGTGGTGCGCCCCGGCCGCCACCAAGTGGGCGATCTGAGTGCGGATCACGGGCTCGGCGCTCCCCACGACGACGAGCAGGGGGCGCGCGGCGGCGTGGATACGCTCCGTCGGCGCGTCGTGCGCTGTGCCGTCGCCGATGATCCGGCCCAGGGCCGCCGCCAGCCCGCCGCTGCCCAGCAGCCGGTATCCGGGGCCGAGGGAGAGCGCGGCCTCGGCGATCACCGTCAGGTCGGCGTCGGTCTCGGCGTCGCACACGGGATGCAGCCCCTGCGCGGCGGCGTCCTTCAGCCGGCCGGCGAGGGCGCGGGCTCCCCGTCGCACGGCCCCGACCGGCAGGCAGACGGTGGGCAGTGGCGCGAGCGCCTCGGGGAGCGAGCGGGGCGCAGTACGCCCTTCGGCGCGCCACGCGCCGCTCTCGTGCAGCGGCACGCCCTGGACGTGGACCACGCCCTCGCGCACCACCCGTCCGGTGCCTGGCAGCGCCATGGCCGTCACCACGGCCTCGGCCCCTTCCGCGAACGCGGCGGCCTCGGCTCCCACGTTGCCCCGCAGCAGCGAGTCGGCCTTCTTGTACCACAGAAGCGGCTCGCGGCCGGTGGCGGTGGTGGCCTGGGCGGGGGCCACGCCGGTGCCGCCTTCGGCGTACGGGATTCCGCGCGGGGGGAAGGCGTCCGGCCCGCTCCCGGCCAGGAGCGCGCGTACGGCCTCGGCCGCCGATTCGGGGTCCGCCTGGCGCGAGTCGAGGTCCGTCACGACGGCCGTACGGACACTCCCGGACGCCCACTCGGCCAGGGCGTCCGGGGTGTCCGGGGGCTGCCGCGCTCGTGCCGGGTCCAGCTCCAGCCGCGCGGGCAGCCGGAGCAGTGCGGCCACCTCAGCCGCTCCTGACAGGTCATCAGCAAGTGCCAGAACCGGCGACGCGCTGTTCCAAGGGCACACGAGAACCTCCTTCAAGCCCCGCGCGGGACGCGCATACGGCGCGCGGAATGCGCATGCGATGTGCGGAACGCGCGCTGCGCACTGGGTGACCACGGGGCCGTTGGTGTCCGCCGCTGTCCGCTGTCGCCCGATGATGGCACAGGCTGCGCGATTCGCGCGAGACTCTTGCGCGAAACGCGCAGCCCGTGCGAGCGTGCCGTCCACGCGACAACGACCGTCGCCAACCACCCCTGGGGCGGCGGCGCACGGCACGGCCCTGTACCGGAAGGAAACCGCTCGTGAGCACCGGCCCCGGCACCCACCCCGGCCCAGACCCAGGCCCCGACTCCGCTCCCGGCCGGGCACCAGGCCCGGCCCCGGACCCCGGAACCCGGGGCATCGTCCTGCCCGCCGTCCCATTCCCCCTCTCCCGGCTCGTCCTGGGCACCATGACGTTCGGTGACACCGTGGACCGCGACGGGGCAGCGGCGATGCTGGACGCCGCACTGGACGCGGGCATCACGGGCATCGACACCGCCAACGGCTACGCGGGCGGCGAGAGCGAGCGCATCCTCGCCGGGCTGCTGCCCCGGAGACGCGAGCGGATCGTGCTCGCCACCAAGGCCGGCATCCCCCACCCCGACCAGGGAGACCACCCTCCCCTCTCCCCGACCGGGCTGCGTGCGGCGCTCGAAGGCAGCCTCAAGCGGCTGGGCACCGACCACGTGGACCTCTTCTACCTCCACCAGCCCGACCGCGGCACGCCGCCGGCCGAAACCCTGGCGGCCGTCGCCCAGTTCGCGGCCGAGGGGAAGATCCGCGCTCTCGGGGTCTCCAACTACGCGGCCTGGCAGATCGCGGAGCTGACCCGCACCGCCGACGAGGTGGGCGCCCCGCGCCCCGTCGTCGCCCAGCAGTTGCACAACCTCCTCGCCCGCAGGATCGAGGAGGAATACGTCGAGTACGCCGCCGTCAGCGGGCTGCGCACCATGGTCTACAACCCGCTCTGCGGCGGCCTCCTCACCGGCCGCCACCGCTTCGACGCACAGCCTGCCACCGGCCGCTTCGGCGACTCGAAGCTCGCGCGAATGTACAAGCAGCGCTACTGGCAGGAGGACCTGTTCGCCGCCGTCGGGCAACTGGCCGCCGTCGCCGACGGGGCGGGCCTCCCGCTCACCGAACTCGCGCTGCGCTGGCTCCTGGACCGGCCCTCGACCGACGCGCTCCTCCTCGGCGGCTCCAAGGTGCACCACCTGCGGGCCAACATCGCCGCCGCGCAAGCCGGCCCGCTGCCCGCGGACGTCACCGCCGCGTGCGACACCATCGGCGAGGAGCTGCGCGGCCCGATGCCCGCCTACAACCGCTGAGCCCCCGCCCCGCCCCTACCCCTCCGGAGAGCCCCTTCATGACCACCGCCGCGCACTTCACCGACGCCCTGCGCAAGCGCCAACGCCTCCTCGGCTACTGGTCGTTGCTCGACTCGCCCGTCGCCGCCGAACGCCTCGCCCGGCTCGGGTACGACTACCTCGCCTTCGACGCCCAGCACGGCCTCTTCGGCTACCAGGGCCTCCTCAACAACCTCATCGCCACCGACACCCGGGACTCCACCGCCGTGGGTGTGGTCCGGGTGGAGGCCAACGACCTCACCTGCATCGGACGAGCGCTGGACGCCGGTGCCGCCGCCGTCATCGTGCCGCTCATCGACACCGCGCGGGACGCCGCCGAGGCCGTGGCCGCCGTACGGTACCCGCCGCACGGCCGCCGCTCCTACGGCCCCATGCGCGCCCAGTTGCGGATCGGCCCCGATCCGGCCGACGCCCACGAGCAGACCGCCGTCCTCGCCATGATCGAGACCGCCGACGGGCTCGCCCACGTCGAGGAGATCTGTGCGACCCCGGGCCTCGACGGCATCTACGTGGGCCCCTCGGACCTGCGTCTCGCCCTCGGCGGCCGGACCTCCACGGACCCCGATGTCGCCGAGGAGTTCGAGGCCGCGCTGGTGCGGATCCGGGAGGCCGCCGAGGCCGCGGGGATCGCCGCCGGTATCCACAACGCCGACGGCGCGAGTGCCGCCCGCCGTCTCGATGAGGGCTTCACCTTCGCGAGTGTCGCCGCCGATGTCGTCCACCTCCAGCAGGCCGCCGCCGCGCACCTCGACGCCGCCCGGAACGCCACGGAGCGGAACGTCACGGCCCGGGACGCCACGGGGCGCCGGGACGCCACGGACCGGAGCACCCGCGCATGACCGGTCCGGGACGTACCACCCTCATCACCACGCCGACCTTCGCGCGGCACTCGCCCGACCCGTGGACGCTGCTCGCCCAGAGCGGCGCGGGCCCCGTCCGCCCCCGTGCCGACGCGGCGCTGCCGTACGGCGAACTGCTGGAGCGGATAGCCGGAGCCGACGCGCTCATCGCCGGCATGGACCCGGTCACCGCCGAGGTCATGGACGCCGCCCCGCGCCTGAAGGTCATCGCCAAGCACGGCGTGGGCACCGACACGATCGATGTCGGCGCGGCCCGCGAGCGCGGCATCCCCGTCGTGTACGCGCCCGGCTCCAACTCCCGTGCCGTGGCCGAGTACACCTTCGGCCTCATCCTCGACGCCACCCGCCGGATCACCGCCTCGCACACGGCTGTCGCGGACGGCGAGTGGCCCAAACTCTTCGGCCCCGAACTGCACGGCCGCTGCCTCGGTCTGGTCGGCTTCGGCCGGATCGGCCGCCTCGTCGGCGGCTACGCACGGGCGTTCGGCATGCGGGTGCTGGCGCACGACCCGCACGTGCCCGACGAGTCGGTGTCGAAGGCGGGGGCCGAACCGGTCTCCCTCGACGCGGCGCTCTCCCGCGCCGACGTCCTCAGCCTCCACCTCCCGCCCGCCGGGGCCCCGCTGCTGGACGCCACCCGGCTGGCAGCCGTGCGGCCCGGCGCGATCGTGGTCAACGCCGCGCGCGGTGGGCTCATCGACAGCGACGCGCTCGCCGAGGCCCTGCGCTCCGGCCACCTCGCCGCCGCCGCGCTCGACGCCTTCGCGGTGGAACCCCTCCCGGCCGGTCATGTGCTGCGCACGGCGCCCAACGTGACGCTCACCTCGCACATGGCGGCCTGCACGCCCCAGGCCAACCGCGCGATGGGGCTGATGGTCGCCGAGGACATCGTCCGCGTCCTCGACGGTGAGCCTCCGCACCACACGGCGGACTGACCACCACACGGCGGGCTCACGGCACCACAACGGCGGGCTGAGGGCGCCGCGCCCCTCCCGCTCCCTCCGGCCCCCCTTCCGACTCCCCCTTCCGGCCCTCCCTTCCGGGTCTCCCCGCTCTCCCTTCCGGGTCTCCCCGCTCTCCCTTCCGGGAGCCCCGCTTTCCCTTCCGCTCCGGCGACGGCGCCGGAACCAGCAAAGGAACACCGTGACGACGACCACCGCACCCGCCCCCACGCAGGCCGATCCGTATGCCCTGCGCGCTGAAGACGCCCGCCCGGCGCCCGTCACCTTCACAGCCCGGCTGCGCCATCTCGGGCCCGGCTTCGTGCTGTCCGCCGCCGTCGTCGGCTCCGGCGAGTTGATCACCACCACCGCGCTGGGCGCGAAGGCGGGCTTCGCCCTGCTGTGGCTGGTGGTGCTCTCGACGGCGGTCAAGGTCTGGGTACAGATGGAGCTGGCCCGCTGGACCATCCTCAACGGCCGCCCGGCACTGGAGGGTTACCGGGAAGTCGGCCCCCGCGTCGGCCGCCTGGGCTGGATCAACTGGCTCTGGATCGGCATGGACTTCGCCAAGATGTTCCAGCGCGGCGGCATCATCGGCGGGACCGCCGCCGCGTGTTCGGTGCTGTGGCCGGTCATCGGCGAACCGCTGAGCACCGGCTCCCTCACGCTGTGGGCCCTCGTCGTCACCCTCGCCACGATCTGCCTGCTCCAGTCCGGTAAGTACGGCCTGGTGGAGCGCGCCTGCGTGTTCTCCGTCATCGTCTTCACGGTGATCACGGTCAGCCTCGCGGTGGGCCTGCCCGCCACCGAATTCGGCTACGGCGCGGGCGACATCGGGGGCGGGTTCAGCTTCGAGATACCCGCCGGCACCGTCGGCATCGCCCTCGCCGTCTTCGGCATCACGGGAGTCGGCGCCGACGAGATGACGACGTACACCTACTGGTGCATGGAGAAGGGCTACGCCCGCTGGACCGGCCCCGACGACGGCAGCGAGGAGCGGGCCCGGCGGGCCGAGGGCTGGATCAAGGTGATGCGGCTGGACACGCTGACCGGGCTGGCCGTGTGCGTGCTGTGCACGCTGTCCTTCTACACCATCGGCGCGGCCGTGCTGAACCCCCAGCACCTCGTCCCCGAGGGCAACCAGATGATCACGACGCTCTCCCGTATCTACACCGACACCATGGGGCCCTGGGCCGAATACCTCTTTCTCATCGGCGCGTTCGCCGTCCTCTTCTCCACCCTCATCGGCTCCACCGCCTCCGTGCCCCGGCTGTGGACCAACACCCTCGGCCTGCTCGGCGTCATCGACTGGACCGACGTACGTGCCCGAACCCGCACCATCCGCCTCCTCACCTGGATCCTGCCGCTGGTGTGGGCCTGCTTCTTCCTGTGGATCCAGTCCCCGGTCCTGATGGTGCAGGTCGGCGGCATCGGCGGCGGCGTCTTCCTGCTCGCCGTGGTCGTCGCGGTCTGGCGACTCCGCTACACCGGCGTCCCGAAGCGCTTCCGCGCCAACCCCTGGCTGACCGCCGCGCTGGTCCTCAGCAGCGTCGCCATCCTCTGCGTCGGCGTCTACGGGATCCTGGAGACGCTGGGCGTGGTGACCGGGGGATAGCCGGCCACCCGGCGCCACCCGGCCCTACGTGGCGGATCCGCCCCAGCCCCAGCGGCCACCTGCTGACGCGTCCGTGCCCCTGTCACGAGCTGACAGGGGCACGGACGCGTTTCGAGACGATGCCGCTATCGCGTCGCCGCGGCGGCTCCGGCCTGTCCGGCCTGCCCCGCCTGTCCGGCGGCGTTCCTGGCCGCCGTTTCGAGCTGGGTCTGGTACTCCAGCACGGCGGCGAAGGCGCTGCCGTCCGCGCCCGGAATCTGGTTGCGCATGCGCACCATGGCGACTCCGGCGGCCACCGCCGTCTCCAGGTCCGGGATCTCCAGCCACAGCGCGTGGGCGCGATCCGCCACCGCCTCGGCCTCCTGACCTGCTCCCTGGTAGAGCCAGCGCTCGGCGACGTCCCGGTACAGCCGTATCCCGCCCACAGCGTCACCGGCCAAGGCGGTGACGTGGGCGTGGGCTTCCCGGACGCGGAGGGCTTCGGGATGGGAGAGCCCGAACGTGCCCGCCGCGTGCTCGTCGAGCTGCGCGGAAAGCGTGACGGCCTGCTCCATGCGCCCCGCCGCGATGTGCGCGTCGAGATGAGTCATGGCCATGCTGAGCGCCTCGGGCGTCGTCTGCGCGCCCCCGCCCGCCCGGGCCGCGGCGGCCGTCCGCCCGGCCCCCGGACCCGGCGCAGCACCAGCGGCCTGCGGCGCCGCGTGAGCCTGCGGGCCCGCTTGAGCCTGGACCTGCGGTGTTGCCGGGACCCCGGCCGACACCGGTTCAGGAGCCGGAGTCGCGGCAGGCGCGGGAGCAGCGACCGGCGCTTGCGCCACAGCCGGTTCGGGAGCCGGGACCTGGACGGGAGCTTGGGCCTGGGCCGGGGCGTACGCCGGGTCCGGTGCCACCGTCTGGGCCGGGACCGGTTCGGGAGCCGGAGCCGGAGCCGGAGCCTGGGCTGGCACGGGAACTTGCGTCTGGGCCGGGGCCGGGGCGTACGCGGGGTCCGGTGCCACCGTCTGGGCCGGGACCGGTTCGGGAGCCGGAGCCTGGGCCTGGGCTGGCACGGGAACTTGCGTCTGGGCCGGGGCCGGGGGGTACGCCGGGTCCGGTGCCACCGTCTGGGCCGGGACCGGTTCGGGAGCCGGAGCCGGAGCCTGGGCCTGGGCTGGCACGGGAACTTGCGTCTGGGCCGGGGCCTGGGCTTGGGCAGGTGCTTGGGCCTGGACGGGAGCCTGGGCTTGGGCCTGGACGGGAGCTTGGGCCTGCGTCTGGGCCGGGGCGGGTGCCTGCGGCTGGAGCGGGGCTTGAGACTGGGCCCAGGCCGACGCCAGGGCCGGATCGGGCGCCGGAGCCTGTGCCTGGCCCGGGTCTGGTGCTTGGGCCTGGCTCTGGACCGGCGCCGGAGCCGGGTGAGGGACCGGAGCGGCGGCGGGCACGGCGGCTGCCGGACTCGCACCCAAGTACTGTGCCCCAGCCGGATCTTGCACCCCGCCCACACCGGGGGCCCCGCCAACGTCCGGTTCCATGCCCACACCTGGCGCCCCGCCAACACCCGCCGCTTCGCCAGGGACCGGCACCCCGCCGACACCCGCCGCCCCGCCAGGGACCGGCACCCCGCCGACGGCGCCCGCGGCGGCACCATCCTGCCCAGTGGTCCCCTCCGGGGCCGTGCCGGCCCCCTCCGTGCCGGCCTTCTCCGTGCCGGCCTCCTCCGTGCGGGCGGCGCCGCGCCCCCGGTTCCCGCCGCGCCCCGCGGCCCCCCGCTTCTTCGACGCCTTGCCGCGCTGTGGGCGTCCTTCGAGTTCGCTCACCGAGCCGTCGGGGGAGATGACCAGTTGCCACACCGTGCCGTCCGGCTCGGTGGCGGTGGCGCGTACCGGGCGGCCCAGGCCGACCGCCGCGGCGGCCACGGCGTCGATCGCCGAGCCGCGCGTGGGGTGTTCGGACGCGGGAAGGAGCGGGCCCGAGACGGAGACCCGGCCACTGTGCTGGACATCGAAGGCGTACACGGGCCAGGCGGGTACCTCGGCGGGCTTGTACGTGGGCATGGAACTCCCTTCTGGTGGAACGCGCCTGGCTATTGCACGGTGACGCCGGCGACCCGCCATCCCGCGTCGGGTGCCGACCGGACGAGCTGCACATATGCCGCGACCGTGGTGGGCTTGGGCTTCCAGCCGTCGCGGCCGTGCGGTGCCGTGGTGACCGTCCACTGCCGCCACGCCTCGTTGCCGGTGTCGTCCGGCTTGGCCGCGTCCTCGGTCTTCGTGAGCTCGACCTTGGTGTAGGCCCGGTGGTCGGTCCATTCCGTCCACTGTGCCCCAGGTGCGGCCTGGGCGCGGTGCCCGCTCAGCTGCTTCGCGTACTTCTCGCTCAGCCAGCCCGCCTTCGCCGTGCGCACGGCGGCGTCCTGCGGACCGTTGTCCACGGCGGTGTCGGAGGTGTACATCGCCGTGAGCGCCCCTTCGCCCACCGCGTCGGCGTCCTTCTGGTCCACGTCCTCGGGTTTGGGGATGCCGCCCTTGGGGGTGCCCCCGGTCTTGCTCGGTGACGGCGCGCCCGTGCCGGTGGAGGGCGAGGCGGTGCTCTTGTCCGCGCCGGTGGTGGGGCTCGGGGTGGAAGTCCGCGACGGGGCGGGTGTGTCGGCGCTCTTCTTGGCGTCGTCGCTGCCGCCGTCGTCGCTCCCGCCGCAGCCGGCCAGGGCGAGCGAGAGGCCGAGCGTGAGCGCGAGTGCGAACGTCTTCGCGGCCTTACCGCGCGAACCGGGACCGGGACCGTGACCGTGACCGCGGTTGTGGTTGTGGCCGGTCATCCGAACCGCCTCACCTTCTGGGGCTTGCTGGCGTAGTAGCTGTCGTCGAGCTGGCTGATCTTGACCACGTCGCCGGTCTTCGGCGCGTGGATGAACTGCCCGTTTCCGATGTAGATCCCGATGTGGTCGTAACTGCCGTGCAGGGCGAATCCGATCACATCACCCGGCTGCATATCATCCCGGGATACCGCTTTGCCCGCGGTGACCTGAACCTGGGAGGTGCGCGGCGGGACCGTCTTGCCCTCGCTGGCGCGGTAGACCGAGTACTGGACGAGGCTGGAGCAGTCGAAGCCGACGGTGTTCGCGCCCTGTGCGAAGCCCCGCCCGGGGCCTTCCGGTCCGCCGCCGCCCCACGCGTAGGGGGTGCCGAGCCACTTCTTGGCGTAGGCCACCACCCGCTTGCCGAACGGGCCGCCCTTCTCGACGTCGCCGCCTCCGTCGCCGCCTCCGTCGCCGCTGGAGTAGTCGGCCATCGAGGAGATGATCCGCGTCACATAGCCCTGGGTCTCCGGGTACGGGGGCAGGCCGCCGAACTGCTGGATGGCGCCGGGGCCCGCGTTGTAGGCGCCCAGCAGCAGCCGCGTCAGGTCGCCCTCGACGCCCATGTCCTTGACCTTGCCCGCGAGCCAGCAGTCGTAGCGGGCCTGGGTCATGATGGCGTCGCCGGGGGTGAACGGGTCGGCCTTGCCGTCCGGTTCGTCGCCGCCGTCCTTGCCCGCAGCGTCAACCCCCCAGGTGTTCCACGTGCCCGGCATGAACTGGCTCAGCCCCTGGGCCCCGACCGGGCTCTGCGCCTTCGGGTTCCAGCCGGACTCGGCCGCGATCTGCGCGGCGACCAGTGGCGCGCTCACCTCCTTGCACTCCTTGCCGGCGCGCTCTACCCACATCGCGTACTCCGGCGGAACGCTCTTGGCGTCGAGCCCGGTGACGAGCCCCACCGGAGCGCCGGACTCCTCCTCGTCGGCTGCCGCGACCACGGTCAGTCCGACGAGCAGGGCGAGCAGTAGCGCGATGACAGCGCCCGCCCATCTCACCGTGGCCGTGGTCATCTGCAACCCCCCTTGAACCAGTTCGATCGAGCGTCCGTAGGTGGGCTCGTAGTCGAAACCTGTGCTTGGAATTTTTTGTCAATTTATGTAGCGATTCGCGGTACTCAGCTCGCGTCGAAGGGAGATGCCATGGCCGGGGATGCGCCGGTTTCCAACCCCTGGCTGTCACCGACCCGCCCCCCTTCGGAGGGCAACAACGGGGAGTCGCAGCGATCGGTTCAGGACGCTTTGCGGACGTTGACCGGTCCGGCGGCCCCCCAGGCCGGAGTGCCGCGGCCCGCTCAGGTCCTGCCCGTCGCCGCACCCCAGCCGGCCGCGGCCGGTCCGGCGTGGTGGTGGCTGGGTGTGCACGGTGGCGCCGGGGTCACCACGCTGGAGCAGGTGGTGCCCGGCGGCAGGGACGCGGGCCGCGCTTGGCCCTCGTCCGAGGTGCCGCAGCCGGTGGTGCTCGTCGCGCGCTCCAGCGCGAACGGGCTCAAAGCCGTGCAGAACGCCGCACAGCAGTGGGCCTCCCGGATGGTCACCGGCGTCGAACTGCTCGGCCTGGTCGTGGTCGCCGACGCTCCCGGTCGGCGGCCCCGGGTCCTGCGGGACCTGGTGAACCTCGTGTCCGGCGCCGTGCCCCGGCTGTGGGAGATTCCGTGGGTGGAGCAGTGGCGGCTCGGGGAGCCGCCCACGGCTGCCCCGCCCAAGGAGTGCGCACCACTGGCACGTGACCTGTCCCGACTGACCCGGCCCGTATGAGGGTCCAACCGGCCGTAATCGGCCGTAACTCGCCGTAAGGGGAAACAACCGCATGTCCAGTCTGCTGGCGGCCGTCTCGGACGCCTCGCCTCATCTGTCGTATCTCGCAGCGCCGTTCGCGCCCTCCGGCCCCCCGGACGTCGGCGGCGGCTCCGCGCCGCCCGGAGCCGACGGCCTGATCACCGTCCTCAAGTGGGTGGCCTGGACGGTCACGGCGCTGTGCGTCGCCGGCATCTTCGGCGTGGCCGCGCGGATGGCCGTGGACCACTCCAAGGGCGGCGGTCGCGAGCACATCAAGGGGCTGGGTCTGGTGCTGGGCGCGTGCGTACTCGTCGGTTCCGCCTCCGGTGTCGTCGGCGCACTGGTATGACGACGCGTCAGTAATTAGCTGGGAGAGCACATGCGCATCTCAGGGATGGGGAGGGACATGGCAGAGCCGGCCAATCGCGCGGGCGCCGACGAGCCGCGCAGTCCATGGCTGCGGAGCGGCTTCGTCCTCGCAGCCGCGTTCATCGGCTTCGTAGCCGTCATCGGGGTGGTGGTCCTCGTCAATTCCGACTCCTCCGGCCGGGATGACGGCTCCGCCGCCTCGGCGGCGAAGAACGCGGCCACCCCGCAGCCCGACGGCGCCGATGACGCGCCGCAGTCCTCGGCGGAGACCGACGGCGGCGGCTCCTGCCCCCGGCTGCCGGACCGGCGCACGGAGGTGCCCACCGCCGCGCCCAAGGGCGTGGGGTGGAAGCTGTTCGGCACCGTCGCCCTCCCGGCCTCCAAGGCCGCGGGACCCGCTGTCGCGGGCAAGGACGTGGCGCGCTGCTACGCGCACACCCCCCTCGGCGCGCTGCTGGCGACCAGTCAGATCAGCGTGCGGTATCTGGCCGCCGACAACTGGCAGAAGGTCACCCGCCAACAGGTCGTCGGCACCGGGCGCGACTCCTACATCGCCGCCCGGACCAAGTCGGAGAGCACGGCCGACCCCGGCTCGCGGGACGGCGGTGGGCAAGGGCAGATCGCCGGCTTCAAGTTCGTCACGTACACCAGCAGCACGGCGGTGATCCAGACCGTGTGGCGGTTCCCCGACGGCAAGATGCAGGCCGCCACGACGACGGCACTGTGGAAGGGCGGGGACTGGCGGCTGGAGTACCCGGCCGACCCGGCGGCGCCCACCGCCGTCGATTCCCTCGCCGGATACGTCAGCTGGGGTGGTGTGTGATGGCCGGCTGCGACTTCGGATTCGTCCAGCCCACCGTGGGCGGCTACTGCGTCGGCGACGGGGAGGGCACCGGGCCCAAGGACCTGGGCGACAGCGCGTTCGACAACATCGTGGACAGCGCGGCCAAGGCGGCGGGCTCCACCGTCAAGGCGCTGGGCAGCGCGTGGACGGACATCAAGACCCCCGACCTGAGCTACGACAGCGGGCCTGCGGCGTTCCTGCACGGCTCCACCTTGTGGTTCACCTCGTTCACCGCCGTGCTGTGCCTGCTCATCGCGGCCGGGCACATCGCCTGGCAGCGCCGCAGCGAGCCCGGCAGGCAGGCGCTGCAAGGGCTGCTCAACCTGATCGTCGTCTCCTCGGCCGGGGTGGCGGCGGTCAACCTGCTGACCGTGGCGGGGGACAAGTTCAGCGTCTGGATCATCGACAGGTCCATGGGCTGCCAGCAGATCAGCCCGGACGGCGTGCCGGTCAAGGAGTGTGTGACCGAGTTCGACAACCGCATCTCGGCCATGCTCTCCCTCGGCGACGCGGACTCCTCCTTCCTCGTCCTGATCATGGCGCTGCTGGTGATCTGCGCCAGCCTGGCGCAGATCGCCCTCATGATCGTGCGAGTGGCCCTGCTGGTGATCCTCGCCGGTACGCTCCCGCTGTCCGCGGCGGCCAGCGCGACCCCGGCCGGGCGGGCCTGGTTCCGCAAGTCGGTGGGCTGGCTGATGGCCTTCGTGCTCTACAAACCCACCGCCGCCGTCGTCTACGCGGCGGCCTTCTCGATGTCCGGCGGCAAGAGTTCGGGCGGCGAGGGCGGCGCGATCATCTCCATGGTCTCCGGCGTGGTCCTGCTGGTGCTGGCCTGCTTCACGCTGCCCGCGCTGCTGCGGCTCGCGGCGCCCGTCGCGCAGACGACGCTCTCGGGCAGGGGCGGCGGGTCCAAGTCCGGTGGCGAGAGCGGCAGCCAGAGTGTGGCCACCGGCGCGCAGACCGTCCCGCACCTGCGGGGTCTGGCCGCCGGACGGTCGGTCTCCGGGGCCACCGTCGTCGGGGGCCGCAACGACGCCACAGGGGCGCAGGGCACCGCCGGACGGGGTGCGGGCGACCGCCGGAGCGCGTCCGGCTCCAGCGGGGCGAACACGGTACTGGGCGGCGACGCAGGCGCAGGCGCTCAGGCCGCCGTCAACGAACGCGCCCGGCAGGCGGCGCGGAACCGCTCCGGCGAACCGGGCGCCGACGGCCCTCCCGACGAGGAGCTGATCGCGTCGGCCTCGCCGAGGACAACGGCAACAACCACGTATCCGTACAACGATGACCAGCAGAGGGAACACCGTGGCAGCGATTGACGTACACACCCCGCGCACCTACGGCAACTTCCGCAAGCCGCGCACCTCCGGGCTCCGGGGCCTGTCCCTGGGGGCGACCCTGCTGGTGTTCGGCGGTCTGATCGCCGTCGTCCTCACCACACTGTTCTCCCTGTGGGCCGCGGTCGCGCTGGCCGTCGTCCTGGCGGCGGCCATGGCGCCGCTGGCGGTGCGCGACCGGCACGGCCGCACGCTGATGCAGCGCCTCGCGATCCGGCTGGCCTGGCGGCGCACCGTCGCCTCCGGCGGCAACCTGTACCGCTCGGGCCCGGTGGGCCGGGCCGGTGACGGCACCTGCCGACTGCCCGGCCTGGCCGCGCAGTCGTCCCTGAAAGAGGCGCAGGACGGCTACGGCCGCCCCTTCGCCGTGATCACCATCCCGGCGACCAACCACCACACCGTCGTCCTGTCCTGCGACGCGGACGGCGCGGCGCTCGTCGACGAACGGCAGGTGGACACCTGGGTGGCGCACTGGGGCCAGTGGCTCTCGGCGCTGGGCACCGAGCCGGGGCTCGTCGCCGTCGGCGTCACCGTGGAGACGGCCCCCGACTCCGGCGTCCGGCTCCACCAGGAGATCGTCAACAACTCCGTGGACGACGCCCCGGAGCTGGCGCGGGGGATGCTCCGCGACGTGCTCGCCGCCTACCCCAGCGGCTCGGCGCAGATCAGCACCCGGATCGCGCTGACGTACTCGGGCGCGGCCCGGGCCGGGGCCCCGCGGCGCAACGCCGAGGACATGGCGATCCACATCGGCACCCGCCTGCCGGGGCTGACCGCCGGGCTGTCCATGACCGGCGCGGGAACGGCCGTCCCGATGACGGCGACCGAACTGGCCGAGGCCGTCCGCGTCGCCTACGACCCCACCGTCGCCCAGCTGGTGGAGGAGGCCCGCGCCGCCGGCGGCAGCGGACTGACCTGGGACGAGGCGGGCCCGACCGCCGCCGAGGAGGCGTGGGACCACTACCGGCACGACGGCGTCTTCAGCGTCACCTGGGCCATGACCCACGCCCCGCAGGGCGAGGTGCTCTCCAACGTGCTCACCGGCCTGGTGCAGCCCAACCGTGACATCGCCCGCAAGCGCGTCACCTTGCTGTACCGCCCGCACAGCCGTGCCGAGAGCGCCCGCGTCGTCCAGCAGGACTACAAGAACGCCCTGTTCACCGCCCAGCAGTCGCCGATCGGCCGGGCCAGCGACGACGCCGAGGTGGTCGCGGCCCGCAAGGCGGCCGAGGAACAGGCCCAGGGACACGGGCTGATCCAGTTCGGCATGCTGATCACCGCCACCGTCGATTCGGCCGAGGACCTGCCCCGGGCGAGCGCCGCGGTCGACAACCTGGCGCCCGCCGCACGTATCGCGGTGCGGCCCGTCTACGGCTCGCAGGCCGCCGCGTTCGCCGCGGCGCTCCCGCTGGGCCTGGTGCTGCCGCTGCACACCGCCTTGCCGCAGACCGTTCGCGACGCGATGTAGCTCAGGAGAATCCGATGGCACGCAAGACCGAGAAGACCCGGGCACCCAAGCCCGGCAAGCCCGGTAAGTCCGAGAAGAGCGCCAGGGCACGCCAGCCCGCCGACCCCGCCCGCCGGCCGCAGCCCACGGCGCGGGGCTGGCCGGGCCGGGGCGGTGGCACGGTCGGCTACGTCGATCCGGCCCCCGAGTGGCGCGGCACCTCCGTACAGGTCTGCGGCCTGTGGCCGTTCGGCGCCGGTGCGGGCACCCCCATGGTCGGCGTGCCGCTCGGCCGCGACCTGGACTCGGGGGCCACGGTGTGCTGCGACCCGGTGAGCTGGTTCATGCGCACCGGCCTGCTGGCCAACCCGTCGATGTTCGTGCTCGGCCGCCCCGGTCTCGGCAAGTCCACCGTGGTGCGGCGGATGGCGCTCGGCCTGTCCGGCTACGGCGTCCACCCGCTCATCTTCGGCGACCTGAAGCCCGACTACGTCGATCTGATCAGGGAGATCGGCGGACAGGTCATCAGCCTGGGCCGGGGCCGCGGACACCTCAACGTCCTCGACCCGGGCGAGTCCACCGCGGCGGCGGCCCGCCTCACCGGCTCGGCCCGCCGCCAGCTCCTGGCCGGCACCAACAGCCGCCGCCTGCACATGGTCTCGGCGCTGGTGACCATCCTGCGCGCCGAGCCGCCGACCGACCGCGAGGAGACCCTCCTCGCCGCCGCGCTGGACATCCTCGACGACCGGCACGGCCCCGACAAGACACCGGTCCTCGCCGACCTGGTGCAGGTCATCAAGGACGCCCCGGAGGCGCTGCGCGCCGTGGCCCTCGACCGTGGCGACATCCAGCGGTACTGGGACATCACCGAGAACCTGGAAGCCTCGCTGACGGCACTGCTGGGAGACGGCCTGCTGGGCGACTCCTTCGCCCGCCCGACGACGGAGCCGATGAAGCTCGACCGGCCGGTGTGCTTCGACATCAGCAACATCGACGACAGCGAGACCGTCCTCCAGGCCGCCGCGCTGCTGTCCTGCTGGTCCTACGGCTTCGGCGCGGTCTCGGCCGCACACGCCCTCGCGGATGCCGGACTGGAGCCGCAGCGCAACTACTTCCTCGTGATGGACGAGCTGTGGCGGGTGCTGCAAGCGGGCCGGGGCCTGGTGGACCGCGTCAACGCCCTCACCCGGCTGGACCGGCAGCGCGGCGTGGGCCTGGCCATGGTCACCCACACCATCGGCGACCTGCTCGCGCTGCCCACCGAGGAGGACCGCATCAAGGCCAAGGGCTTCGTGGAGCGCTCCGGCATGGTCGTCTGCGCGGGCCTGCCGCCGGCCGAAATGCCCCAGCTGTCCCAGGTGGTGGAGCTGACCGAGGTCGAAAAGCGGCTGCTCGTGGACTGGTCCACGCCCCCCGCGTGGGACAGCGCCCGCAGCCGCCAGGCCGACCCGCCCGGCCTCGGCAACTTCCTCATCAAGGTCGGCAGCCGCCCCGGCATCCCGGTGCACGTGGACCTGACGCCGGGGGAGCTGGCGGTCAACAACACCAACAAGCGGTGGAACAAGTGAGCGGCGCCGCCGGGCAGTCCGGGGCGGGCCTCACGCGCGCCGCGGGGGCGGCCGACTGAACCACCCCGCCCTCCGCCCCGTAGTGAGAGGCATGAGGCCACTACCCCCACGGTGGCCTTACCTGAACCGGGCCCGGCCGCCCCAACCACCCACTGGCGGCCGGGTCCGGTCCCCGTGCTGCGCGGAAAATGCCGGACATTCGGCTCTGGTCTGAACCGATCCGCGCAGGCGGCCGTTTCGCTTTGTGAGTTCCTTGCAAGCT
The DNA here is from genome assembly GCF_039532135.1 of Streptomyces axinellae. NCBI lineage: Bacteria > Bacillati > Actinomycetota > Actinomycetes > Kitasatosporales > Streptomycetaceae > Streptomyces > Streptomyces axinellae. The sequence continues at coordinate 75,182 of NZ_BAAARJ010000006.1, forward strand.
AAAGGTCAGGAAGTGGGTTTGCATGAGCGAGGACGGAGAAATGCAGCGGTCGGGGGCGCCACCGGGCCAGCCCTCACCCTTCGCTGTGGTCATCACCGGTGAGGGCGCCGCCACCATTGACGGCGAGCCGATCCCGGTACTGGGCGACCAGCCGCTCGACAGCGCGATTCTTGACACACTCCAGGGATACGCCCGCGTCCGCGGCACCGCCGTGACGGCGACCATCGCCAACCCCTCGACGGGCTACGCCGTTCAGGTCGAGATCGACCCCGACGGCTCCAGCCGGGTCCTGGGCGAGGAGTCCGCTTCCGCGGCCGCCGGCGAGGCCCCGAAGGCCGGAGCCGGACCGGCGGGGGAGGGCCCCGCCCCAGCGGTCGCCCCGGCCCCCGGGGCCGGTACGACACCCGGAAACGCCCCGACGCCCGGCGCCGGTACGGCAGCCGGTGCGGCGGCGGCCTGTGGTGCCGCGGGAGCCGGTGCGGCGGCGGCCGGTGGTGCCGCGGCGGCCGGGGGAAGCCCGGCGCCCGGCGTCTCCGGGTCGGTCGGCGCTGCCGGGGCCGAGGCGGCGTCGAAGCGGCGGATGCCCGTGCCCTCGATCCCCAGGCCGTCGATTCCGCGGCCGTCGATTCCCCGCGTGTCCTCCAGCGGAGGCTCGGCCAAGGGGAAGAGCGGGACGCGCGGGTCGGACGAGGAGTTCCAGCCGATCAGCCTGCTCAAGAAGCCGTGGGTCGTCGCGGCGACGGCCGTGGCGGTCGCCGCGCTCGTCACCACCCCGCTGGCGATCGCCGGTTCGAAGGGCGACGAGGCGGCGAGCAAAACGACGCAGAAGCCGCAGGACGGCCCGAAGAACAAGCCCGGCGGACCGTCGACCGTACGGCCCTCCGCGCCGGGGTTCCCGACCGGATCGCCCTCCGCGACCCCCGACTCCGAGCCGGGTCATATGAAGGACAAGAAGGACAAGGACCCGGACGGGAAGTCCTCGGACTCGAAGTCGGACTCCGGCGGCGACTCGAAGGGCAAGGGCACGGGCAAGGGCAAGGGCAAGGGCAGTTCGGGGGACGGCGACTCGAAGTCGGACTCGGGCGGAGGCGGCAAGAAGAGCGGCAACAAGCCCAGGGCCGCCGGGCACAAGTCCGGTATTCCCAAGGGGAGGGTCACGATCCTCAACCGGAAGACCGGCAAGTGCATGGACATCCCCGGTATCAACGAGGGCAGGCCGGAAGGCCCGGTCCAGCAGGGCCCCTGCAACTCGTCGGCCAGCGACAACCAGCGGTGGGCTCTGGACATGCACGGGAAGGGCAAGGGGCCCGGCGGCTCCAACCTCTACCTGATCCGCAACGTCAAGGACAACCTCTGCCTAGACCTGCCCGGCCGCGGTCCGGCCCCGTCCACCACGAAGGTGAACGAGACCCACTGCGCGGCCAGCGGGGACAACCAGCTGTGGTGGTTCGACAAGCGGTCCAACGGCACGTACTTCATCCGCAACGACAAGAGCGGAAACCTGTGCCTGGACGTGGACTACGACGGCAAGGACGCCCACGCCCGCCTCACGATCTTCGGATGCAGTGACAAGGACGACCACCAGTGGCGCTTCCGGAAGGTGTGAAGCGGTACGGGCACCGGCCCGGGACCAGGCGCCGGAACCGGCCGTGAACCGGCACCGGCCCTGAGCCCTCCGCCCGCCCGCACCCCGCTTCGGCCCCGGGCCCGCCACCGGCCCCGAGCCGGCCCCCGGCTCGGGGCCGACATCATGTCCGGCTCGGGGCCGAAGCGCCTTCCGGGCCGAAGCCGTCTCCCGAGCCGGATCCCCGGCGTCAGCCGGCGGGCGGCGGGCCGAACAGCGCGGCGGTGTCCACCGGCGGAATGTCCTTCGGACGGTGCCCGCCGAGCTTGCAGCCCGCGAAAGGCCCCATCGGGTCGCGCAGGGCGCCCATCACCGGGGCCAGGAAGTCGCGGTGCCAGCTGGCGGGGCCCGCCATCCCGGCCGCCGGAGAGGTGAGTTCGGCCCAGGCCAGCCACAGGCCGTGCAACTGGGCCACCGCCTCCAGGTGCTCCCACCAGCGCGGGCACCAGGGCGCCGAGGAGGTGACCTCCCGGCCGTAGACCGGCAACAGCACCTGGTGCGTCCAGGAGATCAGCTGGTGCAGCGTCTGCTGGTACTCGATCCCGTCCAGGTAGAGGATGAACTCCGGCGGCCCCGGAGGCGCCGGTTCCCCGCCCTGCCCGGCCTGCTGTCCCTGCTCGCTCTGCTGTCCGCCGGGGGCGCCCTGGCCTCCCTGGTCCGGGGCCGGCTGGCCGCCTGGACCACCCGGGGCTTCCTGGGGGCTGCTGGGGGGCGGCTGTTCTGCGGCGTAGTTCTCGCTGTTCACGGTCATCCGGGTCGCTCTCCTGCGGTGTGGTTTCCAGGCGTCGTCCTGTTCAGCACCACGTGCGGAGGCCGTGCCCGGTTCATCCGCGATTCGCCGGGCACCCCGTTGAACCGATCTTTACCCGCGTCCGTGTTCTACAGCAGCATCGGCCGCTGACAACGCTGACGAAACGGAGGACGGTTCCCCATGCCCGAACCGACCGACCCCCAGCGCGCGTTCGATCCGAGGCAGTTGGCGCGGGAGATGCTCACCTACGACCTGAACGGCGGCGAACAGGTCCGTCGCGAACAGGCCCGCGCGCAGGTCGATGCGGACGCGAGAACGGCGGCCGGCCTCCAGCAGGAAGAGTTCCGCAGCGAGATCCGCCGCCAACAGGACGGGCTGCGCAGGTACGAGGCCCAGGTACCGCAGACGCGCGCGGACGGGCAGCTGGCGGAGCGCCTCCAGCAGGAGGAGTTCGACGCGCGCGTCGCCGAACAGGTCCGGGTCAACGCCTCGATGGCACGCGACCTCAGCCCGGACCAGGTGGAGCAGGACGACCAGCGGGAGCGGTTCCTGGGTGCCGGAGCGGCCGGCCGAACCCGGCAGTCCGGTGTCGTGGCCAGTGCCATCCGGACGCTGTGGCAGTACCTGCGGCGGAACCGGAAGACAGAGAAGGAACAGGCTTCCGAAGGACTCGGCGAGAGCGAGCCGCTCCTCCCGCAGCAGCAGTTCGCGCCGCAGGATCGGGGGTTCCAGCAGTCCGCGCAGCTCGCGCCACCGCCGCCGGACTTCGCGCCGCAGCAGGGCTTCGTCCCCAGACCCGACCTCGGGATGCCGCCCGACTCCGTCCAGCAGCAGTTCGCGCTGCAGGAGCCGCCCCCGGCGTACGAACGCCTCGGGGAGCACGCGTCCTACCGGGAAGCCCTGGGATACGAGGCGGCGCCACAGGAATTCGGGCTGCCCCCGCAGGTCTTGGCGGAGCCTCAGCAGCGCTACGAGGCGCAGCCGCAGGACTTCGGGCTGCCCCCGCAGTTCGCCCCCCAGCAGACCCCCTACCAGCGTTATGACGCGCTCGGCCCCACGGAGAAGACGGCGGTCGAGAACGCCATGCTGGACATGGTCGGCAAAAACCCCATCTACAAGCAGGCGTACGCCGAGAACAGACTGCCCACCGCGGGACCGGTCGCCGGTGAGGCCCAGATCCGGCAGCTGGCCGAGGAGCAGCGGAAGGTCTCCGGGATCGCCGCCGCCGCGCGCGCTTCCCAGTCGCAGGCCGGTCCGCTCCAGGCCAGGCCGAGGCCGTCGGCCCCGGGGACAAGGATCCCGGCGCCCGTCCAGACGAACACACAGGCGAAAGCCCGGGGGATGGGCAAGTGAGCCCCGTGACACGCGGCCCACACGACACCCCGGTCCGGGAGCGGCACTCCCACCCGGCTCGGCACCGGCAGCCGTTAGGGGCCCAGGGCGCCCAAGAGGCCCGAGGAATCCCGAGCGCCCTAGGCCGCCGGGTCCTCGGCGAGCCGTATGACCGGGCCGTCCAGGGCGTGGAGCTTGGCACGGACCTCGTCGGCGTCGGGGTGGTCGAACTCCTCCAGCAGCCGCAGCGCCTGGGTCCAGTGCGCGCGGGCCGCCTCGCGGTCGCCGACGGCGAGGTGGATCTCGGCGAGCAGGCCGATGGCGTTCGCCTCGCCCCACTGGTTGCCGACGGCCCGGTGCGCTTCGAGCGCCATGTGGTAGTGCTCGACCGCCTCGTCGTAGTGCTGGAGCTGCTGGTAGACGGTGCCGAGGTGGACCAGCGTGACGCCCTCCACCCAGCGGTTGTTGATGCCGCGCTGGACGCTGAGCGCCTGCGTCAGATAGTCGCGGGCCTCCTCGTGCCGGCCGAGTCGCAGATACGCCTCGCCCAGGTTGTTCAGGATGATCCCCTCGCCCCAGCGGTGACCCAGGGCGCGGTCGATGCGCAGCGAACGGTGGAAGTGGAGGATTGCCTCCTCGTACCGCCCGGCCCTCAGCTGGACGTCGCCGAGGTTGCCCGTGACGCGCGAACAGCCGCGCTGGTCGCCCAGTTCCGTGTAGATGGGCAGCGCCTGCTGGTAGGTGCCGATGGCCTCGTCCAGGCGGCCCGCGGCGGTGAGCGCGTTGGCCAGGCCGGTGAGGCACTCCGCCTCGCCGGCGCGGTCGTGGGCTTCCCGGGCGGCCGTCAGCGCCGTCTGATTCGTGGAGTGCCAGTCGTGCGTGTGGCTGCGCAGGTAGAAGAACCCCCAGAGCGCCGCGGCCAGTCGCCAGGCGGTGCCGGGCGCGGCCGTCGCCGCGTGTTCGACGGCGGCGACGAGGTTGGCACGCTCGGCCGTGCACCAGTCCAGCGCCTGGTCGTAGGTGGAGAAAGCCAGCGGACGGCAGCCCTCCGGCAGCGGGGTGAGCGGGACGCCGGGGCGCTGCGGAGTGAGGTACTTCGAGGCGGCGTCCGCCGTGTGCAGATACCAGGTGAGAAGCCGTTCCACGGCCCGGTCCCGGTCGGCTGCCGCCTCCTCGGTGGCTGCGCACTCGGTGGCGTAGACGCGCAGCAGATCGTGGAAGGTGTAGCGGCCCGGGAAGTGCTCGGTGAGCAGGTGGGCGTGGGTGAGTTCGACGAGCAGCCCGCGCGCCTCGCGCAGCGGGAGCCCCGCCAGAGCGGCCGCCGCCGGCGCGGAGATGTCGGGGCCCGTGTGCACGGCCAGGAGCTGGAAGAGCCGCGTCGCGGGGGCGGAGAGCGCCTGGTACGACCAGGAGAACACCGCCCGCACATCGGTGCTGATGTCGCCGCCCGTGAAGGCGTCGAGACTGCCGTGGCTGTCGCGCAGTTCGTCGGCCACGGCACGCAGCGGGAAGCTGGGGTTGGTGGCGGCGCGCGCCGCGACGATGGCCAGGGCCAGCGGCAGCCGGGCACAGCGGGCCACGATCTCGTCCGCCGCCTGCGGCTCCTCCGCGAGCCGCTTGGCGCCGATCCGGCGGCTCAGGAAGTCCCGTGCCTCGGCGGGCGTCAGCGGGCTCAACGTCAGCGGTTGCGCACCGTCGTTGGCGATCAGGCCGGTGAGCTGGTTCCGGCTGGTGACGATGGCCATGCAGCCGGGGCCGGTGGGCAGCAGCGGCCGGACCTGTGTGGTGTCGCGGGCGTTGTCCAGCAGGAGCAGCACCCGGCGCTCGGCGAGGATGCTGCGGTAGAGCGAGACTCGCGCGTCGAGCCCGCCGGGCATCTGCTCCGGCGAGACGCCCAGGGCGTCGAGGAAGGTGTGGACGGCCTCGTCCGTCGGCATGGCCGTGCTGGTCGGGTCGAAGCCGCGCAGGTTGACGTAGAGCTGGCCGTCGGGGAAGCGGTGGGCGATCTCGTGCGCCCAGTGCACGGCCAAGGTGGTCTTGCCGACGCCTGCCATGCCGCCGATGGCGCTGATCACCACGGCGGTCGGATGCTCACCCCCGGGGGGCAGCAGGGCGTGGGACTGGGCGAGTTCGCTGCCCCGCCCGGTGAAGACCGGCAGGTCGGCCGGCAGCTGCGCGGGGCGGGCCGCGTGCGTGGCGGGCTGGGCGGCCGGCGCGGCGCCGGTGGCCGGGCCGGAAGGCTGCGGCGCGGCCGGGGTGCGCAGCGTCGGGTCCGCGGCCAGTATCCGGCAGTGCATCTCCTGTACGGGTGGCCCGGGCTCGACGCCCAGCTCCGCCACCAGGGTCTTGCGGAGCCGTCGGTAGGCGGCCAGCGCCTCGACCTGACGCCCTGTCCGGTACAGCGCCAGCATGAGCAGCTCGCACAGCCGCTCGCGCAGCGGGTACCCGGTGGTCAGCGCGCTCAGTTCGGGGACCACTTCCTCGTGGTGGCCGAGCTGAATACCGACATCCAGCCGGATTTCGAGCGCGTTCAGCCGCTGCTCGGCGAGCCGGGAGCGTTCGGACTCGGCCAGCGGTCCCGGCAGGCCGTTGAGCGGACGGCCCTCCCACAGCTCCAGCGCGGCATGCAGTAGTTCCCCGGCGGCGACAAGGTCCCCCGAGGTGCGGAGCTTCTTCGCCTCGGCGACGCGCCGCTCGAAGACGCTCAGGTCCAGGGCGTCTTCGGACAGGTGGATGCGGTAGCCGTCGGGCACCGAGACGATCACTTGCGGGGCGGCGCCCCCCTCGCGTCCCGGCTCCAGCACTTTGCGCAGGCGTGAGATGTACGTACGCAGTACGGTGACGGCGCCCGCCGGCGGCTCGTCCCCCCAGATCGCGTCGATCAGCTCACCGATCGTGGCGGGACGGCCGCGCCGCAACAGCAGCGCCGCCAGCACCGCCCTCTGCTGCGGCGAGCCCAGGGCCAGCTCCTCTTCCGCACGCCAGGCGCGAACAGGCCCTAAAACAGCCGCCCGCAGAGTACTCACATCACTCACGTTCACGCGTTCGACTTTACCGGCGTAAGAGTGTTCCGGAAGCACCGCGGGTCATTTGTAATGTGCCGGTGACGGAGGGGACGCCCCTCGTTCACCTACCGAGACGTAGGCGGAATGTGACGGTCCGGTGGCCGGAACAGGCCGCGGGACCGTCACATGGCACGCCGGATATCACACCTGACGCGAAGTCGGATCCGCCGTCCGGTGCGGTGTGCTCACTTGGCGCCGCCCCGCCCGCGGCCTCGGAGAGGCTTGTCTTTCGCGCTATAGGCCCGGGGCTGGACGGTAGGACGGGAGGGGTTGCCGGAGCTGTCGCCGTTTCCGCCGCTCCGGCTGCCCGTGGGAAGGGTCTGGCCCGCCGGGACTGTGGGCAGGTCCGTGGTGGTGTACGTCCGCCGCGGCCTCAGCCCAGACTGCATCTCCTTGTACGCTGCCGAACTCGTCCGCGTGAGCGGGGCCGAGAAAGACGGGTCCGAGTCCGGTGACGACCGCTCGCCGCTCGGCGGCCCGGACCTGCCGGTCGGCCGGCTGGCTGCCGCGTCCGGGCTGAAGGGGAGGGGCGCGGTCTCGGTGGGGGATTCGGCGGGGGACGTGGCGGCGGAGGTGACGGCGGAGCGGAGGGCCGCTGAGGCGTTCGGGTCCCAGCCCGGGGGCGTTGCGGCTCGTCCGGCCAGGTCGGCCGGGTCGACCGGCTGGAGGTCGCGAAGCTCGATGGGCCTGTTGGGGTGCTGCGTGTAGCCCTGCGTTCCCAGGGAAGCCTTGGCCTTCTTCATTTTCTCGGCTTCCGTGTCGCCCAGGGTGACCAGTCCGCTGGCACCCTGGACGGAGGTGCCCGCCGTCACTCCCGGGACCTGTGCGTGTTCCGGCAGGCCGGTGTTCGGCATCACGACGTTGCTCACGAACCCCCCGACCAGGCCGGCGGCTTCGCTCACCGCTTTGGCCGCGTCCACCTTGCTGCCGGTCTCCCGGGCGGATTTGGCGAACCTGTAGAGGTTCGAGAGGTTGCCGGCCATGCCCAGCACGGAACCGGACTGTGCCATGGCGTTGCCCACGGCGGGGGACGCGTACGCCTTGACCAGCTTGCTTCCTCCCGTGAGGAGAGTCGCGGCGACCTTGGCGGCCAGGACGACCTCGGCCGGGTGTGCCTCCACCCACTTGCGGGTGCCCTCCGCCCAACGGAGTACGCGCCAGTCGCTCTCCCCTTCGGGGACAGCGGCATAGAGTTCTCCGTCGCTGCTGTTCTCCAGGCCCACGGTGCTGCGCTCGGATTCGGTGCTTCGCCGGGACAGGGCCGGTCCCTGTTCGAGGTCCGTGTCGAACCCGGTAGGTCTTCCGTCGTCCGTCATATCGGGGGGTATCCCTTCGCACAGCCAGACGTTCTGCTTTCAACGAGAGGGAACGGAAGCGGAACCCAAGCGGTTCAAGGTGACGTTGTGTCAACTCGTCGGCTCTGCAAGGTACTTCGGCCCTGCGGAGTCGGTCTCGGGATTCGAAGTGGACGTACTCCTCTCCGGTGCCCAGGCTGCCTCGGACGACTCGTCGCCCGGGCACCGGCCGGACCGTTCGACGGCGCGGTCCCGACCGGCGGGGTCACCGGCCAGTCGTCCACCACGTCATGCCCTGCCATGTCGTGCCGTGCCGTGCCGACGGGTGTGGAGACCTCACGCCCGCTCTGCCGTCACCGCTCAGCCGGGACCGCGCCTCGGCGACTGACGCCGCTGCTGGTCCGGCTGTCGGTTGGGGGGACGGTTCGGCGATGCGGTCTGGTAGCGCGTATTCGCTGTGCTGGTCGGCGACGTCCCCAGGCCGGGGTCCGACGCGGAGCGTGCGCGTGCGGGCCGGTGGCTGTTGAAGGCGGACGCCAACTGGTTAGCGCCGCCCGGCGGTGGCGGGACGGGAGCACTGGGGCGTCCGGGGTCTCCGGGGTCGGGCGCCGGGATGTCGCGCAGCAGCGGGCTCTCGGGCCGCGTGAAGTCCTGGCGGTAGGCGGGGGACGGGGAGTTGGCGCGTGGGGAGTCGGGTCGCGGGAGATCCGCGAGCGGGACGTCCTGCCGGACTCCGCTTTGCGGCAGGTGCTGGGAGCTTCCGAGCCGCACGTTCGCCGCGGCGGCGTCCTGGTTGGTGTAGGGCAGCACGGGCTCCTGCTGCTGTCGGCCCATCCAGGGGTACAGCGTGGCGCCCACGGCGGAGAGAGCGGCGCCACCGTTCGAGAAGGCCCATGAAATGGTGGTGCTCTTGACGGCGTTGGCGACGCCGACGCCGTAGACGCCCTGCCCCACCATGTTGAGCGCGGCGAGCGCCTGTTGTGCGCGGGTCGGATCCTTTGTCTGCCACAGCTGTATCGCGGAGAGCGCGCTGCCCAGCGAGATGCCGCCGAGGCCCCTGACGAACGTGGCCCAGTTCCTCACCTGCTCCGTGGCCGGGGGGTTCGCGAAGCCGCCGATGGCCAGGGAGGCGAAGGCGGTGCCCGAGACGGCCGCCGAGACGTGGTCCGGGTGGTCCTCGACCCACTTCCACGAATGCTTCGCCGCGTCGCGGGCGCTGGTGACGAGCGTGGAGCCGACCAGATGGTGCCAGGTTTCGGTGGCGGGCTGGTACCACGGAGAGCGGGCGTCCTGCGGGATCGGTGCGACCGCTGCGGCCAACTCGGGCGGGACATTGGGCCGGGGAGGAGCGGAGAAGTCGCTCGCGGTGTCCACCGACGACGCGTAGGGGGACGGCTGCTTACGGGGGAGCCGATCCTGGTGGGCGAGGGCCTCTTCGGCGAGGGCGACGACGATGTCGCGGGATGCGGCCGGGGAGGTCGAGGCGGCTGCTTCGTAGAGGCCGCCGTCTCCGGAACCGTGGCTGTGCGGCGAACGGGCCGCTGAGCGCCGGGAGCTGGGCCCGGGGTTCGGCTGGGGGTTGTGCGGGGGGCTTTCAGGGGCGGGGAGTTCCTGGCCGTCGCTGTCCGAGAAGGTGGGCAACGGGGGACCTGAGTCGGGGAACGCCCCGGGCATCAGCCGTGGCGGTCCCTCTTGCGGCGGCGGCCCCCAGTCCCCCTGCTTCGCTCTGATCTGTTTTCGCAGTTCGCGTATCTGTTCCTGAGTGTCGCTCGCTGACATGTCGGACCCCTCCTGGTCGGCCAGGAGCCCGTCGTCATGTGACGGGCCCATCAGTGGGCTCCGTGCCGCGTTCCGCGTGAGAAGGCGTCGTGTATACGCGCGTAGCGCATTCCGGAAGCGGGGAACCGCCTCGCTTCTCATCCCTCTCTCTCGTCACGCTCAGCACATTGCCGCGGCGGGCGCCTACCCGGATTCGCCCATCTGATGCGACTATCCGCTGCGCCTGCGGCCCCTGCCGTGTCCGGCGGCGGGCGCGGTGCCGTAGACGGGGTTTCCCCGAAGGCGCGCCGGAGGGGGCGGCGGGTAGCCGCCCGGCGTCTGACCGGCGCCCTGTTGAGGGGCCGGTCCGCGCGGCGGCGCCTGGTACCGGAGGGCGTTCGCGTTGGCCGCGACCGGGTTCCCGGCGAGTACCGGCACCGGCCGCTCCGTCCGGGCAGGCCGCGACTCGTGCGGCGGGCGCGGGGCCGAGTGGTCCGCGGCTTCGGCGGGACGGTACGGGGATTCGGCCGGGCGGGGCGGCGCGTCGGCCGGGCGGGGCGGGGTGGCGGCGCGGCTCTGTGCTTCCGGCGTCGGCGACGCGTTGCTGACGGGAAGCAAGGGGGACTTGGCCTTGGAAGGCCCGAGCCAGGGGAGCGCCCAGGTCCCCGCCGAGATGGCCGCCGCGCTCACCCCCCTGGCCAGGGACGGTCCGGTACCGGCGGTGGAGCCGTAGGCCACGGACGCGGTGGCGGCCAGCGTGGCCGCCGCCCACTGCTTGTAGGTCCTGTCCTCGACCTTCGCCAAGGTGTGCGCCACGCTCAGGGCGTTCATGCCGACGCCTGCCGCGTACACGGCGTTGCTTCCGGACAGCAGGCCGACCGACTGGACGCCCGCTATGAGTCCCTTGATGACTCCGTCCGCCTTCGACGGGTTGTGCTTGTACCACTCGTAGCTCTGCTTGAGCCCGGACTGGACGGCCGACCAGACCCTGGAGTTCTGCGGCGTCGCCGCCTCGGAGGGCGGGGCCGGAGCCGGGACTGGGGCCAGGGCCGGAGCCGGGACCGGGGCCGGAGCCGGGACCGGGGCCGGAGCCGGGACCGGAGTGGCGGTCGGAGTCGGGGTGGGGGCCGAGGACGAGTAGGAGGGCGGACGCGGGGACGAGGGCGAAAGCGAGGGTGAGGGGGGCTCGGAGCTGAGATACAGCTCGTACAGGGCGTCGAGGCTGTCGGCGCTGTTGACCGAACTGACGGAGTCCCTCCGGCTGCTGCCGCCGTGGCCGAATTTGCGATCGTAGCCGTACGCGTAGCCGTAGTCCGGGTCACGGTCGCGGTCGCGGGCCTCGGGGGGCGAGGCGCGGGACGCTGCCGCGGGGTTGCTGGCGTTCGATGCCATGCCGGGTGTTCCTCCTGGCTGAACAGGGAGCCCTGTCGTGGAACTGTTCGTGGAAAGGGCTTCGCGTTGGGCTCCCCATTGAGCGCCGCGCTGTAAGTCACTCCGAGCGTAAGGAGCGGAAGCGGGAAAGGTTCAACCTGCAAGGAACGCGGAGGTGAACGATTCTTCAAGGTCTGTTGGCCACCGGGCACCCGGGTCGCCACCTCGGACGGAGTCGGTGGCGGTTGAACCCTTTCGGCGCGGCCCCCGTGGTGGCCCTCGAAGCGCATGCCGCGCGGCGGGACCGCAGCCGCCCGGCGAGCGCGGAACGCGCGGCACCGTGGAGAGGCGACGAGGGCATTGTCCGCAACCGAGGCAGGAACAGAGCCGGGGACAGGCAGTACCGCAGGGGATACCGGGGCAGCGGCAGCGGCATCAACGGCCGAACCGGCGGCCCCGACCTCCACCCCGCCCCTGACGTCTATCCCGAATCCGGACCCGGCTCCGAAGCCGTCCGCGTCCCCGTCCCCGTCCTCGCGCCGTATCAGGGACGTCGATGCCCTGCGCGGCTTCGCGCTGTTCGGCATCGTCCTGGTGAACGTCGAGATCATGACCGGCCCGTACAGTGCCGGAGCCGGGCCGTCCGCCTCGATGCCGGACCAGGTGGCCGCCTGGCTGGTCACCGCGCTGGTCAGTGGAAAGTTCTACCTGCTGTTCGCCTTCCTCTTCGGCTACAGCTTCACGTTGCAGGCGCGCGCGGCCGAACGGGACGGCGCCGGGTTCGCGGCGCGGCATCTGCGGCGGGTGCTCTGCCTGTTCCTGCTCGGCCTCGCGCACGCCGTGCTGCTGTTTCCCGGCGACATCCTGATGACCTACGCGGTGCTCGGGCTCGTGCTGTTCGCGGTGCGGAACGTGACCCCGCGCAAGCTGGTGCGGGCCGCGGTCTGGCTCGTCGTGGCGCTCAGCGCCGTCCTGCTGGCCAGGGGGCTGGCCGCGCTCGGCAGCGCCGCCGCACCGGCCGACGCCGCCGGAGCGGCGGACTCGGTGGCGGCCTACCGGGGCGATCCGATGTCCGTCGTCCACACCAACCTGGAACAGTGGCGGCTGATGCTCGGCGGAGACTTCCTCTACGCGCCGCACATCCTGGCGGCCTTCCTGCTGGGGCTGGCCGCGGGCAAACACCGGGTGCTGGCCGAACCCCACCGGTATCGCGGGCAGATGATCCGGCTGCTCCGCTACGGCCTGCCGCTCGGCCTGGCCGGCGGCGCGTTCGCGGCGGTCTGCGGCAACGGGCCGCTGGATCCACGCTGGAGCGACATCGGCATGGCCGTCGAGGTGCTGACGGCACCGGCCCTGACCGGCGCGTACGTGAGCGCGCTCGTGCTCGTGCTGGGGACGCGGCGCGGCCGGAGGCTCGGAGGCGTGCTGGCCCCGGCAGGCCGGATGGCGCTCACCAACTACCTGACGCAGTCGCTGGTCATGGCGCTGGTCTTCACCGGCTACGGCCTCGCGCTGTACGGCCGGGCCGCCACGGCGGCCGTACTGGCCGGGAGTTGCGTCCTGTACGTGGCCCAAGTGGCCGTCAGCAACTGGCTGATGCGCCAGGTGCGCTACGGGCCGGTCGAACGGCTCCTGCACACGGTGACCCGGGGCCGCACGGGCTGACCCGGGGCCGGACGGGCTGACGCACGGGCTCGGGCCGCCGCGCCCGGTGGCGGCTTCGGCATCACCGACGTACCCGACGACGCGGTAGCGGCCGGCGGCCGGCAGTCGGCTGCCCCGAACGTGGCCGGGCCCAGCTCCTCAGCGCGGTGTGCGGCAGGACTGCTGAGGAAGCTGGGCCCAGTGGGATCCAGCCGGGATCGGCCGGACCCGGCTGTCGGGCGCCGGTCAGGCGCCGGGACCGGGGGCGGTCTCCTTGTTCCACATGAGTGCGCCCTCGGGAAGCCCGGGGAGTCCGGGCGGCATCTGCTCGACGCCGCCACCCACGGCGTTCCCGGACCCGGCCCACGCACGCGCCGCCCGGTCGGTGATCGCCTGCACCTCGGCCTTGGCCGCCGCCGAGATCGCCCCGGCGCCCGGCTCCTTGTACCAGGGGCGCAGCTTGATCAGCGCGGGGCGGATACCGGTGGCCAGCAGGAGCGCTGTGCCCTTGGGCAGGGCGCGGATCTTGTCCGGCGGCAGGATCGGGTCCAGCCGGTAGGAGACCGAACGCGATCCGCCGTCCTTGCTCTTGGAGTAGGAGGCCGTCTTCACATCCTGCTGACCGACCAGTTTGGACACCTTGTCCACGAAGTCGGCGTCGTCCAGACCGGCACCGAGGAGCTTGATGGTGGCGGCGCTCCACAGCGCGTCCATACCGGCGTCGCCCCACACCCGGGCGCCCTGCCGGTAACTCTGGAGCAGCGTGACGACGTTGATGCCACGGGAGCCGAGGTGGCTGTAGAGGTCGGGGAGGTCGGAGATGCGGCAGACGTTGGCCGCCTCGTCCAGTACTGCGGTCATCGGCGGGTCGAGCCGGCCGCCCATCCGCTCGGCGGCGATGACCCCGGCCCGCAAGGTGGCGTCCGCGAGACCGGCGATGACACCGGCCGCCGAGCCACCGCCGTCCTTGGACAGCAGGAAGAGCGTGTCGCGGCCGATCGCGTGCTCGTGCGGGCGGAACTCGGGAACCCGGGGGTCGGGGGTGACCCAGGCGGCGATCTCCGGGTCGAGCAGACAGGCCACACACTGACGGGCGGTCTCGAAGATGCCGTCGCGGGTCTCCACGGCGCCCCGCACGGTGCCCTGGAGCTGGTCGGCCATCGCGATCATGTCGGCGTCGCGCAGCAGGTCCACGGGGGTGCGGTCGGCCGGGTCGGCGAGCCAGCCCAGCAGGTCGATGACGGAGGCGTTGCCGCGCGCGGCGGAGAGGAACAGCGCGGTGAGCGTGTTCTGGGCCGCCGAGATCCAGAAGTCCTTCTTCGACGCGTCGTCGTTGACGGAGGCCACGAAGTGCCCGGCCAGACGGCGGGCGCCCTCGATGGTCTTGCAGTCCGCCAGCATGTCCCACCACATCTCCCGGGGGGAGTGGGCGATGGCCTGCGGATCGAACGTCCAGACCTTGCCGATCTTCTCGCGTTCGGCCCGGGTGACGGTGTAGACGTCGGACTTGTTGGAGGTCAGCAGCACCGCGCCGCGCGCCCGCAGCACGCGGGGAACGGCGATACCGGTGGACTTGCCCGCACGCGGAGCCATCAGGTCCAGCTCCACGTCCTCGAAGGAGGAGCGCAACTCCGGGCCGTTCGGGTCCAGATCGCCGAGCAGGTTGCCGGTCTCGTCCGGGTGCAGGTTCGGCTCGTTCTTGATGGAGGGACGCAGGTCCCGGGCGCGCTGCTCGATGCCGGCCGGGCACATCGCGGCCAGTTCCCGCGGTCCGGCCAAGCCCTTGGTCTTGGAGCTGGCACGGGAAAAGATCATCCAGGCCGGGATGACGACGGCGGCCGTGGCCCCGCCGAAGACCAGGATGATGCCGCAGTACACGGCGATCGGCGAGGCGCCCGGCCACAGCCCCCCGGTACCCTCGGTGGCCAGTGTGGCGATCAGCCCGAGGGAGAAGTCCGGGGTGTGCCAGCCGGCGCCGTTGAGGGCGGCGCCCAGCGTCCCGCCGAACCAGACGCCTCCGGTTGCCAAGAGGGCCACCACCACCAGCGCGACGATGGCCCAGGGGGCCATGTCACGGGGGTCCAGACCCGCCTTTGCGCTCATGCTTTCCTCCAGTCCGGCCCCGGTGCGGGGACCGACTCGACACCGCCCCCTGCTGGGGGGACGGGCCCGGCAGCGGGGGCGGTCCCCGCGGCGGGGTTGGCCACGTGGGTGTCGGGGTGGTTGTTCTGCACCCAGCGGGTGTTGGTGTCGTGCAGATGGCGCTCGGTGTCGGTGATGCTGACCCGGATCGGGATACCGGGGCGGCCACCCACCTTGATCAGGAAGCGGCCCCGGCCCGGGGGCTCCTCGCGCTCGCCCTGCATGGCCCAACCGGGGGGCGAGGACCAGGAGGAGACCAGCTCGATCTCCCGCTGGGAGAGGCCGACGATCTGCCCCAGGTCCTGCATCTCGGCCTTCGGCAGCCCGGCGCACACGACCATGCCCGCACGCTCGACGAAGCCGCGCGCCTTGGCCTTGTCGGCCTCGGTGCCCAGCGACTCGGCGTCCTTGAGGGTGTGCGTGATCTTGGCGTCGCCCAGGCCGAGCGTACGGTTCAGCCGGGTGAGCGCGTCGATCCGGTCCACGATGCCGGTCGCGGCGCGCAACGGCCGCCACAACTCGTCGAGCACGGTGAAGAACCAGCGCCGGGGGGTGAGCCCCGCGTCGGCCAGCGCGTGGGAGGCCGCCACCGAGCCGAGCCCGTCGGACCACGCCGCGAGCATCGCCGCCGCGGTCAACTGCGTGTCGGCCTCGCCGATCCGGGAGATGTCGATGCAGACCGCGGGCGCGTTCGGGTTGACGCGGGTCGAGGTCTCGGAGGCGAACGTGTCGCCCAGCGGCCCGTCCAGGATGCCCAGGATCGAGCGGTGCAGCGGGTCCACGGCGTCGCGGTAGCGGGCCTCGTCCCCACGGTCCAGGGTCACGGCGCGGACCCGGTCCGGGGCCTCGTCGAGCACCTTCAGCACGTCGGGCAGCAGCGGCGCCCGGCCGGGGGGAGTGCGCTCGCGCAGATGGTGCAGCACGGCCGAGAGCACGGCCTGTTCGTGGTCGTCCATGGCCCGGCCGCGGACGATGGTGATCAGCGCGGCGACCATGTTCAGGACACGGCCGTGCGCCTCCGCCTCCAGGGCCTGGCCCGCGTTGCCGCCGATCTTGAGCGCGGCGGCGCCCATCGCGCCCGGGTCGAGCAGGTTGATGCCGCCCATGCCGCGCCCGATGGAGATCACCTGGCCGCCCAGCGCGCGCACCGTGTCCGCGTAGTCGGGCTTGAGGTCGCCGAGCACCAGCGGCACCACACCGGTCGCGGACAGCCCGATGAGCATCCGGTTGATCAGCGTGGACTTGCCCAGGCCCGGCATTCCGAGCATGAACAGCGACGGGTTGGAGATGTAGCGGGCCCGGGTGAACCAGGAGAGCGGGTCGCCGCACACCGTCGCACCCGTGTGGATGTGCTGTCCCAGCGGGACACCGGACATCGGGGCGCCCGAACCGGCCGCGAACGGCCACAGCCCGCACGCCTGCACGGTCGTCGCGCGCCACATGGTGGGCGGGTCCATGGCGCCGACCTGGCCGCCGGCCGGCCCCGGCCAGCCGCGCGAGGGTGCCATCGGCTCCTTGCGGGGCCTCGGCTGCTTCTTGGGGCGGCTGTTGCCGCCGCGCGGGCTCACAGCGCCTCCCGCAGGTCGCGCGGAACCAGGGTCATCTCCCATGGGAGAAGCCCGACGGGCAGGGTGCAGCTGAAGGCCGCCGCCTGCATCCGGTCGGCCGGACGCATCGAAAGCCGCGCCGCGCCCTGGAGGTTGCGGACGGCGGAGCTGACGTCGGCAAGCTGGTCGTCGGCATCGACGGTGGCCGTGAGCATCAGCGAGAACTCCACGAGGCCCGCACCGGTCGCCTCCTCCTGCGCGGTCTGCTCGGCCGCGCGCATCTCGGTGGCGGCCCGCGCCTGGACCATGCCGCGTCCGGAGGTGGCCATGAACTGGGCGGCGCGGCGGTCGTTCTCCACGATGCGGGCCGAAGTCGCCGGGTCGATGGGCCGGTAGAGCAGCGCCACCCGCTTGCGGCGGGTGTTGGGCGAGGCTTCCAGCAGGCCGCGCAGCACATTGGCCCGCACCGTGCCACGGGGGGCGAGGGTGAGCATCCAGGTCCGGGAGACGCCGGAGTCGTGCTGGTAGGAGCCCACATCCTCCACGGTGGCCGCGGGACCGGCGTCCTCCCACTCCAGCCCGGTGCCGCCGTTCTGGGCACGGGCGTTGAGGACCTCACCGGCGACGGCGGGGTCGTAGGCGACCCGTACGACCTCGGCGATGCGCTCGGCCGACAGCGGGTAGGCGACACCGCCGCCCGCCCCGACCAGCCCCGAGAGCAGGCCCGGGATGCGGGTGGCGAGTTCGGTGATCAGCTCTTCCTCTTTGAGCTTGTTGCCCACCGGCAGGCCGTAGGTGAGCGTGATGTAGGTGTGCATCTCGGAGGACGCCTGCGGATAGCTCTGGACGACCTCCTCCATCACGGCGCGGGCCGCCGGCGGGGCGTTGGGGTCCAGGCGCGGCAGCACCTCGTTCGCGAGCCGGGTGCCCGAGTCGGGCGCCGTCTCGACGATGACGGAGGCACCGCGCAGCTGCGGCTCGTGCGACAGCCGGGCCAGCCATCCGCCCCAGGCGGCCACCCAGGTGTCCACCTGGTCCGGATCGACCAGGGAACCGCCGTCCGGCTCACAGCCGAGCACGATGCTGTAGAAGTTGCGGGTGCGGTGGAACAGCACGCCGAAGTCACGGTCGTAGGCGTCCCTGCCCTCGGCCATCTGCATCCGGCCGAGCAGTCCGGGCGGCTGGAACCGCCCGGCGTGGCGCCGCGAGAGCGGCCCCGAGACGTAGGTCGTCGATCCCTTGGCCTTGCGTCGCATCCATCCGATCCTTACTGCGATCAACTGGTAGGCATTGCGCCCGTCCTGGGTCCGTATCACCAAAGGCACGATCGCCACGGCCGTCGGGACCAGCACCACCATCGCGGCGTACAGCGAGACCAACGAGGCCAGCAGCGTGATGATGAGCCCGCCGAAGAGGCCGGCGGTCCCGAGCATGCCGAAGGGCCCGAGCCCCGGACGCCTCGGCCGGCGCCAGTTCCCATAAGTGGGGCTGGACGCGGCTTGGGTTGACATGGGTATGGCTTCCTTCCCTGTCCCCCGGGGAGCGGGGGGTCCCTCAGTTCTTGACGGAGCGCGCACGGTACGCGAGCCGGGCCGGGCGGCTCTGGTGGGGGCCGCCCGGCCCGGAATGCCGACTAGTGGTGCTGATGGCCACCGGTCGGATGGTGGCCCTCGTTCCCGTCGTTGCCCTCAATCGTGCCGGTGACGACCTGGTTGACGGCCTGCACGGCGCCCGTGGCGGTGGCAACCGCCGCCTCGACCGCGAGACCGGCAGGTCCCGCCGCGGCGCCGGCGCCCTTGGCGGCGCCGGTGGGAGCGCCGCCCCCGCCACCGCCTCCGCGGCCTCCACCGGCTCCGCCTCCGCCACCTCCGGCTCCGCCCCCGGAGCCGCCGCCGGCTCCGCTCGGGCTGGAGTCGCTCGACTGGCCCGAATCGCTGCTGCTGCCCGGTGGTCCGGCACGTCCGCTGGGTCCGGAGTCCCCGCCGCTGGCGGAAGCTCCCGCGGGACCGGAGGTGCTCCGGGAGCCTCCGCTCCCGCCTCCACCGCCCCCGCCGCTTCCACTGCCGCTTCCACCGCCGCCGCCGGACATCGCCCCGCCTGCGAGTGCCTTCGCACCGCTGGCGAGTCCGCCGCCGATGGCCGCCGCGGGCGCCCCGTAGGCGCTGCCGCCGCCGAGCGCCGCCGTGGCGGGCACGACGAGCTTCAGCAGCGCGGGCAGGGCGATCGCGGACAGGAGCATGATGCAGATACCGGCGATCTTGGTGTGGACCTGGTCCATCTCACCGTCGCCGCCGTCGCCGTTGGTGAGCAGATCCGTTCCCGCGTAGATGACGAGCGCCGCCGCGGGTTTGTAGAGAAGCCAGGCGATCATCCAGCCGATGTGCTTGCGCCACCAGCCGCCGCCCCAGTCGCTCATGGACGCGGCAGCCGCCATCGGCAGGGTGCCGAACAGCACGATCATGACGGCGAGCCGGATGTACAGCATGATCCCGTGCACGATGGCCGCCAGGAGCAGCAGGAACGCGAGGATCAGGTACAGGAACGACTCGATGCTTCCGGAGGAACCGCAGCCGATCTTCTCCAACTGCTCATCGATGGCGTACTTGTACAGCTTGCTCGCGAAGTCGTCGCTGACCGTGGCAGCGGCGCCGAAGATGGCGGTGCTGCCGCCGGCGACGAGAATGAGCCGGATCATGCCCCGCAGCGCCGTCTGCCCCGCATCGCCCTTGCGCTCCGCCGCCATGCGGATGCAGGCGAAGATGAGCGAGCCGATCGCGAAGTAGATGACAAGCCAGTTCAACTGGCCCTGAACCGGCTTCGATGCGGCTGCCGAGAACGTGGGAATCGACGTCGTGAGTGACTCGAACGCACTGAGCGCTGCCGCCATGATGAGGTCGGCGATGCCCTTGATGATGCTGCCGACCGGGTCGCCCAGGAATTTGAAGAAACCTACCAGGGCATCGATGAGCGGGTTTCCGGTCCCGGAACACTTCATATCAGGCCGCCCCCCATCTGACGAACCCGTCACCGCCACCTGTGGAGGTGGAGAAGAGCTCCCCGTTCGCGCGCGGCTTCACTTTCCAGTCGCCGCCGCTCCACCGCATCGAAACGGTCGTCGTCCCCAGAGTGCCGCCGGAACTTTTGATGAGGATCCGTACGTTGGCGGCATTCTTCGAATACGACGCGACGTTGAACCCCGTGTAGACCCCGGGCTCCTGGTTCTCCGCGTCCGACTGGGGGAGGTTGGAGCGCCCCTCGATGAAGGTGTCACGACCCTCACCGGCGACGAGCTGCTGCTCCGCCACATCCCGCCAGTCGGTGGAGCTCATGTGCGTGAGGATGCTGTGGGCCGCCATGACGGCGCCCATGGGGGTGCGGGAGTAGCACCACCACACCGCGCCGTTGTACCGCGTGGGTCCGGCCGTGGGGGAGGTGGGCACGCTCGCGAGCCCCAGGGACTTCCAGGCGGTGTCCTTCGGCGCGGCCTTGGGCATCGCCACCTGCGGGTTCTGACTGATCCGCGCGTACTTCGCGTCCTCGTCCTCGGTGCTGCACCCCTTCGGCCGCTGGTCGTCCGAAGGGGCGTCACGCTTGGAATCGTCGGTGGAAAGGGGCCCCTTCACAGCCTTCCGAGGCGGAGCGGCGGCATCGGCCGAGCCGCCGTCCGAACCCGTGAGGTAGGCAAGTGATGACACGAACACCACGGTCGCCAGGAAGACGGCTGAGAAGACCCAGCTCCGCTGTTTATAGAAAGGCGAATCATTCGCCTCGTATACGTCCTTTTTGCGTCCGAACATTGCTACTCATTTCCGCCTCGGTGCGCTGGGGCCCGTCGTCAGAAGACCCAGGTGGCGAAGGGACCCGCGGTCGCGACGAGGCAGCAGCCGCCCAGCACCATGCCGAGCCGGCTCATGTGCTCGGAGCTTTCGCCGCGCTTCAGGGAAATGCCCATCATCGCGCCGGTGATCAGGATTCCGAGAACCCCGGCTGCGGTGCCGGCCCACATGGCGAGACCGAGCATCTGGTCGATCTTGCCGCCGAGGCCCTGCGGCTTCTGGGCCTTCGGCTGCGGAACGGCGGCCAGGTGGTAGTAGAGCATGGCCTTAGTCATGGGGACTCCTGTGGGGCGTTGTCAACTGGTTGGGTGATGTACGTATTGCGGTCGCCGGAATATCCGGCGGTTTTCAAGGGGTGAACGGGCCGAACCACTGCACGAGGGGAGCGGCCGTCGTGGCGAGGATCGAAGCGATCATCACGATGAAGAAACCCCGGAAGTGCGAGGCTCCTTCGCCCATTTCTCCGTGCCGCAGCTGGAGAGCCATGTTGGTGCCGACGATGATGATGCCGAGCACACCGGCCGCCGAGGCACCGTAGGCAAGCCAGCTGAGAAGGTTGTTGAGCGATTCCTTCGCTTCCCCTGTCGGCTGGTAGGGCGGCGGCCTGTCGGCCAGGAGCATCGGCAAATGGCTGACGACTGTCATTGATTCCTCTCCCGCTTTCCAGGCTTGCCGGGTTGGGTGCCGGCCAACTCGGCAAGTACGCGAACGGCCTTCGGTATGCCTTCCGACCGCTTTTCCCCGCGCCATCCGGGGATCCAGGGGACCTTGTGCACTTCCGCGACGGAACGCAGCACGCGAATCCGCTGCATGAGGTGGAAGGGCAGCCGCCCGGGGGCGTCGGCGACGAGGACCACGGCGATCAGCTCCACACCGGCGGGGTGCTGTCCCGAGTGCAGGGCTTCCAGCGCCCGGGACGCGGCCCGCAGGCCGGCACCGTGGGTCCGTGCCACCAACAGCATCCGGCCGGCGTCGCCTTGAGCCGGGTCGGGCCAATGCCGTCCCAGGTCACTGCCACCGACGACCTCGGCGAGCGTACTGGTTCCGGCGCCGCCGTGCGCACCCACCCAGCTGACCGGACCGTGGCCCCCGGCCGGGGGCAGCCCGAGTTCCGGGTACTGCGCGGCCCCGGCCGGAGCCGGCCCGGCAGCGGCGGCCGGACGCGGCACGGCTGTCGCCCCCGCGGCCGGCGCGGCCGGGTGCGGCGCCGCCGTGGCGGGACCGGCCGGTGCCGGAGTCGGAGACGGCTGGTACAGCGCGGCCGGTTCCGGCGACGGGTGAACTGGAGTTGCCTGTGCCTGAACTTGGGCCTGTGCCTGTGCCTGTGCCTGAGCTTGTGCTTGGGCCTGCGCCTGAGCTTGGGCCTGTGCCCGCTGGTACAGCGCGGCCAGTTCCGGCGGCATTTGGGCAGCCGGATCCGGGGCGGGAGCCGCAGGTGCGGCAGGCGCCGGGGCAGCCGCTGGTGCCTGTGCCGCGGGCGCGGCCGGCGCAACGGGCGCCTGCGCTCCGGTCGGTGCGGCTGGAGCAGCCGACGGGGCCGCGGCCTGAGCGGTAGGCGCGGCCTGAGCCGGGGCTTGCGGGGCGGGGGCAGCCGGAGCCGGGGCCTGCGGAGCGGGGGCGGCGGGCGCGGCCGTTGCCGGGGTGACCTGCCCAGGCGGTACCGCGGCCGGCGCCTGAACCCCCGGCTGTGCTGCCGGTGGCGGGGCGGGCGCGGCCGGAGCCGGAGGGGGTGCCGCCGCCGGGGTGACCGGTTCCGACGGGGTTGCCGTGGGCGGCGTCTCTGCCGGTTCGGCTGTTTCGGCCGTCGCAGCCGGCTCAGGCTCCGGCGGCGCCGGCGTGGGCGGGGCAGCGGTCGGCCCGCGTACCCACATCTGCGCCCCGGCGGGCTCCCTTGGAGGGACGCTCATGCGCGTCCTGCCTCCTCTCGTGCGACTCATGGGGTTGGTGTGCTTCCGCGTACTTCCGAGATTCGGATCGATCCGAGTTGAACTGATTCGGCCTCGGGCCCGTTCCGATCTGCAAGCGCGTTGCGTTCCGTCGGAGAGCCACAACGGGACTTCAGCGGAAGTGGTTCACCGCCCTGGCAACCCGTTGTCTTTCGGTGATCGGAGAAGGAGAGTGAGGGTGTGCGCCCATGAGCGAGAGCGAAGGCTCGTCGGGCTCGGGAGCCGTGGTCGGCGGCGCGGTGGCGACGGGCTGCGGATGCATGATGGCGCCGCTCGCCGTAGGGGGACTCGGCGTCGTGGTGGTCATCTTCGGGGGGCTCGGTGTCCTCTTCGCCCCGATCATCGCCCTCATCCTGTTCTTCGGTGGCGGAGGCAGCGGCTCTGATTCCGGTCACGAGATCGACACCGACAAGGTCTCCAATTCCGTCCAGGGCGACGGCAAGGGAGAGTTGAACGAGAAGACCGTTCCCACGGACCTGGCGGACACCATCAAGGACGCCGGTTCGGTCTGCGACGCCATCGGCCCGGTGGTCATCGCGGCACAGATCGAGCACGCGTCCTCCTTCAACAAGGACATGCTCGGCAGCGACGGCAAAAAGGGCATCTCGCAGCTGCCGCCCGACAAGTTCGACGAGTTCGGCGAGGACAAGGACGACAACGACAAGACCCGGGCGACCGATCCGGAGGACTCGATCATGGCGCAGGGCAAGTACCTGTGCTCACTGGTCGACAAGGTCACGCCGATCGTCGACGCCAGCGACACACCGAAGGACAAGAAGCCCGAAAAGGTGCTCGATCTGGCGCTCGCGGCCTACGACGTGGGGTTCGAAAAAGTGGAAAAGGCCAAGGATATTCCGGACGGCGAAGCGGCGAGCTACGTCTTCAGCGTCCGGTCGCTCTTCCCCCGGTTCGAGGGCATCGGCGGCGCCCTGCCGCCCGACGAGTACCCGACGCCGTCCGACTACCCGACGGAGGCGTCGTAGTCCGGCCCACCCGACAGACCCGACCCCGACAGACCCGACCCCGACAGAGTGGAGAGTGAGCACCATGCTCCACACCCCCAACAGACCGGTGCGCCAGGACGACCAGACGGCGCAGCATGACGACGGAGCGGCACAGGCGCCGCTGAAGCCTGCCCGCTTCGAGGTCCTCATCTCCAGCAACGGCAGCGCGGCGCTCAATGGCGATCTCCTTCCGGTTGCTGAGGGAGAGGAGGTCCATGTCGCGGTGCTCGACGCTCTGCAGAACGCCGCGCAGAGCCGAGGCGCGTCCCTGGACGCGACCATCCTCGACCTGCGGGAGAACGGCTACGCGACCCACATCCGGGTCGAGCCCGACGGTTCGAGCCGGATGCTCGTCAACGGGGCGCCTGCTGCCGAACCTGCCGCCGAACCTGTGGGCGGGGCCCAACCGGTGACGGCCGACGAGGGGCAGCCGTCGGCCGCGCCCGCCGAGGCGGCAACGGCCGCTCCGGCCGCACCGGAGCCCCACCAGGCCGCACCTGCCGCACCGGCCCAGCCCGGTGCGGGGCAGGCGGCACCCGTCGGAGGGGCGGGTCACGCGTCGGACATGGAGACCACCGCCGTACTGGACGTGGAGAGCACCGCGGTCCTGGACATGGAGAGCACCGCCGTGCTCCCGCAGCCCGTCGTGCCCGGCCCGAGCGCTCCGTTCCCGCCCGCCGCACCGGAGCCCGACCAGGCCGCGCCCGCACCCGCGCCCGCACCCGAAGCCCCCGCACCCGCCACCGAAGCGGCTCCGCCTCCGGCGCAGTTCCGGCCGACCGCGGTCCCCGCCGAACCGGCCACGGCCGGTGCCGGTGCCTCGGCGGCGGCAACGCCCGTCGCGAAGCCGACAGTTCCGGGCGAGATGGCCGAGGCCGTCGCGCACATCAACCGGGCGGCTGCGGAGGGGGAGACGCAGCGCGCCATGGTGCTGGCCTACCGGCTGAGGGAACACGCGATGCGCACCTACGGCGAGGAGCACCCCTACACCCTGGAGACCCGCGATCTGGAGGCGTACGTCGGGCGCCTGGGCGGCAATTACGCCAGTTCCACCACGATCTACCTGGAACTCGCCCTGATCTGCCACCGGCAGGGCAACCCTCGCGCCTACGGATATTTGAAGCGCGCGTCCGGAAACTGGCTGATGCTCACGGACGGGCCGTCACTCGTCAACCACGGCCGGGCGTTGCTCGACACGTGGGCCGTGCTCGCTGCCGGCGGCGGCCCGGCGGCGGCGGATACCGCGATCCCCACCCGGGTCCAACAGTGCCTGGAGGCTCTTTCGAATCCCATGTGACCCGCTGACCTGCGACATCAACAACGGATTGACGGCGGTCCGGTATGCCGTAAACCTGCCGCGCAGCCGCAGTTGATGTGAGCGGCGTCACAGTGTGAGCGGTGTATTGCCGTGAACTTCCCCTTCACAGGCCGCATCTAACCCCTCGTAAAGCACACAAGCATCTGGTTCGCAGGGGTCTGAGCGCGTTGGTTCCCGTTTGTGTGGCGCTGTGCTGTCTTGCGCTGGGCAATCGGTCGTCAATGCGGTGTGGACCTCCTCTCGCGAGACTCACCCGCGTGAGAGGGGTGCCATGGGAGCCCCGGGACCAGATCGCCCTCGCGAGGGGCGAAGACGTGGGGATTCCGCTGTGAGTTGGACTGTCTTGGGGTCGGTTGGCGCGGTCAGCGCCCAGGAACGTGAGACACGCTCGCTCTACGAGGAGCACGCGCGGCCTTTGCACGGGTATGTGCTCCAGCTGCTCGGAGGTGACCTGCAGCGGGCCGAGGACGTGGTCCAGGAGACGCTGCTGCGCTGCTGGCGCAATCAGCAGCTGACCGGCGACCGTGGCCAGAACCTGCGGCCGTGGCTCTTCAAGGTGGCACGCAACCTCGTCATAGACGACTACCGTCTGCGCAGCGCGCGCCCCAAGGAAGTTGACGGCACGGCCTGGCTGGATGACGTGCTGGCGGACACGGACGACGTCGATCAGGTGCTCTCCGCGCTGGTCCTCGCGAAGGCGTTCCAGTCCCTGTCGCCCGCGCACCGCGAGGTGCTGTACGAGACGTACTACACGGGACGCTCGACGCGGGAGGTGGCCGTCGTGCTCGGCATACCGCCGGGTACCGTGAAGTCCCGTCTGTACCACGCCGTGCGGAACCTTCGGCAGGCGCTCGGAGTGCCCGAGCCCGAGGTCAGCGGCAAGTAGCCCCCGCGGCGCGGGCTTCCGCGGCCACGGGGGCGGGGGCTTCACCGGTAGGGGGATCCGGTCCGCCGCGATGCCGGGGCCGGGCCGGGGGAAGGGCGGTCGGCGAAGGTGCGGTGTACCGCCGTGGTGGTCGCGGGCCGGTGCCGGTAGACGACGTAGGGCCGCACCACATAGCCCACCGGGGCCGTGAACGCGTGGACGAGGCGGCTGAAGGGCCACAGCGAGAACAGCGCCATCCCCAGCAGCGCGTGCAGTTGGTACACGAACGGCGCGTTCGACATCGCCGGAACATTCGGGTCCAGCTCGAACAGGGAGCGGAACCACACCGAGACGCCCGTCCGGTAGTCGTAGGGGTGGGCCTCCAAGGTGGTGGCGGTCGCGGCCAGCCCGCACACCAGCACGGCGAGCAGCAGCGGATAGACGGCCCGGTCGCTGCGGCTCGTCCCGGCCCGCACGGCCGGCACCCGCAGCCGCCGGTACAGCAGGATCGACAGCCCGGCCAGGGTGACCAGCCCGGCCAGGCCGCCGACCAGCAGCGCGTTGTAGTGGTACATCCACTCCCTGACGTGCAGCTGTTCGGTCAGCGGCTCGGGCACCGCCAGGCCGATCACATGCCCCGCGACCACGAACAGCAGCCCGTAGTGGAAGAGCGGGCCGCCGACCCGCAGCAGCCGGTGTTCGTGCAACTGACTGGAGCGGGTGGTGAAACCGAACCGGTCGTAGCGGTAGCGCCAGGCGGTGCCCGCCACGAGCAGGGCGACGACGAGATAGGGGAGTACGCCCCACAGCGCGATGTGCAGGTGTTTCACCGGGGTGTCCCTTCGATGGGTGAGGCGGATCCCGGGGGTCGGGAGAGGAAGGGCAGCAGACCGACGGTCTCGGTCGGCGGGCCGCTGCGGGCCATGCGCAGCGCGGCGGCGCGGTCGGCCGGTGAAGCACCCGGCAGCGTGCGGCACACGGCGCTGAGTACCTCGGCATAGGGGCTGTCGTAGTCGGTCAGCGCCATCCGCAGCAGCTCCAGCGCGG
The DNA here is from genome assembly GCF_039532135.1 of Streptomyces axinellae. Taxonomy (NCBI): domain Bacteria; kingdom Bacillati; phylum Actinomycetota; class Actinomycetes; order Kitasatosporales; family Streptomycetaceae; genus Streptomyces; species Streptomyces axinellae. The sequence continues at coordinate 101,727 of NZ_BAAARJ010000006.1, forward strand.
CCCGGTGTTCCTGGAGCGCCGCACGGCCGGCCTCGGGGCAGCGGGCCGCGAACTCCAGTGCTAGCGGCAGGAAGTCGGGCAGTTCGTCGTCCGGCGGCTGCCAGCCGTTGTCCACGTAGAGCGAGCGCCAGCGCAGCAGGGACTCGCCCCGCCGTCGGGTGTCCCCGTCCGTGAAGTACGTCAGGTGCAAGGTGCGGCGCCTGCTGCGGTCGAAGGTGGTGATGTACCGGGCCGCGAAGTCCATCGGCGATTCGGCGGCCACCTTGTCGCAGAAGCTCCGCAGCAGCGCGGCCTCCTCCCCGGGCAGCTCCGCCGTCGCCGCGGTGACCGCCGCCAGCCGTCCGGCCCACTCGGGCCCGGGGTAGCGCAGCAGCAGCGAGGCGGCCTGGTGCACGGCACTTACGCGCCTCATGCGCCCTCCTGGCGCGGGAAGAGGCCCTCGGGCCGCCCCTGGCCGTTCCAGCCGAGCAGGTTCACCCGGCCCTTGAGAGAGGCACCGGCCGGGTCGGTGGCGGGTTCCGGTTCGGGATCGGGCGCGCCGACCAGCGCGGTGGCGGCGTGGAAGCGCTCCACGTCGTACATGCCGGGGCCGCCGGCCTCATCGAGGCTGCACCCGAGGTCCACCGGGCTGCCCGGCTCGGCGGAGTAGCTGGTCGGAATGACGTAGCGCTCCTCGTACTTGGCCAGCGCCAGCAGCCGGTACATCGCCTGGATTCCGGGCTCGTCCATGCCGACGGAGCGGGCGATCTGCGGGTCGGGAGTCTCGCCGAGGTTGATGCCGCGCATGTAGGAGCGCATGGCGGCCAGCCGGCACAGCGCCGCCTCGACCGGTGCCGGGTCCCCGGCGGTGAAGAGTTCGGCCAGGTAGGACAGCGGGATGCGCAGGGTGTCGATGGCGCCGAACAGGCTCGCGGGGTCCTCCCCGTCGTGGCCGGTGCCGGTCAGCGCGTCCACGACGGGGGAGAGCGGCGGGACGTACCAGACCATGGGCATGGTGCGGTACTCGGGATGCAGGGGCAGCGCCACCTTGTACTTGCTGATCAGCGCGTGGACGGGCGAGTCGCGGGCGGCGGTGATCCAGTCGTGCGGGATACCGGATTCGGCCGCGGCCCGCTCCACCTCCGGGTCGTGCGGGTCGAGGAAGCAGCCCAGCTGCGCCTCGTACAGGTCCCTCTCGTCCTCGACGGAGGCGGCCTCGCCGACCATGTCCGCGTCGTAGAGGATCACCCCCAGATAGCGCAGCCGCCCCACGCAGGTCTCCGAGCAGACGGTGGGCTGGCCCGCCTCGATGCGCGGGTAGCACAGCGTGCACTTCTCCGCCTTGCCGGTGGAGTGGTTGAAGTAGACCTTCTTGTACGGGCATCCGGACACGCACATCCTCCAGCCCCGGCAGCGGTCCTGGTCCACCAGGACGATGCCGTCCTCGATGCGCTTGTAGAGCGCGCCGGAGGGGCAGACCGCGACGCACGAGGGGTTGAGGCAGTGCTCGCAGATGCGCGGCAGGTAGAACATGAACGCCTGCTCGTACTCCAGCCGCACCTGGTCGCTGATCTTCTCCAGCAGCGGGTCGCCGGCGGTGTGCTCGGGGCCGCCGCCCAGGTCGTCGTCCCAGTTGGGGCCCGCCGAGATGCCCATGGTGCGGCCGTCGATCTGGGAGCGGGGCGGTGCGGTGGGCAGGTCGTCGCCGAGCGGCGCCTGGGTGAGGTTGGCGTAGTCGTAGGTCCACGGCTCGTAGTAGTCGCTGAGCGAGGGCAGTTCGGGGTTGGCGAACAGCCGCGCCAGGCGCCGCGCCCGGCCGCCGGAGCGGGGAACGAGCTTGCCGCGCTTGAGCTGCCAGCCGCCGCGCCACTTGTCCTGGTCCTCGTAGCGGCGCGGAAATCCCTGCCCGGGGCGGGTCTCCACATTGTTGAACCACACGTATTCGGTGCCTGTCCTGTTGGTCCAGGTCTGCTTGCAGGTGACCGAACAGGTATGGCAGCCGATGCACTTGTCGAGGTTCATGACCATCGCGACCTGTGCCATGACACGCATCAGTACGTCACTTCCTGGGAACGGCGGCGGATGACGGTCACCGCGTCGCGCTGGTTGCCGGTGGGGCCGTAGTAGTTGGGCGCGAAGGAGAGCTGCGCGTGCCCGCCGATCAGATGGGTGGGTTTGATCAGGAGGCGGGTCAGCGCGTTGTGCACGCCGCCGCGCTTCCCGGTGGCCTCGGACTTGGGCACGTTCACGAGGCGTTCTTGGACGTGGTACATGAACACGGTGCCCTCGGGCATCCGGTGGGAGACGACGGCCCGCGCGACGACCACGCCGTTGACGTTGACCGCCTCGATCCAGTCGTTGTCCGACACCCCCACGGCCTCGGCGTCCTGGGGACTGATCCAGATGACCGGGCCGCCCCGCGCGAGGGTCTGCATCAGCAGGTTCTCCTGGTACTCGGAGTGGATCGACCACTTCGAGTGCGGGGTCACATAGCGCACGGCCACCGACCGCTCGCCCGCACCGCCGTCCCGCGTACGGCCTTCGAGCGGACGGCCGAGCGCCGCCATGTCCAAGGGCGGCCGGTAGACGGGCAGTTGCTCGCCGAACTCGGCGATCCACTCGTGGTCCAGGTAGAAGTGCTGTCGCCCGGTGAGGGTGTGCCAGGGCTTGCGGTGCTCGGTGTTGATGGTGAACGGCGCGTACCGGCGCTCGGCGCCCTCCTTGCCCGACCACTCGAAGCTCGCCCCCACCTGCACGGGACGGGCCTGGGTGTCGGAGAAGACGATGCGCCGCCCGGACGATTCGGTGGCCAGCTCGTCCAGGTCGGAGTCGGGTCCGCAGCGTTCGGCCATCGCCCGGAAGCCCTCGGCCGCGATCCGCCCGTTGGTCGTCCCGGACAGTGCCAGGATCGCCTCGCACAGCTTGACGTCGGTATCCAGCAGCGGGCGGCCCCGCGCGGCGCCCTCGTTCGCCGTCCCGCAGCGCGCGGAGAGCCAGCGGCTCTCGGCCCGGGTGTGCACGGTGATGCCGCGCACCTGCATGCCGACCTCGTCCGCGCGCGGGCCGAACGCCGCGAGCTTGTCGGCGATGGCGGTGTAATCCCGCTCCACCAGCGTGTACTTGGGGCCGGTCGGCCCCTCCGGCGGGCTCTCGTCGGGGGTGTCGTGCTGGAGCGCGGTGGCGACCAGGTCGTACCGGGTATCCAGCTGCCCCTCGGCCAGTTCGCTGAGCTTGGCCGCCAGCCCGTGGAAGATCTCGAAGTCGGTACGGGTCTGCCACGGCGGGCTGATCGCGGGGGAGAAGGCGTGCACGAACGGGTGCATGTCCGTGCTCGACAGGTCGTGCTTCTCATACCAGGTGGCGGCGGGCAGCACCAGGTCGGAGTACAAGGTGGTGGACGTCATCCGGAAGTCCAGCGAGAGCAGCAGGTCCAGCTTGCCGCGCGGCGCCTCCTCGTGCCAGGTCACCTCCTGGGGCCGGGCATCGGGCGGGGCGTCCGGCGCGTCGGCGTTGTCCTGGGCGCCGAGCAGATGCCGCAGGAAGAACTCGTTGCCCTTGGCGGAGGAGCCGATCAGGTTGGCCCGCCATACGGTCAGCACCCGGGGCCAGTTGGCGGGCGCGTCCGGGTCCTCGCAGGCGAAGCCGAGCCGCCCGGCCGCCTGTTCCGCCGCGATCCAGCGGCCCGGGTCGGTCCCGGACTCCCGCACCCGTTGGCCCAGGTCGAGCGGGTTGGCCGCGAAGGTGGGGTAGGAGGGCATCCATCCCTGGCGCGCCGAGCGGGCCACCAGGTCGGCGGTGTGGGCTCCGGCGAACAGGCCCCGGCCGGCGGGGGAGGCGAGCGTGTCGGCCGGTGCCTGTTCGTATCGCCACTGGTCGGTGTGCATGTACCAGTACGGGGTGCCGGCCATCTGCCGGGAGGGGCGCACCCAGTCGGCCGCGGTGGACAGTTGCTGCCATCCGGCGAACGGACGAACCTTCTCCTGGCCCACGTAGTGCGCCCAGCCGCCGCCGTTGACGCCCTGACACCCGGTGAGCATGAGCAGCGAGAGGAAGGAGCGGTAGATGGTGTCGGAGTGGAACCAGTGGTTGGTGCCGGCCCCCATCACGATCATGCACCTGCCGCGCGTCTTCTCGGCCGTCTGCGCGAACTCCCGGGCCGCGCGGACCACGGCGGCGGCCGGTACGGAGGTGATCGCCTCCTGCCAGGCGGGGGTGCACGGCAGCGCCGCGTCCTCGTAGGAGACCGGCCACTGCCCCGCCAGGCCCTCGCGCTGGACGCCGTAGCGCGCCAGCAGCAGGTCGAAGACCGTGGTCACCAGCCGCCCGCCGATCCGGCGTACCGGCACCGCGCGCCGCACGGTCGTCCCGGGCTCGTCGAAGCGCGGCAGCACCACCTCGGCGCTCTCCCCGCCTGCCTGATACAGGCTCAACAGCGGGTCGAGGTCGCCCAGATCCAGGTTCCAGCGGCCCTCGCCGCCCTTGGCCCAGCGGTCCCCGAGCGTGCCGTTGGGCACAGTGGCGGCGCCGCTGGCCGTATCGATCAGCACCGGCATCCAGCGCCGCGCCGCCTCCTCCGCCTCGGTCACCAGCTCCAGGTCGGCCGCGGTGACCATGCGGCCCGGCAGCCGGCCCGTGCCGCCGTCCTCGCCGCAGGGCTCCAGTTCCACCAGGAAGGGGAGGTCGGTGAAGCGCTTGACGTAGTCGGTGAAGTACGGCACCTCGCGCTCGACGAAGCACTCGTTGAGGATCACATGCCCCATGGCCATGGCCACCGCGCCGTCGGTGCCGGGGTGCGGGTGCAGCCACTCGTCGGCGAACTTGGTGGCGTCCGAGTAGTCCGGCGAGACGACGACGACCTTCTGGCCCCGGTAGCGGGCCTCGGTCATCCAGTGCGCGTCGGGGGTGCGCGTGACCGGGACGTTGGAGCCCCACAGCATCAGGTAGGCAGCGTCCCACCAGTCGCCGGACTCGGGCACGTCGGTCTGGTCGCCGAAGACCTGCGGCGAGGCGACCGGCAGATCCGCGTACCAGTCGTAGAAGGAGAGCATGGGCGCGCCGATCAGCGAGTGGAAGCGGGCGCCCACGGCGTGCGAGGCCATCGACATGGCGGGAATCGGGGAGAACCCCGCGATCCGGTCCGGCCCGTGCTCGGCGAGCGTGTGCACATGGGCAGCCGCCGCGATCTCCAGCGCCTCATCCCAGCCGATCCGCACCAGCCCGCCCCGGCCCCGCGCGGACTGGTAGCGCCGCCGCTTGTCGGGGTCCCGGGTGATCTCCGCCCAGGCCGCGACAGGGTCCCCCAGCCGCGCCTTTCCCTCCCGGAACATCTCGACGAGGACGCCGCGCGCATGCGGATAGCGCACCCGGGTGGGCGAGTAGGTGTACCAGGAAAAGGAAGCTCCGCGCGGACAGCCCCGTGGCTCGTATTCGGGGCGGTCGGGGCCGGTGGTCGGATAGTCGGTCGCCTGCGTCTCCCACGCGATGATGCCGTCTTTGACGTGGACATTCCAGGAGCAGGAGCCGGTGCAGTTCACGCCGTGAGTGGAACGCACGACTTTGTCGTGTGCCCATCGTTCGCGATACGGAGAGTCGTTGCTGGCCTGATCTGTTCGAAAAACCGCCCGCAGATCTGGCGTGGCCGGTGTCTTGCGCAGCAACTGCCCTACTTGCAGCAGTCGTTCGGCCGCCGCGTCCGCCGCCGCCTCGGCCCGCTTCCGTGATCCGCCCCGCCTCACCACATGGCCCCTTTCAGATGTCATCGCATCCGAGAGTCGAAAACACGTCGATGCGTGCCGCATCCACGCCCCTGTGAAGCCTCCTCCGGGGCAGAGGATTGAGAAGGGCGTTTTCCGATAATTGAGCGTCGTGAGGTGGAGTCTTTGCCGTGCTATGCATGGGCGTTACCGATGAATATGCCTTACGGGCATTCGTACGAAGGTGCTCACAACCCCGATTTCATGGCCGGTCGGCGCCGTTGTGAATTGGCCGGTAAACAGATAAAGCCCCCGCCGTGAACTCGGCATTACCGCCGCATGGCAAGAAGATCCGGAGCTGCGCCCAGGTCTCGCCCCGAAGGGGTGCGCCCTCGTCGCGGCGGCGCACGGGCTCCCGAAGTGCGCCTCTCCCCGGCTCTTCGGGGGCCACTTCTCGGCCAGGGCACCCGAATGGCACAAAGCGGACATCGCGGAGACGATGGGTCGGGAGGAAGAAAAGATTCACGCCAACAGGAGGCTCGTGATGACCACGGCAGCCGACATCATGCACCCCGACGCCCAGTGGGTGCCCGCCACCGAATCCCTGGACCGGGTCGCCCAGCGCATGCGGGATCTGGGCGTGGGCGCCATGCCCGTCAGCGACCCCGGCGACAACGAGCGCATGTGCGGCATCATCACCGACCGTGACATCGTGGTCGGCTGCATCGCCGCCGGGCACGACCCCTCACACGTCACGGCCGGAGACATGTGCCAGGGCACCCCGCGCTGGATCCGCTCCGATGCCGACGTGGACGACGTACTGCGGGAGATGGAGGGCAACCAGATCCGCCGGCTGCCCGTCATCAACCAGGACAAGCGCCTCGTCGGCGTGATCAGCGAGGCCGACCTGGCCCACCACCTGAGCGACGCTCAGCTGGCGCAGTTCGTCGGACGCGTCTACGCCTGACCGCCCCGGCGGTGCCGGACCCGGCCTGACCGCCCCGGCGGTGCCGGACCCGGCCTGACCGCCCCGGCGGTGCCGGACCGGCTCGCGGTCCGGACCGGCTCGCGGTCCGGACCGGCTCGCAGTCCGGACCGCCCGGCGGGCCGGGCCGGGGCCCACCGCGGCGGGCCCTCAGCCGTCCAGCCAGTCGCCGCCGACCGCGGTCGGCGCGAAGCCCTGGCCGTTCCACAGGAAGTGCGGATGGGCGCAGCCGAACATGTAGGCGAGCAGGGCCGTGTCCTCCTTCCACGTCGGCGGCCGGTGCAGCGCGTGGAACAGATCGGCGCCCACCTCTCCGGAGTCCACCTGGACCTCGCGCGCCGCCGCGCCGCCCGCGAGGGAGGCGAGGACGCCCGCCACATAGGTGCGGCGCACTATCTCCCAGACCGTATCGACGTCGCCGCGCCACTCCCCGTGCAGGGCCTCGAAGGCGGCGAGTTCGCGGTCGAACAGCCGCCACGCTGCCGGGTGTTGGGCGCGGCAGCGCGCGGAGAGCAGCGCCGCGCGTGGGCCCAGAGCCGCCACGGTGGGGGCGGGCCCGGTGCGCAGCGCCACACCGCCGGTCAGCAGACCGGCGCAGGCGTTGGGCTCGATGCCGCACAGCAGACAGCCCTCCCGCGGGAGCAGCCCGTTGGTGATCCCGTCGAACCACAGGGCGTGCCGCCCGGTCAGCCCCTCCCACACGATCGTGGTGCCCATCAACCAGGTGTTCCACCGCGCCCCATGGGCCTCTGGCATGCACCCGTACTTGATCAGCGCGAGGACGCACGCGCCGTACAGCGCCTTGTCGTGCGTGGGCATGGAACTGAGCCAGAAGTTGCTGATCTCCCCGGTGACCGCGTCGGCGCGCACGTCCGTCATGTCGTTGAGCACGCGGCACAGCACCAGCGCGGCCAGGTGCTCCTCATCCCAGAGTTCCGCGTCGGGGGAGACGTGCCAGAACAGGCAGTCCATCAGCTGGAGCAGGGTGTAGGCGGGCTTGTCCAGTGGTGTGGACTGGGGGAGGACGGCGCTGCCGGCCACATGCCGCTTGATCCGGAACTCATCGACGGACCGCTTGTGGGCGGCGTAGAGGCCGCAGATCAGGGCGCGCGCGCCGTTGGTCGTAGGGTCCTGGGCGAGGCGCTGTTCGATGACCCGGGCGGTCGCGGACACCTCGATGGCCGCTTCGACGCGCTTGTACTCGTGGAGCACCAGGATGTCGTCCTCGTGCCGGAGCCGGAGGCCCAGATCCCGCTCGGCGTCGTTCATCTTCCTCGTCCACACCCAGCCGCCGGTCAGCACGCTGCCCAGCTCTTTCCGGTAGGGCCAGGTCGTGACCGAGAGCGGACGCCCGTCGCTCCTGCGCCAGTCGTAGTCCGCCAGCGCGCGGGTGAGCGGCTTGGGCAGGTGGGCACAGAGCGCACAGGCGCACGAGTCGTCGCAGCCCGGCGGATCGGCTGCCTCCGCCCGCTCACGCCAGGCGCCCTCCAGCAGCACACACGAGAGCCGGCACAGGGCGGCACTGGTTTCCACGCCGGGAAATGCGTCGGTTACGAGAGCGAGGCACTCATCCAGCCTGCGTAGGCGCTCCACACCGTACTCGTCGGGTGCGGGGAATTCCCTGGGCGTGTGGGTCAGCGCGCCCGGTGCCCGGAATACCGTGCTGCCGCCGTGCGGCTCTTCCCGGGAGGCCGCCGCCCCGTGCCATCGCGCGACCCCGGAATACTCCCGCTGGATGTCATCTTCGGTGCGGCTCCTGACATTTGCGATGACCACCCTTGCCAGTTCTCCGCTGGCCCCGTTTCGACCCATCGGTGTTTCCTCCTGCTCGTGGGGACGCTCACGCAGTGCTGATTGTGCGACGGTCGTGCGCGGCGCGGCAGGGCGTTCGGTGGATTCGCGCTCCTTCCGGAACGAGGGGGAATACCGGGTGGACTTGTCGGCCGGCGATCTGTCGGCCCAGGCCGCCACGGCGGAAGGGGCCGCCACCGCCGCCGTCTGCGAGCGCGCGGCCCGGCAGGTGGACGCGGCCCGCGGCGGATGCCCTCGGTGCCGGAGGCAGTGTCCCGCACAATCGGCGGGCGGGACCGGGTCACGTAGGTGCTATGTGTCGCGCGCATGTGACTGATCAGAAACGATCCAAATCGATCGCAAAAACGATGTATTCGTAAAATTATTGCTTGGGAGTGCCGCCAGGGCGACAAGACGAAGCGTCATTGGCACATGCCATCGGTATCCCCCCTTGTAAGGCGAGGCGCGAGCCGGACGCGATCCGGTGTGCTCGCGGGCGCGGCCCGGCGCGTGAGTGTGCGGCGCGTGCTTCCCCTCCATTCCCTCGGTGCGCCCGGCTCGGTGCGCCGGAGTGCGGCCCTCCGTGCACCCCGGACATTCCGTGTGAACGCTGTACCGCAGGGGGGCGGAAAGCCGTATGTGCCGCTCTCGAACGGAAATTCGAGGCGTATGGCAGAACACGGCATCTCCTGCGAGGTGGCCCTTCTCCTCGCTAAGCTCCTCGACTCCCGGCCCGTTGACGCACTCGCAGTGAGCCGGGACCTGCCATGCCCGGCTTCACGTCCCACGAGGTGTGCACCGCTTCACCTCCCGCGGCGTGTTCACCGGTCTCCGCGCCCCCGGAAAGAGAAATCGAAATCCCACGGACCCCACGGGAAACGACGAACCAAGAAGCACCGGCAGGTCATTCGGTGAGTGTCGCCGCCATGCACGGCACAGATATGCCGGGCACGGCACGCGCAGGGCACACCAACGGCACCGGCCGTGCGACGAGTGCACTTCCGTCCGCCCCGCTTGAGCAATTGGTTGAGGATCCCGATGGAACTTGCCACCACCCCACCTGCGGCCCGGCTGCCAGCTGCCTGGTACGCGTGGTGGTCACTGCCCGTAGCTATATGTGCGGCCACGGCCGTGGCGATCGCCGTGGGAACAGGCCCGGCCCGGCCCGCCGTGCTCATCGCCGGAGCACTGGCCACAGCCGCCGCGGCCGTCTGCGTCGAGCGCCTGCTGACCTGCGAACGCCGCGCCCGCCAAGCCGCCGTGGCACAACAGGCAGCCGCCGTCGAACTCCAGGAACACACCGAGTCCGACAAGGAGGACCTGGAGCGCTGGCTGGCCTCCCTGCAGGAGAAGCACGCGGCCGAACTCTCCACGCTCTACTCCCGCCTGGCCGAGGTGACCGAGCTGCACCAGGTGCAACTGATCCGGCTGGCCGACCATTTCCTGCCGCGAGCGGTCGAGGCCGTACTCCAGGGCGCGGTGATCGACGACGCGCTGCGGCCACTGGCCAACGACCCCGATGTGCCGGAGGAGTTCCGCGCCCCGTTCCGGAAGGTCGCGCGCTCCTGTCTGCTCTCCGTCGAGGAGGAGTTCGACAAGAGCAGCTCCGCCCGTAACTCGGTCATCAGCATCGGCAGCCGGCTACAGGTCCACACGAACAAGATCCGCGCCATGCTCCACGAGATGCAGGGCGTCCACTACGGCATCCCGGCCGTCGCCCGGGACCTCATGGACCTGGACCAGGAGATCGGCCCGGCCGACTGCCTGGCCGCCAGCATCGTCGTACTGGGCGGCGCCGACCGTCCCGGCAGGCAGTGGCAGACCCCACAGCCACTGCTCAGCGTGGTCCGGGGCGGTATCGGGCGCATCAAGGAGTTCAAGCGCGTACAGGTGCGCCGCCTGCCCGAACTCGGCGTGGACGGCGCCCTCGTCGATCACCTCACGCTGATCTTCGCGCACCTCATGGACAACGCCGCGCGGTACTCGCCCCCCGCCGAACAGATCATCGTCTCCGGCCGGGAGGTGCCCAACGGGCTGGGCATCGAGATCCAGGACGCCGGCACCGGGCTCAGGGCGGAGAAGCGGCGCCGCGCGATGCGGCTGCTGGAAGGGGTCTCCGTCGGCGCCGGGCCGGGCGGGCTGGCGGAGGACGCGCAGCTGGGCCTGCGCGTGGTGGGCAACCTCGCCCGCAAGCACGGCATCACCGTCACCTTCGACGACTCGCCGTGGCTGGGCACCGCGGTGGTCGTGGTGGTGCCCCACAAGTTCTTCAAGCCCCTCGACAAGCGCCCGTACTCGGAGTCGGCCGCCGGACGCCCCATCGGCACCCGGCGCCGGGCCGAGCCCGTGCCGGCCATGCCCGCCCCCCCGCCGCACGGCCCGGTGGCGGCGGCCGAGCCCTACGCCATGGACGAGGACGGACCCATCACCGGCCCCACCACCCCGAACGGACTGCCCAAGCGGAGCCGGCACGCCCGGGAGGTACCGGGCCCACGGCACGCCCTGGGCCCCGCCACCGAAGGGGCGGACACCTCAAGCGTGCCGCCGGAGGAGTCGTTCGCCGGGCTGGCCGCCTTCGTGACCAGCGGCAGCCCGGCCGACGGGCCCGAGCCGCACGACCGCCCCGATGAGCGACGAGAGAGTGACTAGCCACATGACGCAGCATCAGACCGACCTGAGCTGGGCGCTTCGCGAACTGGCGGAGAGCATCCCGGAGATCCGCTTCGCCCTGGTGGCCTCCTCCGACGGAAAGGCCATCACCTCCTACGGCGCCGACCCGGATGACGCCGATCGGTTCGCGGCCATCGTCGCCGGACTCCAGTCCCTGGCCCAGCCCGTCGCCGAGCAGTTCCCCAAGGGGAAGGGCAGGCTGCGGCTCGCCGGGATCGAGGTCGATGGCGGGCACCTGTTCGTCGTCCGCGCCGGGAACGAGACCTACCTCGGCGTGCTGGCCGTCACCGGGCTCGACCAAGGGCTGCTGGGGCACCAGATGAGGGACTGCGCCCGCAGGATGGGCGACCTCCTCGGCACCGTTCCGCGACAGGAGCAGCCTGGATGAGCGGACCACAGCGGGGCTCGGTGCCCGCCGGGCTGGAGCGCTACTACGTCGTCACGGGTGGCCGCAGCGCGCCCACCGCGGGAGCGTCCACGCTCGATGTGGCCACCCTCATCGTGGCCCGCTCCACGCCGGCCCCGGGGACCCAGCCCGAGCAGGACGCCATCCTCCGGTGGACCCGCGACCCGCTGTCCGTGGCCGAACTGGGCGCGCACCTCGGGCTGCCCTTCAACATTCTCTCGGTGCTGTTGGCCGACCTGCTCAGAACAGGCCGGGCGGAAGCCCGTGACCCCATCGCAGGGACGGGCGACCGCGGCCCCGACCTCGCGCTTCTCGAGGAGGTACTCAGTGGACTTCAACGGCTTTGACCAGCCGGCGTTCCCGCAACGGGCGGAGGCGCTGCACGCGGGCAGCCGGTCGGTCAAAGTGATGGTCGCCGGCGGATTCGGCACCGGAAAGACGACCATGGTCGGCTCGGTCAGCGAAATCGTGCCGCTCACCACCGAGGAGACCCTCACCCAGGCCACCGTCGGCGTCGATGACCTGGTCGGCGTCGCGGACAAGAAGAGCACCACCGTTAGCCTCGACTTCGGCCGGATCAGCCTCAACGAGCAACTGGTGCTGTACCTGTTCGGCACCCCGGGGCAAGAGCGGTTCTGGTTCCTGTGGAACGGCCTGTGCAAGGGCGCACTCGGCGCGGTCGTCCTGGTGGACACCCGGCGGCTGCGCTCCAGCTTCCGGGCCATCGAGGAGATGGAGCGGCTGGATGTGCCGTTCGTCATCGCCCTCAACGTCTTCCCCGACGCCCGGGGCCACCCCGTCGAGGAGGTGCGGGAGGCGCTGGCCATCTCACCCCGCACGCCGATCGTCACCTGCGACGCACGCGACCGGGTATCGAGCCGCGATGTGCTGATCGCGCTCATCCACCACATCAAGGAACGGTCCGTTGCCGCATTGGAGTCCCGATGAACCCCCAGTCCTCCGACAGCCCGCACCCCGAGGTGCCGCAACCGCCCGCGGGCGGGGGCTGTCCCATGCGGCACACCGGTGCCACGACGCGGCTTTACGCACCGGAGTCCACGGCCGACGTGTACGGGACCTACTCCCGGCTGCGCAAACAGTACGGGCCGGTGGCGCCGGTACTGCTGGAGGGCGACGTGCCCGCCTGGCTGGTGCTGGGCTACCGGGAGAACCGGAGGGTGCTGGACAACCCCGGCCAGTTCAGCCGGGATTCGCGCATCTGGCGGGACTGGCGGGAAGGACGGGTCGAGGACACCTCACCCCTCATCCCGATGCTGGGCTGGCGGCCCGACTGTCTCTCCCAGGACGGTGAGCCCCACCTGCGGCTGCGGCGCGCGGTGACCGACAGCATGGAGACGGTGGCCAGCCGGGGGATACGCCGCCATGTCATCCACTTCGCCCACCGCCAGATCGACGCCTTCGAGGACCAGGGGCGGGCCGACCTGGTCCGCCAGTACAGCGAACACCTGCCGATGTTCGTCCTCACCCGGCTCTTCGGCCTGCCCGAGACGGACGGCGGGCAACTGGTGGAATCCTGCGCCCACGTGATGAAGGGCGGCGAGGAGGCCATCGCGCACAACGAGCGGATCGGGCGGGTCCTCGCCGACCTCACCTCCCACAAGCGCGCCGAACCCGGCCCGGACTTCACCACCGGGCTGATCGGGCACCCGGCGGACCTCGACGACGACGAGGTCCAAAACCACCTGCGGCTGGTGCTCATCGCGGCCCACACCACCACCAGCAACCTCCTGGCACGGGTGCTCCAGAAGATCCTCAGCAGCGGCACCCACCTCGCCGATCTGGTGAGCGGACAGATGACGATCACCGCGTTCGTCGAAGAAGCGATGTGGAACTCCCCGCCGCTGGCCGTGCTCCCCGGCCGGTTCGCCACCGCCGACTGCGAACTGGGCGGCCAGCACCTCCAGGCCGGGGACCTGCTCATCCTCGGTCTGGCCCCGGGGAACCTGGACCCGGAGGTCCGCCCCCACCCGGGTACGGCGGTCAGCGGCAACCAGGCGCACCTGGCGTTCAGCAGCGGCCCGCACGAGTGCCCGGGACAGGGTGTCGGCCAGGCCATCATCGAGACCGCCGTGGAGGTCCTGATCCACCGTCTCCCCGGCCTCCGCCTGCTGGCCGACCCCGCCCAGCTCACGGACACGGCCTCCACCTGGGAGACGCGCCTGGACCACCTCCCGGTCAGCTTCTAGGTCTGCCGGGCGGATCTTCCTGATCGTCCTCTTTCCCGGTGCCGGGCAGAGGCTGCCCCTGTCCGTGCGGCGCACCTGTGCGCCGCCGGCCGGGTGCGCGGGGCGGCTCAGGTGCGCAGGGTGAGTGAGGGGGCGTGCCCGTAGCGGCGGCGGTACCAGTTCGCGAACCGGCCCAGGTTGGAGAAGCCCCAGCGGAAGGCGATCTCCGCCACCGTCACCGGCCCGTCGGCGTCGGCCGCCACCAGGTCGTGATGGGCACGCTCCAGTCGGACCTCGCGCAAATAGGCCAGCGGCGTCCGGCCCACATACCGCTGGAACGCCTCTTGCAGTGCGCGGGGGCTGCACCGGGCCGCGACGGCCAGGTCGGAGAGGGTCAGCGGCTGGTCGCTGCGCTCCTCGATGAGCTGGATGGCCCTGCGCACGGCGGGGTGTGCCACGTTCCCGGCGTACCGCACCGGTTCTGAGCCCTGCACCAGCCGGTGGGTGGCCATCAGCGTCGCGGCGGCCGTCTGGGCGAGCTGCGAGGCGACCAGGGGGCTGGTGCGGGCGACTCCGCCGGACATCACCTCGCGGTGGATCGTCGCCGAGATCCCCGCCCAGCTCTCGGCCGCCGCCTGGGAGATGGTGCCGCCGAGCGCGAACATCGCCCGCGCCGGCTCCTCCCGGCCCAGCGCGTCACCCGCGGCCCGCTCGGCGAGATCGCGGGCCAGCCTGATCGTCGTCACCCTGGTACCGGGCGCCCAGTAGACCCGCAGCCGCTGGTGCGGGTCCATGACGTAGGTCTGGCCCGGAGCGACGAACTGTTCCTCACGGCGCTCGGCGGACTCCAGCCTGATCCTGCCCTGGTGGACCTGGCAGACCAGCAGATACGAGGTGAGCGGCTCGGGCGCGACCAGCGTCTCCGTGCCGTAGCCCAGTGCGGAGAGGGTGATGCCGGGGAAGCCGCCCTCGGCGTACCACGCGGAGAAGTCCTGGGGTCTTTCCAGGGCACGCAGCTCGTACGGGCTGTACGCGGTGCTGATCATCTCGCGCGTCTCGTCGAGATCATCGCTGCGGACCAGCATCCGCATCCGGCTGTCGTCCGCAGCGGGCGTGTTCATCAGAGCCGTCCTCACTCACCGTCGCGTAATCCGGCCAGGGGCCGCGTTCTGCGGCTAGCCTGCCCTTTCAGCAGTGAGTAACGTTCTGAATCCCAGGAGTCAAACACCGTTCGGGGCCGTGGACTTCACACGGTCGAGTATCGGCCATTCTCCTGGAGCCGTACCGCGCATGGGGGTCGGGGGACCCCAGCGCCGTACGGCAGGGCCCCGAGTCGGCATTCCCGGCTCGGGGCCCTGCTGGTATGTGCGGCCTGGTGTGTGCGGCCGGGTGCGTGAGACTGGTGTGTACGGCCTGGTATGAGCCGCTCGGTGCGCGCGGACTGGTATATGCGGGCCGGTACGGGCGCACCCGGGTGTGCCGCCCAAGTTGGGATCAGTCCGCGGCCGAAGCGGGCGCCCCGGCAGGCGGCGCGAAGCGCCGCAGTACCGACCACAGCAGCGCGTTGAACTCCGCGGGCTGTTCCACGTGCGGCATGTGTCCCGACTCCTCCAGGATGTGCGCCTCGCCGCGCGGAGCCAGCTCCGCGAGCGTCTCGGACACCTCCATGGGAATCTCCGCGTCCAGCTCTCCGTGGACGAAGACAGCGGGCACGGTGAGTTCCCCGATGGTGGCGCGCGGGTTGTGGTGTACCGCGTCGGTGAGCAACTGGTCGATGGATTCCGAGGACTCCAGGATCTGCCGGGTCGTCCACGTCAGCAGTGCCGGGTCGGCCAGCGGGCCGTACCAGTCCACGACCCACTGCTTGACGGCCGCTGCCCGGTCGGTGCTCAAAGCCTGCCGCAGCAAGGCGAGCTGCTCCGCCTTCCGCTCCGCCGGCCAGTACCCGGGCCCGTCCACGGCGACCACCGCACGGACGGACGAGGGCGCCCGGCAGGCCGCTTCGAGCACTATCGCCGCCCCGGCCGAACAGCCGACGAGCACAGGGAGTTCCAGCTTGAGCGCGGTCGCCAGCGCGAGGATGTCCTCCGCGTTGTCCGCGATCGTGTTGCTCTCCGGCCGCCCCGAGCGCCCGCAGCCGCGCCAGTCGGGCGTGATGACCCGGTAGTCGCCGGCGAACTCCTCCCGCTGCGCGTTCCACACCGAACCGCAGGTGCCCCAGCCGTGCAGCAGGATCAGTGGCTGCCCGGATCCGTGATCCTCGTAGAACAACTCGACGCCGTTGACATGCGCGTAGGGCACTGATCCTCCTTGCGGTGCGGCACAGAGCACCGGGATGAGACAGGTACAAGCAGGGCCCCGAGCCGAAATGCGACTCGGGGCCTGCCGCACGGCGCCGGAATCCCCCGAGCCCCGGCCACGTGACAGCCCCAGAACCGAACGCGGTTGCCCTGCACAAACCCCCGCCCGGTGAGAACTCGGCGGCCTGGCACGGCGTTCGGCGCCTGGGATTCAGGACGGTACTCACGGCGCGCGGGGCGGGCTAGCCGCAGTGCGCGGGCTCTGGCCGGATAACGCGCCCGCGCGTGCGATACGGGGGCGGAGCCGGAGCGCGAGCCGGAATCGGCGCCGGCGCGATCGGCATAGGGGAATCGGCATGGGAGGAATCGGCGCCGGGCCGTCAGGGCCGGGGGCCCGCGTTGCCGAGACCCCGGCTCAGGGCGCGGACGCACAGGCCGATGAACAGCGCGTTCACCAAAGCGCCGAGGACGACGGCGAGGACGAGCATGGACATGTGGTCCGGCAGCACGAACACCACCAGGCTCAACGGCGCGGTGGCGATCAGTGGCACCACCCCGGCAAGAGAGGCGTCGGGGCTGTCGCTGGAGCTTGCCACCACGGCCCAGATGAGCAGGGCCGCGCACGCGGCGAGGTAGACGCGGGCGAGGACGGTGCGCAGGGCGCCGCGCACGGCGCGCGGGACGGGGCGGGGGGACCGGTCGGTCATGGCGGTGTGCTGCTCCTTGTGGGCGGTGCGGGTGTACACGGGTCGGCGCTTGTCTCGGGTGACGGGCCGGCCGGACCGCCGGGCGGCAGCGTCCGGGCAGGGCGCGTCGCCCGTACGGCGCGCCGGCGCAGGCGGGAAGAAGGGGAGGGGCAGGGCGCGCAGGTGGCGGCGGGTGCCGGGGATACGCGGCGACGCGGGCCGGGCCGGGGCGGGGCGGTGGCCGGGGTCAGGTGTGCGTTCCCGGGTTCGCGCGGGCGAGGCCCAGGTCGTACGCGAGGATCGTCGCCTGCACCCGGTCGCGCAGCTCCAGTTTGCGCAGCAGCCCGTTCACATGGGACTTGACGGTGCCGACGGTGATGTCGAGTTCGGCGGCGATCTCCGCGTTGTTCAGTCCCGAGGCGACCAGGGTGAGGACGAAGCGTTCGCGCCCGGTGAGCCGGTCCAGCGCCCCTGTATCCCGGGCGGGCGCCGGCTCGTCGGGCGCTGCCGCGGCGTAGTGGCCGATCAGCCGGCGGGTCGCGGACGGCGCGAGGACGCTCTCACCGGCGGCCACGACCCGGATGCCGTGCAGGAGTTCGGCCGCCTGCACGTCCTTGAGCAGGAACCCGGAAGCGCCCGCGCGCAGCGCGTCGAACACGTAGGCGTCGAGGTCGAAGGTGGTCAGTACCAGGACGCGCGGCGGGTTGTCGCGGCCGGTGAGGATCCGGGTGGCGGCGATCCCGTCGAGGCCGGGCATCCGGATGTCCATGACGACCACATCGGGGGCGAGCTGTTCCGCGAGGCTCACCGCCGAGGCGCCGTCGCCCGCCTCCCCGACGACCGTCATGTCCGGCTCGGCGTCGATGACGGCGGCGAAGCCCGCCCGGACGACGATCTGGTCGTCGACCACCAGCACCGAGAGTGTCATCGCGTTCCCTCCTGGTCTCCGATGCCTGGGGCTGGGGCTGGGGCCGGGGCCGGAGCCCCGTCGTCCGGAACAGTGGTCAGGGGCAGCCGCAGCAGCACCGTGCCGGGCTGCTCGGTGGACAGGGTGCCGCCGAGCGCGGCGGCCCGCGCCGCCAGCCGCTCCCGGGCGGCGGGGCGGATGGCGCGGGAGACGCCGGTCGCGGTGAGGGTCAGTATCCGGTCCTCGGCGTCGAGCACGAGCACGGCGGGGTCCTCCCCACCGGCCTCCAGCACCGTCTCGGCGGCCCGGTAGGCGGCGAGGTCCGTCTCCGGCGGGAGCCGCTCCGGTACCCGCTCGGTGAGCCGCACCTCCACCTGGCGGCCGGTGGCCCGGCACTGGTGGGCGAGCAGGTCGAGGGCCTGGAGCGTGGGCTGGGGCCGGAGTTCGGCGTGCTGCTCGCCCTCCCGGACCGTCTCCAGCAGGGTCCGCATGGCGGCCAGCGCCTCGCGGGCCCGCTCGGCGGTCCGCGCGAGCCGCCCCGCCTCCGCGTCCTCGACGAGCTGGGCGGTACGGGCCAGGACGGTGGTCTCCAGCCCGGAGGTGATGCGGCGGCGTTCGGCCCACGCCTCCCGGACGGCCTCCTCCGTCCAGGCCGCCACCCGGCCGTCGTGCGCGTCCTCGGCGCTGCGCCGGCGCCTCCCGTACCGGGCGCCGCACCACCAGGCGGCGGCGGTCGCCGAAGCGGCCACGGCGACGGCGATCCCGGCGACCGCCCAGGCGGGCGCGGCGGCATCACGGGCGTGTACGGCGACCGCCACCGCCGCCGCGTGGACGAGAGCGGCCACCGCGGGCAGCGCGCAGCGGCACACGGCCACGCCCCGGCCCTGGACGAAGGCCGCGTCCCGGGCCCGGAGGGAAGGGGCGCCGTCCTGGTGGGCGCGGGCCGCGACCGTGGCGAGCGCGACGCACGTCACGAGCATGCTCAGGCCGGGCGGCAGGAGCACCGGGCCCGCGTACGCGCTCGCGGACATGGCCGCCGGCCACAGCGCGGCGAGCGCGAGCAGTACGCCCAGCGCGCTGCGCGGGGCCCGGCGCAGCCACAGCAGGGCGAGCGCCTGCGCCGTGGCGAGCAGCGTGAACAGCGCCCCGGCGGAGACCCCGGGCCCGGCCGGGGCCGACCGGTCGTGGATGACGAGGAACGGCAGCAGCGGCTGGAAGCACAGGCCCGCGGCGGCGGCGAACTGCGCGAGGCGGTAGCCGCGGGGCACGGAAGCGGAGGGCGGGGCGGCGGTCCGACCGGGCAGTGCCGCGCGCACCTCCCAGCCGCCGTCCGGCGTCGGTCCGCTGGTGAGCGTGCCGCCCGCCTCCCGGGCCCGGCCGCGCAGCAGGCTTTGGCCGCGCCCGCCGCCGAGGCCCGCCGCGCGCGGCGCGCCGCCCTCGGCCATATCCGGGGGCGGGGGCCCGTTGCGCACCACGATCTCCGTCCCCGTGTCCTCGCAGACGCGGCGCACGGTGGCGGGGGCGCCGGAGGCGTGGCGGACGATGTTGGTCAGCGCCTCGCGGACGATCCCGTACGCGGCATCTCCCACGGAGCCCTCGGGCAGGGCCTGGATGTCGCAGGTCACCGGCTGCCCGAGCGCCCGGAAGCCGGCCACCAGCTCCCGCAGCCGCTCCTCCGGCGCCGGCCGGCCTTCCGGAGAGGGTGCCGGGGCGCGGACGGCGCCCAGCGCGCGGGTCACCTCGCGCCCGGTCCCGGCGGCGAACTCCAGCGCCTGTCCGGTCAGTTCGGGACGGCGCTCGCGCAGCCCCAGCGCCGCCTCGACCGTCACGACCACCGCCGTCAGATGGTGGGCGCTCACGTCGTGCAGCTCCCGCTCCATCCGGCGCCGCTCGGCCGCGGGGAGCCGGTGGCGCTCGGCCTCCGCCCGGTTCAGCCGCCGCTGGGCGGCCTGCTGGGCGGCCCGCAGCCGCCGCGCCCGCAGCCCCGCGCCCGTGGCAGCCGCGTAGAGCAGGGCGGTCAGGACGAGATCGAGGCCCTGGCTGTCACCGAGTCCGTGCAGGCTGACCCCGTGCAGGGCCTGCCAGGCGGCGAGCGTCAGCACGCACAGCAGCGCCGTGGTGGTGTCCCGCTCGACGGCCACCGTGAACAGCGCCAGGGCGGCCCCGGCGCTGCCGAGCACCGCCACGGCGCCCGCGGGCAGCGGCCCGGCCCCGACCGCGCAGACGGCGGCGACCAGCACGAGGACGGGCACCGGGCGGGTGCGCCGTACCGCGAGCGCCGCGGTCACCAGGCCGCCCACCAGAGCGGTCGCGAGCAGTTCCGCGGCCGTCGGGGCGGCGGTGCCGCGCACCAGCGCGAACCCGGGCCACACCACGGCCTGGGCGCCGAGCAGCAGGACCGGGAGGAACCGGTCGTCGTGTCGTTCCATGATGCGTCCCAGGCTATGGCGGCAACCGGAAGGCGGGCATCGGGCGGAAGGGCGATCAGTCCCTCCAACCAGCGATAGAGACACCCGCCCGCCCGCCTGCTGTCGCTGCCGCTGCCGAGACGGACCCGCGCATTCCGGCAGCCGGGCCTGGTGCCGTTGCCGCGCACCGACCCTGGGGGCGGGCGGGTGTGCCGGGGCGCGCGGCCTTCCTTGATTCCCTCGGTTTCAGAACCGTTCAGCCCGCGCTTCCGTATACGTGGACAATCCCTTGCGCACCGACCGCGGGGGCCATGGTGCGGTCGGGCTCACGGGGCGACCCAAGCGCTGATTGATGGAGGTTTTGTGCGCAATCGAACCAGAGGTGCGGTGGCAGTGGCAGCGGGTGCCGCCGTGGTCGCGGCGGTGGCTGCTGGAGCCAGTGCCGTCGGGACCGACGGCGACGGACCTGACCAGTCCTCTGCCAAGGCCGCCAACGCAGCCAACGCAGCCAACGCAGCCAAGGGCCCCAACGCGGGGAAGACCGCGGGTGACATCGACGGGGACGGCTACGCCGACCTCGGCGTGGGCGCGCCGGACGGGACCGTCTCCGGCAAGTCCAAGGCGGGCTACGTGGGCGTGACCTACGGCGCCAAGAGCGGTGTGGACACCGGCCGGCACTCCACACTGTCCCAGGCCGGCAAGGGAGTCCCCGGCACCCCCGAGGCCGGGGACCACTTCGGCTCCGCCGTGGTGCGCGGCGATGTGGACGGCGACGGCTACACCGACCTCGTCGTCGCCGCGAACTACGAGGCCATCGGCAAGGCCAAGCGGGCCGGCAGCGTCACCGTCGTCTTCGGCTCCAAGGACGGCCTCTCCAGCGACGCCATCGCCTTCCACTCGCCGAAGGCCACCGCCTACGCGCAGTTCGGCGACCAGCTGGCCGTGGGTGACTACAACCACGACGGCCGTGACGACATCGCCATCTCCGACCAGGGCAAGGTCCAGGTCGTCAACGGTGCCGCGAACCTGCGGGACACCGCCACCCCGAAGATGACCACCGTCGCCCCGCCCGGCACCGAGGGGGACCTGGACTCCCTCTCCTCCGGGGACATCAACGGGGACGGCTTCAGCGACCTGGTCACCGTCGGCTGGCAGGACGACGGCGCCGACGAGGGCACGCTCGGCGTGCTGCCCGGCTCGTCCACGGGCCTCAAGAGCAAGCCGCTGGGCAAGAACGTCATGCTGCCGTTCTCCTCCTACCGGGCCGTGGTGGGCGACATCAACGGCGACGGCAAGGACGACGTCGTCACCGACACCAGCTTCGAGGACGGTCCGGAGGACGCGCGGCTGCGCACGTTCCCGGGCACCGCCAAGGGGCTGGACACCGACAACCCGGTGATCTGGAAGGGCAAGAAGCAGGCCGGTATCGCCGCCCGGCTGAGCGACATCAACGGTGACGGCCACGACGATCTCGTCGTCAGCGACACCGGAGCCGAGACTTCCGACGGCTACAACGACGCCGGTGCCATCACGGTGCTCAAGGGCACCAAGAACTGGCTGACCGACGAGGGCGCGCAGACCTTCACCCTCGACAGCGAGGGCGTCCCCGGCTCCATGGAGGGCAACGACAAGTTCGGCGAGGCCGTCTCACCGGCCGACTACAACGGCGACGGCAAGTCCGACCTGGCCATCGGCGCCCCGAACCGCGCGAAGAACGGCGCCGTCGTCACGCTCTACGCGGGCGCCGACGGGCTGACCGGCAAGGGCTCGGCCCTCTTCGGCCCGAAGGACCTCGGCTCCCCGGAGACCGACGCCGCCTTCGGCCAGGAGCTGTCGAACTCCGCGACGAAGTAACGAAGCAGCGCGGTAACGCGGCCGTACGGCCCCAGGTCCCGCCGCCCGCACACGCGGGCGGCGGGACCTTTCGCCGGGGCCACGGGGCCACGACGGGGGCGACGGAATCATGGGGTCACGGAGCCACGGGACACCCGGCGGCTATGTCGTCGCCGCCGGCCTCGCGCGGTCCCTGAGCAACTCCGCCATGTGCTCGGCGAACTGGAGGAGCCGGGCCAGTACCGCACCGTCGCGGGCGCGGCCGAAACCGTGGCGACGGCCCCAGAACGCGGCCTGGACAGCGTGGAGCTGGGTCCAGCGACGGGCGCGGTCCCGGTCGAGTTGCGCCGCTTCGGCGAAGATGTCCAGAGCGCGGTGGACGGTCTTGCGCAGCTCGCCCGCTTCGAGGTGCAGAAACACCGGCCCCCGCGCCGTGAGCAGCGTCCCCGCGTCGTAGGCGGGGTCTCCCGCGCACCCCTTGGGGTCGATGGCCAGCCACGGCTCGCGCTCGGCGCGCAGGATGTTGCGGGCGTGGAAGTCGCCGTGGATGAGGGTGTCCGGCTGGTCGCGGCCCAGTTCGCGGACGGTCGCTCGCGCGGCGCCCAGCGCGCCCCGGGACAGCCCGTGCGGCAGCTCCCGGGCATCCTCGCGCAATCGCTCCTCCCAGCCGTCGGCCTGATCCCGCAGCCGGGGCAGGCCGGGTGGGGCGGGGACGGCCAGCCGGCGGTGGAGCCGCCCGGCGACCGCCGCCACCTCGTCGCCGTCCTCGACGTCCGCCAAGGTCGCGGTCCGGGCCCGCTCCAGCAGCATGGCGAACCGCGCGTCCTCGCGCTCCCGCAGCCGGACGGCCCCGCGCCCGTCCCAGGCCGTGAACGCGTCCGGCTCATGGACGTTGCCGGGGTGGGGGAACGACACCTTGAGTACGTCCTCCGCTCCGGCGGCGGCGTCCTCCGCTCCTCCTGTGCCCTCCGGTTCTGTCCCCTGCGGCTCTTCCGGCCCGTCCGCGTGCCCGCTCCGCCGCCGCACCGGCACGATGATCCCCACCCGGCCGTGCAGGACCTCGCCCGCCGGTACGCGCGCCCAGCGCTTCGACAACTGGTCCACGATCAGGGGCAGTTCGGCGAGCCACGCGGCGCCGGGCTCCCCCTCCCGCTCGATGGTGCCCTGCGCGAACGCCTCCGGTACCACGATCATGCGGGCACGTTACGCGACGGCGGGCCCCCGGCCCTGCCGGGGCCGGGCCGAGGCCGGGGGCGGACCAGGACGTCCGCGACGGGAAGACGGCTGTGGTGCGCTGTGACTATGCTGCGGGCGTGGCGGCATCAGCTTTCTGAGGCTGGTGTGGTGACCGCCGTCACCGCTGCGCGCGGCCGACCGCCGTCGTCCAGGCCGCCGCCGAAGCGCTCATCCGCGCCATCCGGCATCGCCGACCGAAAGGGTGCCCGTGCGCCACTCCACCCCGGTGGACGGCTCCCCCCCCTCGCCCGCACCGGCCGCGAACCCCCCGTGCCCGTGCCGGGGTTCACCTTGGTGACTGCCGGGCCGACGGCATCCGCGTCGGCCGCTTCGAAGTTTTTCCGGCTGGCCGTGAACTTTCGCGCCACGCCGCTCATCGAACCTCGCGTCCGGTCTGCTCCGGCCACGGGGGCCGGGCAACAGCACCACCGCGACAGGTCGGCGCGGCCGCTCGGCCGTGCGGGCCACACCCCCACATGTGGTGAGTACCCCCCCACCCTGAACGGAGAACGAATGCGTAGGAGACGGGAGAGACCCACCGGGGCAGGCGTCACAGCGCCCGCCCTCGCGGCCCTCGTCGCGCGCTGATTCCGGTCCACCGACCAGGCGCTCCGCCCCGGCTTCCGCAATGCCATCGGGCGGACGCCTGCCGAGAGTCCGGAACGACGCACACGACGGGCCCTTTGTCCCGCCGGCTCCCCGCCGTGCCACGCCTGCCGTGCCACGCCTGCCGTGCCATGCCGTGTGCGTCACGCCCTCGTGCGTCGTCACGCGCTGCGGAACGGGCGCTGCGCGGATCCGGCGCGGCACGGTGCACGGGTTTCGTCGTCCGGCCTCTCACAGCACCACAGTTCACCCAGTCAATGCGGATATGGAGCGATTCTTCTTGAGTTCCAGAATTCTGACCAAGCGCAAGACCATCATCGCCGCCTGCGCCGGTGGTGCGCTCCTGGTCGCCACCCCCCTCGTGGCCAGCGCCACCACCTCGGACACGCCGGAGCCGCGGCCGGCGCCGGCCATCGCGGCCAAGGGCGCCTCCCTGCTGGACGGGAGCGGCAAGGTCCTCTACGGCAAGACCGAGAACAAGGCCCGGCCCATGGCCAGCACGGCCAAGATCATGCTCGCCACCGTGGTGCTCGACACCAAGGACGTGGACCTGGAGCGCCAGGTGCCCGTCAAGCAGGCGTACCGCGACTACGTCACCGAGCACGAGGCCAGCACCGCCGACCTCAAGACCGGTGACAAGGTCACCGTCCGCCAGCTGCTCTACGCCTCCCTGCTCCCGTCCGGCGCCGACGCCGCCTACGCGCTCGCCGACACCTTCGGCACCGGCGCGACCCCGGAGGAGCGGAGCAAGTCGTTCATCGGGAAGATGAACACCAGGGCCGACGAACTCGGGCTGAAGAACACGGAGTACGACAGCTTCGACGGCACGAGCAAGACGACCTCCAGCACCCCCGCCGAACTGGCGCGACTGGCTCAGCACGCCATGCAGAACCCCACCTTCCGTACGGTCGTCAGCACCAAGACGTACAAGGGTGACGCCCCGGCCGAGAACGGCGGTACGCGCACGTACACCTGGGCCAACACGAACAAGCTGCTCGGCTCGTACAAGGGCGTGCTCGGCATCAAGACCGGGACCACGACCCCGGCCGGCCCCTGCCTGGTGTTCGCGGCGGCCCGTGGCGAGAAGAACCTCGTCGGCACCGTCATGAACAGCAAGGACCGGTACGACGACGCGGCGAAGCTGCTGGACTACGGGTTCGACACGAACTCCGTGGAAAAGATGAAGCTCCGCAAGCTCCCGACTGGCGCGCAGGCCGACTGATCCGTTCGGAACGCCATTGAGGAGGGCGCGGCCACGAGGGTGGCCGCGCCCTCTGCCCGTTCCCGTGCCCCGCTCGTTCCCCGGCTCGGTCCCGGGAGGGGCAGGCCGCCTCGGACCGCCTCCGAGCTGGTGCGTACGATGCTGGTGTGAAGCGGGACGGGTACGAGGCGGACAGCCGGCGGTCATTGCCGGCCCGAGCCGTACTGGTCGCCCTGCTGCTCGTCGGACTGCTGGGCATGCACGGGCTGGGTTCCCCCGCCCCGTCCCACGGCGAGTCGCACCCCGGGGCCCCGCACGCGGCCGACGCCCCGACGGACACCATGCCCGCCGTGCCCGCCACGGCGTCAATGGAGTCCGCGGCGTCCGTGACCTCCGTGCCCGATGACGGCGGCCCCCGGCAGGAACGGGCGTGCCACGGCCACGGGGACGGGTCCGCACACCACAGCGCCCACGCGGACGACCTGTGCGCGGCCGGCGGCATCTCCGGGGCTCCCGCGCTGTCCGTGCCGGACGTCTCGTCCCTGGCCCCGGCCCACTCCGCGCTCCGGCCGCACCTCCCGGCGCGGTACGAACCCGAGGGCGGACGCGCCCCGCCGTCCCTGGCCGAACTCCAACTCCTGCGGATATAGCCGCGCCCGCACCGCGCCCGCGCCCCCTGGGGAGCGCGCGGGCGGGTGCTTCGGCATGTTCGGATCCGTACCACGCAGGAGTGACACGCATGACCAAGACCCGTTCCCTGATCCGGAACATCTCCCTCACCGCAGCCCTCGCGGCCACGGGCCTCGCCCTGACGGCCTGCGGCAACGACGACGCCCCGGCGAAGAGCGGCGACGGCGGGACCAAGGCGGCCGGCCACAACAAGGCCGACGTCGCCTTCGCGAAGGGCATGATTCCGCACCACCGCCAGGCGGTGGAGATGTCGGACCTGGCCGCGAGCCGGGCCTCGTCGGGCGAGGTCAAGAACCTCGCCAAGGAGATCGCGAAAGCTCAGGACCCGGAGATCACGACCATGTCCGGCTGGCTGAAGTCCTGGGATGTGAAGGTCCCCACCGCCATGCCCGGCACGGAGCACGACGGCATGAAGGACGGAGGCATGAAGGACGGAGGTATGAAGGGCGGCGGCATGGACCACGGCGGCATGGACCACGGCGGCGGCCGGGAGATGCCCGGGATGATGGACCGGCAGCAGATGGACCAGCTGAAGTCCTCCTCGGGCAAGGACTTCGACACCCGGTTCCTGACCATGATGATCGACCACCACAAGGGTGCGGTCGAGATGGCCGAGGCCGAGCGGAAGCAGGGCGTGTACGGCCCCGCCAAGAAGCTCGCCGACGACGTGATCAGCACCCAGAACGGTGAGATCACCCAGATGAACAAGCTCCTCGGCAAGAGCTGACCCACCCGCCGCGCGGGAGCGGGGGCATCGCGCCCGCTCCCGCGCGGGACCCACGTCCGGGCCGGAATCCGCCGGAACCGGAACCGGAGCCGGGACCGAGACCGGAAACCGGAGCCGGAACCGGGCTCCGCCCCGGGGCCGCCGCTCCCGCCGGAGAGCCCGGCTCAGTTACCCACGCCGAGGCCGGACATGAACGCGGCCGGGTACCGGTCCCCGCGCGCGGCACCCCGCGGCATCGCCTTCTCGATCTCGGCGAGGTCGGCTCCGCTGAGCTCCAGCTCCGTCGCGGGCAGCGCCTCGGCCAGCCGCTCGCGGGTACGGGCGCCGACCAGCGGCACGATGTCCTCGCCCTGCGCGGAGACCCACGCGATGGCCAGCTGGGCGACGGTGCAGCCCTTCGCCTCGGCGACCCGGCGCAGTTCGTCCACGAGAGCGAGGTTGTGGTCCACGTTCTCGCTCGCGAAGCGCGGGCTGAAGCCGCGGCTGTCGTCCGGGCCGGCGGTGTGGCCGGCCGTCCAGTGCCCGGAGATGAGACCGCGGCTCAGTACGCCGTACGCGGTCATGCCGATCCCCAGCTCGCGGAGCGTGGGCAGCACCTCCGCCTCCACCGCGCGGGAGATCAGCGAGTATTCGATCTGCAGGTCGGCGACCGGGTGCACGGCGTGCGCCCGGCGGATCGTCGCCGCGTCCACCTCCGAGAGGCCCAGGTGCCGCACGTACCCGGCGTCGATCATGTCCTTGACCGCGCCCACCGTCTCCTCGATCGGCACTGCCGGGTCCAGCCTGGCGGGACGGTAGATGTCGATGTGGTCGGTGCCCAGCCGGGTCAGCGAGTAGGCCAGGAAGTTCTTCACCGCCTCGGGACGGCAGTCCGGCCCGCCGAACGCCGAGCCCGGCCCCCGCAGCATGCCGAACTTGACACTCAGCGTGTAGCTGTCGCGGTCCCGGCCGCGTAGCGCCTCGGCGAGCAGCAGCTCGTTGTGGCCCATGGCGTAGAAATCGCCGGTGTCGATCAGTGTGACACCGGCCTCCAGCGCGGCGTGCACGGTGGCGATGCTCTCCGCACGGTCGGTCGCCCCGTAGGCGTCCGACATGCCCATCGCGCCCAGACCCAGCGTGGAGACGGCCGGTCCGGTGCGGCCCAGGGTTCGCGTCTGCATCAGTCTTCTCCTTCGTTTCGATGTCCTCTCCCTCACTCTGCGTCCGGCCCGGAACGCCCGAAAGCGGAGCGCTCATCATGGGAGTCCCGCTCCCTGGCTCGCCGCGCGGGTGCGAGAGAGCATGGAGGCATGCAACGCGAACAGCTCGCCGACTTCCTGCGCCGCCGCCGCGAGGCGATCCGCCCGGCCGAGGTGGGCCTCACCGATGCTCCCCGCCGCCGCACCAGCGGCCTGCGCCGGGAAGAGGTGGCCATGCTCGCCGGGATGTCGGTGGACTACGTCGTACGCCTGGAGCAGGGCCGCAGCAGTCAGCCGTCGCCCCAGTTGCTCGGCGCGCTGGCCCGCGCCCTGCGTCTCTCCGACGACGAGCGCGCTCACCTGTTCCACCTGGCAGGACACCGGCCGCCGCCCGCCGACGGGGTGGCCCGGCTGGCCCGCGCCGGCCTGATCCGCATGCTCGATCTGCTCGGTGACACTCCGGCCCTGGTGATGTCCGACCTGAGCGAGGTCCTCGCCCAGAACCGGGCGTCCGTCCTGCTGTCGGGCGATCACACCGGTTACTCCGGCGACCGGCGCTACATCGCGTACCGCTGGTTCACCGATCCCGCCGCCCGCGCCGTGAGCCCGCCCGAGGAGCGGGCGCGTCAGTCCCGTCAGCTCGTGGCCGACCTGCGCGCGGCGACCGGCCGCAGATCCGGCGACCCCACGGTGGCCGGGCTCGTCGAGCGGTTGCGGGCCGCGAGCGCCGAATTCGACCGGCTCTGGGCCGGACACGAGGTGGCGGTGCGGCGCGCCGACCGCAAGACCATGCTGCACCCTCGGGTGGGCAGGCTGACGATGGACTGCGAGACCCTCGTCACTCCCGACCAGCGTCAGCAACTGCTGGTGCTCACCCCGGCGGACGCCGAGGCCCGCGAGCGGCTGGAGCTGCTGCGGGTGCTCGGCGTCGAGGAGTTCCCCACAGGGGCGGGGACCACGGGGGCCATGGGCCCGCCGGCTCGCTGAAGCGCCCGGCCGGCCGGCGGTTGTCGTGGTGATCTCCCCGTGTCACGTGGTGATCGCCCGTGCCGTAGGGTCGGCGGATGGCGAAGTATTTCGACGTGCACCCCGAGAACCCGCAGCGCCGCACCATCAGCACCGTGGCCCAGAGCATCCGGGACGGTGCGCTCATCGCGTATCCCACGGACTCCTGCTTCGCACTCGGGTGCCGGCTCGGCAGCCGGGACGGGATCACCCGGATCCGGTCCATCCGGAATCTCGACGACCGCCACCACTTCACGCTGGTGTGCCAGAACTTCGCCCAGCTGGGCCAGTTCGTGCAGGTCGACAACGACGTGTTCCGCGCGGTGAAGGCGGCCACGCCGGGCCGCTACACCTTCATCCTCCCCGCGACGAAGGAGGTGCCCCGGCAGCTGCTGCACCCCAAGAAGAAGACGGTGGGGGTCCGCATCCCCGACCACGTCGTGGCCCAGGCGCTGCTGAGCGAACTCGGCGAGCCGCTGCTCTCCAGCACCCTGCTGCTGCCGGACGAGGAGGAACCGCTGACCCAGGGCTGGGAGATCAAGGAACGGCTCGACCACGTGGTGGACGCCGTACTCGACTCGGGCGACTGCGGTACCGAGCCCACGACGGTCGTGGACTTCTCCGGCGGAGAACCCGAGATCGTACGGGAGGGCGCGGGCGACATCTCCCGCTTCGCGTAGCCGCGTCACCGGCCGCCGGGCCGGTCACGCCGGCCGGTTCGCGGGCCGCGCCTCCGGCTGCCCGGCGCGTACGTGGCCAGGGCGCGCACGGGCGCGGGCGGGCGGCGCACTCCCAGGGCCGTACGCAGCGGTTCGTCCAGCAAGGTGGCGGTCACCGCCGAGGCGAGCGGGGCCAGCGGGGCGGGCAGTCGGGCCGCCGGCAGACCCGCGCTGGTGGACCGCCACAGTGCCCGCGCCGCCTCGGTCGGAGCGAAGTGCCGGGTCTCGCAGGTGTCCATCCGGCGCGCCACCTCCGCCAGCCCGCCTGCCGGGGACGGCGGGAGGCCGAGCGCCGCCGCCAGGTCCCGGTGGAAGGCGTACGCCGTCGCCCGCTCGTCGTCGGTGACGGGGCGGTGCCCGTGGGCGTCGATGAACCGCAGCGGGCACACGGTGAAGCACGCCAGCACGTACTCCATCAACTCCGGTGTGATGCCCGGACGTTGATGTGCTGGTGCAGCCTCTTGAGCGTTCCCCGTCCCTCGTCGCTCTGCAGCCCGTGTCCGATCAGGGTGAACCTGGCCACGCCGGTCGCCTTGGCCCGGCCGCGCGGCTCGTCGGTCATCCGTCCGGTGCCGTGCAGCACCCGCGCGATGTCCGGAATGCCGAAAGTCCGGACGAAGCCGAGGGCGAGGCCGATCCGGGACTCCCGGGGCATCGTCTCCAGCACCAGCCGCGTGGAGGCGCCGTAGGCGGCGCGATCCTCCCGGTCCCCGTACGGACTGTGCCGGTCACGCCGGTCACGCTGTCCGTGCCGTTCATACCCTTCGTGCCGTCCACGCCGCTCGCGGCCGGTGTGTTCTTCGTGGGTGTCGTCGTCGGTGGCGGTCACTGGTGGACCCTCCTTGCCGCGGGCCTCGTTGAGAGGGTCGTGCGCGGGCGTCCGTCCGCTCGTGCCGGTGTGTCGAAGGCGGAGAGTAACGCTCTTGCCAGCGCCGGGCCATCACCGAGCGGCCTGCGGCGAAGTGCCCGCTTTTCCGCCCCGCGGCCGATCGTGTGAGCGGGCCGTGCGGGCGCGGACGTGGCCCGGAGTGGTGGGGCGGGGCGGCCGGACGGGTCTGACACCGTGGCGCGCAGTGCCCAACGCCCCAGCCCGCACCGGAGGGACCGCAACCGTGGCCGTCGTACTCTCGGTGCTGTTCGCTCTCCTCGCGGCCGTGGGAAACGCCGGGGGCACGGTGCTCCAGAGGGTGGCCGCGCGCCGGGTGCCGCTCGGCGACGCGTTCAGCGTGCGTCTCGTACGGCGGCTCGTGCACAGCAAGGCGTGGCTGTGCGGGATCGCCGCCATCGTGGCCGCCGCCGTCTGCCAGGCGCTGGCGCTCACCCTCGGCTCGCTGTCCCTGGTGCAGCCGCTGCTGGTGACGGAGCTGCCGTTCACCCTGGTGCTCGCCCGCGCCGCCTTCCGGCGCAGGCTGGCGCCGCTCGGCTGGGTCGCGGCGGTGACCGTCGCCGCCGGACTCGGGCTCGGACTGGTGGCCGCCTCGCCCACCGGCGAGCCCCGCGAGGTGGCGGCGGCGACGTGGACCCTGGCCCTCCTGGCGGCGGGCGCCGCGATGGCCGTCGGTGTGCTCGCCGCACTGCGGCGCCCCCAGGGCAAGGCCCGTGCCGCGCTGTTCAGTTCGGCCTCGGCGATCGGCTACGCGGTGACCGCGACCTTGATGAAGTCGGCGACGGACACCTTCAGCGAACGCGGCGCCACCGCGTTCTTCACCGCCTGGCAGACCTACGGCCTCTTCGTCGCCGGAGCCTGCTCCCTCTTCCTGCTCGCCAACGCCATGGAGGCCGGTCCCCTCGTGGCCTCCCAGCCTGTTCTCACGCTGGGTGAGGCGCTGGTGAGTCTCGCCCTGGGCATCGTGGTGTACGGCGACAACGTCCGTACCGGATGGTGGCTGATTCCCGAGGCGGTGGGTGCCGTCCTCATCACATGGGGAACGCTGATCCTGCCCGGTCTCGATTCGGGGGACAGCGAGACGTCGGCCACGTGAGACCGCCGCCGAACACCCGCTGCCGTGTGGTGTGTTCGGCGCTCCGGCCGTCAAGCGCGCCGCACCCGGTGCGGTTCCGCGGCGCCGCACCGGCTCGTTGACGTCCCCGCCCGCGCTCCCTGATGTCCTTCCCGAAACCTGGAACAGGCCCGAACAGGCCCGAACAGGCCCAACAGAGAGGCGAACAAATACTCCCTTCCGCCGAAGAAAGCCCGCGCGGGGCCAGCACACCGAGCCTCTGCGCCCCCGTGCGTCACAGACCTTTCCGGCAGCTGGCTGCCGCCCGGTGCGCCAGCGCCTTCGACAAGACGATGGCCCCCGTCGTGCTGGCCTTCGCCGTCCTCGACATCGGCGGCTCGACGCTGGACCTGGGCCTCGTCATCGGAGCGCGCTCCCTCGCCCTGGTGGCGTGCGTCCTCGTCGGCGGTGTGGCCGCCGACCGGTGGCCGCGCGTGCGGGTCGTGCGGGGATCGGGACTTGCCTCCGCCCTGGTGCTGGCCGCCACCGCCGGCAGCGTCCACAGCGGATGCGCCTCGGTGCACACGCTGCTCTGGCTCAGCCTGGCGGGCGGCGGTCTCGCGGGCATCTCGCTGCCGGCCCTCTCGGCGCTCACCCCGCAGACGGTGCCCGAGGAGCTGATCCAGCAGGCCAACGCCACGGCCCGGATGGGTGCCAACGCCGCCATGTTCCTCGGGGCATCGGCGGCGGGCATGCTCGTGGCGGTCTTCTCCGCCGCGGTCGGCATCGCCGTCGATGCGGCCGTCTGTCTGGTGATGGCCCTCTGCTTCCTCGGCGTCAGCCGGGCGCAGGACGCGCGGACGAGGCAGGGCCGGACGAGTCCGGTCACCGAACTGCGGGAGGGCTGGCAGGAGTTCACGCTCCGACAGTGGGTGTGGGTGACCACCCTCTCGTTCGCGGTGATCAACGCGGCGGGGGCCGGTGGCCTGCAGGTGCTGGGCCCGGTGGTGGCCGACGCCTCCTTCGGCCGTGCCACCTGGGGGTTCGCGCTCGCCGCACAGACTGTCGGCATGCTGTGCGGGGCCTTGCTGGTGACGTGGTGGCGGCCCGTCCACGCCCTGCGCAACGGCGTCGTGCTCTCGGCGCTGGAAGCGGTTCCGCTCGCCGTGCTCGCGTTCTGGCCCAGCACGCTCCCGCTGGTCATCGCCATGTTCCTGTCCGGGGTGGCCATCGAGCAGTTCGGCATCGCGTGGGACGTGTCGCTCCAGGAGAATGTCCTGGCGGACCGGCTGGCGCGTATCTACGCCTACGACACGCTGGGCTCCTATGTGGCCATCCCGCTCGGCCAGGTCCTGGCCGGACCCCTCGCCGACCGGCTGGGGGTGCGAGCGACGCTGGTGACGGGGGCCGTTCTGGTCGCGGTCTCCGTCGTGGGGGCCCTGTGCGGCGACAGCTTGCGAAGCTTGACGCGCCGCGGCGGCGCCACCCGGTCGAACAGCTGACGTCGTCGATGAACTCGCGCCGTCCGTGTCCTTTGTCATCCAATCGAGGCGTTTGACAGCGAACTCAGTCGTTTCGGTTTTTCTGACAGTGAATCTAGTCGGAGGGGTGATCACGCTGGGGGTGTCGAATGTCGGTATCGACAGGGGCGGAGAGCACTGCCCCGTACGTAGAGGTGTCGTGTCGTGTGGACGACAAGCGCGGGAGCAAGCGGCGTCGTCCGTTGCTGGACTGCGCGACGGTGAGGTTCGAAGACGCGGTGCCGGTCCGGCCGTTTCGGTGGTCGTGGGGTGGGCGCCACTTCCCCGGGTGGTACTGGGCGGCGACGACAGGGCAGCACGTCGGTTTCGAGGCGTGGTTGGAGCGGGACCGGCTGGTGCTCATGGACTTCGATCCTGCGGTGGTGGGGATGGCGTCCCAGCCGTTCTGGCTGCACTGGCACGACGGGGAACGTGAGCGCCGGCATGCCCGGACTTCTTCGTGCGCCGGGTCGATGGCCCGGCGGCTGTCGTCGATGTCCGTGCCGACGGCTGGATCGCTCCGCGGGACGCCGAAGCGTTCGACTTGACGCGCCGGGCCTGCGCGGAAGTTGGGTGGAAGTTTGAGCGGGTGGGGGCGCCGGAGGCAGTGCTACTGGCGAATGTCCGGTGGCTCTCACGCTACCGGCACCACAGACCGGATTCCGGTCGTCTATGTCACCGTCCCGCCCGCCGCGACCGCCCGCATGATTGCGACCGAGTTCGCGCGCTTCCTGGGTCTGCCGGTGCGGGCCCGATCGAATATGGCGGACATCATCGAGGCTGTCGTCGGTGTCTGCACCGACACCCGCACGGCTCCGGTGCTGGTCGACGAACTCCACAACATCTCGCTCACCAGCCGCCACGGCGCCGAAGTCGCCGACACCCTCAAGTACTTCTCCGAACGCCTGCCCGCCACTTTCGTCTATGCCGGCATCGACATCGACGAATCCGGGCTGCTGTCCGGGACACGCGGCGCCCAGATCGCCGGCCGCTTCACCCTGATCCCCTCCCGTCCCTTCCCCTGCAACAGCGAATGGAAGGGCCTGGTCGCCACCATGGAGGACACCCTGCGGCTGCACGAACACCGCTGCGGCACGCTCACCGACCTGGACCGCTTCCTGCACAACCACACCGGCGGCATGATCGGCTCTCTCTCCCACGCCATCCGCGGAGCCGCCCTCGACGCCTTCCTCACCGGCACGAGAAGATCACCAAGAAGAGCCTCCAGATCATTCCACTCGACCACACCTCCCACACCGCGGCGTCGATGGCCACGAAGACCGCAACGTCCCGATGAAAGGCGAGCTGCCGCCCCGGCCACTCGCCCGAAGCTCTCGAACGGGCTCGCCGACGCCAACTCCCTGGACGGCATGAACAGATCACGTCGGCGCCTACCCAGGAAGAATCCCTTCACCCGACGCCAGGACCTGGCCCACCGCATCACCCAAGAGGCCCGCAGCGGCACACACATCCGCATGCTCGCAAAGCGCTACAACCTCCGCAACTGGGACGTCCGCCTCGCCCTGGAGACCCCACGCCTGACCCCGCAGAGGCAGGACCGGTGACCCACCCCGTCAAAGGCGAACTCGCCGACCTGATCGAGAACATGATCAGCCGAAGGCGCAATGGAAGGCAGATCTGGACAGAACTCATGGATCAGTACGACTACTTGGTCACCTACGACAGCATCCGCCACTACATCAGATACACGCGATCCCGAACGGCGTCAGCATGAGCAGACTCGTAGACCTCCAGCGTCCTGAGCCCCCGAGCTCCGTGGCACCTCGGTCGACCAGCCGGCTCACGCTGTGACTTCGGGATGTTCCGGGCCGAGGTAGTGCACGCGCGTTTGCTCGGCGTGGAGCATCAGCAGGCCGTGCAGCTCCTCGGCGGCGATCTTGAGCAGGTGGCCGTCACGGGAGGCGTGGAGGGTTTCGAGGACGAAGGCGACGCGGGTGGAGTCCTCGGTGACGCGCGTGTGGTGGGCGTCGCGGTGGTTCCAGTGCCGGGTCAGCACACCGGTGGTGTCGGTGTAGATGATCTCGCCGGGCTTGGGGTTCTCGGTGGTGTCGGGTTCGCCGAGCGGGGTGAACTCCTCGGTGCCGTCCGCGTAGCGGATCTCGACGTCGCCGGTGACGTGGTCGAGGTCGAAGGCTCCTGCGGGCAGGCCGTGGTGGACGGAGACGGCGTTGTAGGAGTCGACGGCCGGATTGATGCGCGGCAGGGTGCCCTTCTTGGCCATGCGGCGGCCCAGGGCGTCGACGCTGGGGCGGATGCGGCGGGGGTTGGTGCCGAAGGAGCGGTAGGCGGTGTGCCACGCCTCGATCCGCGGGTCGCTCTCGTCGGCCGGGGTCCAGGTACCGGCGGCCAGCTGCTGTTCGAGGTCGTCGAGTGCGGCGGCGGTGTCGGGCCAGGGTTCGCGGCCGCGCAGTCCGCTGGCGGTGACCACGGCGATCAGGGTGTCGGGGAAGGCGTTGGCGACGGCGGGGGTAATGCGAAAGGCGGTCATGGGCAGGGCTCCGTTCCGAGGTGGTGCGGGGTGGGCGGGGTGGGCGGAGTCAGGGTTTCCAGGGCCCGATGCGGTCCAGGCGGCGCCGCTGCTGGAGAGCCGTGGGCTCGTCGAGGGCCTGACTGCGGGCGGTGAGGTGGTCGGCGACGGTGGCGCGGTGCTCTACGGGCTTGTGGTCGTCGTACTTGAATTTGGCCCGGACCTCCGTCACCTCCAGCCTCAGGCCGCGGATGCCGGGCAGCATCCGCCCGTACGGCGCCTTGTCGACCTCGATGGGTGCGTGGTCGCGGTCAGG
This sequence comes from Streptomyces axinellae, assembly GCF_039532135.1. Lineage (NCBI taxonomy): Bacteria > Bacillati > Actinomycetota > Actinomycetes > Kitasatosporales > Streptomycetaceae > Streptomyces > Streptomyces axinellae. Next base: position 137,197 of record NZ_BAAARJ010000006.1, read on the forward strand.
CTGGAAGTGGGCCATCTGTCGGCGCAGTAGCTCGGCCTTGGCATCCGGCTCGTCGACGATGTGGGCCCGGCAGATGAATTGAACGGCGGCGTAGTAGCTGGTGGGCACGCCCTCGGTGGGAGGCGTGCCCGGCTTGGCGCGCCAGGGGCCGGGGACGAAGGCGTAGTCGCCGATCACGGTGAAGGTGACGTTCGGGTCGTACTCGATCGAATCCCAGACCGGGTTCGGGCGGGCCAGATGTATCAGCAGCTGACTGCTGTCGGGGACGAAGTGGGTGGGCACGGTGGTGGGTGCGTGGCCGGGCAGGCCGTTGACGCTGAGCAGTCCGAAGTCGTGGCCTTCGGCGATCCAGGTCTGCCATTCGGCCTCGTCCAGGGCGGCGTCCCAGGGCTGGATGAACATGCGGGGGCTCCTTGAAGTGCGCAGGGTGGTCAGGTGAGGGCGAGGAGGCTGACGGCGACCGCGGCTGCGCCGAGGCCGATGATCTGTCCCTTGTGGATGCGTTCGGCGAGCACGCTGCGGGCGAGCAGGACGGTGCCGGCCGGGTAGAGGGCGGTGATCACGGCGACCACGGTGAGGTCGCCGCTGCGTGCGGCGAACAGGAACAGCAGGTTCGCCAGCGAGTCCAGCACACCGGCGGCGGCCGACAGGGCGTAGGCGGGCTTTTCGGAGCCGAGCCTGCGGTGCAGGAGTCCGGCCGCGGTGAGCGTGACGGCCGAGGAAACCGCTCTGCCGGTGATCAACGGTGCTACGCCGCTGTCGGACGGTGCCTGGTGCAGGAAGATCAGCTGCAGTGCGATGGCCGCGCCCGCGCCGAGGGCCAGCAGCAGCGCCGTGCGCGACGGCCGGGACGAGCCCGTTCCGTGTCCGGCGCTGACCAGCACGACCGCGACCAGCGCCAGCGGCAGACCCACAAGGCCGGCCGTCCCCAGGTGCTCGCCGTGCAGGAGGCCCACCGTGACCGGGAGCGCGGCGGACACCAGCGCGGTGACCGGGGAGAGCACGTTCATCGGGCCGATGGCGAGGGTCTTGTACAGCAGGGCGAACGCGGCGGCCGAGGCCACCCCGGAGGCGGCTCCCCAGCCGAGCGCGGCGGGGCTGAACGAGGCCCCGAGCACGGGCCACAACAGCAGCTCGACCGCCAGGCTGGCCGGCGCGGCGACCATCACGGTGCGGAGCACGTGGGCCTTGCGGGCGCCCAGGCCGCCGAGGAAGTCGGCGCATCCGTAGGCCAGTGAGCTGCCCAGGGCCAGCAGTAGAGCTATCACGAGACGATCCCTTACGATCACAGTAGAACGACCAAACCGTACAATGGAACGACCACCCTCTGTCAACCTAACGACCGAGTGGTGCGTTACATTGACCGACCGATGGGGATGGTGACCAGGTGACCGAGACAGAGGCGGCCCTGCGCACGCTCGCGCATAACGTCCGTTCAGCTCGTACTCGCGCCGGCCTCTCCCTGGACGAGCTCGGCCGTCGGGCCAAGGTCAGCAAGGGGGCCTTGGTGGGGCTGGAGAAGGCGCAGGGAAATCCGAACTTCGCGACCCTGGTCCGGCTGGCCGACACGCTGGGTGTCTCGGTCTCCGCGCTGATGGACGGTCCGACCGAAGGGCGCGTCCGTGTGGTCTCGGCCAGCACAGTGATGCCGCTGTGGGCGGGCGAGCGCGGCAGCGAGGCCCGGCTCATGCTGACGACTTCGGGCCCCGCTCCGGTCGAGGTGTGGCGCTGGCGTCTTGAGCCGGGCGAGGAGTACCCCAGCCACCCTCATCAGACCGGCGTCGTGGAGACCGTCAGCGTCACCGCGGGTGGCATGGTCCTGGTCGTCGACGATACGGAGCACCCCGTCGAAGCCGGGCAGACCGCCACGTTCGACGGTGACGCCCCCCATACCTATCGCGGGGTGGGCGACGAGCCCTGCCACCTGATCATGACCGTCCATCTGCCACCCGGGCCCGCGTCCGCGGCCTGACCAGGCTACGGACGCGGGCCCGGGTGGCAGTCTTGAATGACTGGGTTCGACTTCTCTGACAGTGAATCCAATCGCGGCGGCCGCCACACCCAGCCCAGCGGGTCCCGGCCGAGACGACTGTGGATCTTGAACGCGCCAGTCGGGCACGCCCCCGTCCCGCGCATGCCCCGTCTTGCCAGCGCAATGGCCTGCCCTCGTCGGTGCGCTGGGCAACGCTTGCTCGTTCGCCGGGCTCTCCGCACGCCGGTGCCGCGTCTGCCTTCGCAGGCATCGGCCACAGCTGGGTCGCGGTGCCGGATGTCGGCGACGCCAATAGGGTCCGCTTTCCCTGGGTCGGCGAGGAGGCGTAAGCGGTTGGTCTGATCCGCCGCCGCACCATCTGCCCTGCTGTGTGCGGGCTGATGGACGCGCTTCCCTTCGTCGACTACGCCGCAGCCGTCCCTGGTCGCAGGGCGAAGGGCAGCTCGGAGGGGGTACGACCGTGCCTCACCACCCGGCTGGTGACGGCGTCGCGATACCGCACGACGAGCCGGGCGATGGAGGGGAGCTACGCGGTGACTGCTTCCGTGGCCGGGGTGTCGTCGTCGAAGGTCATCTCCGGTGCGGGCCGGCGGAATCCCTTGGTCAGGAAGGCCAGGTAGACGGTGCCGATCGCCAGCCAGACGCCGCCGATCCGGAGTGCGTCGTCACTGAGCTTCGTGAGCAGGTAGACGGAGACGGCGGCGCCGATGGCCGGCATGACCAGGTACGAGAAGAGGTTGAGGGGGCGGCCGTGCCTGCGTTCGCGGACCAGGTGGGCGATCACGCAGAGGTTCACCAGGGTGAAGCCGAGGAAGGCGCCGAAGTTGATGAACGAGGTGGCGGTGGTCAGGTCGAGTTTCAGGGCGAGGACACCGGCGGCCGCGGTCAGCAGCAGGTTCAGGACGGGCGTGCCGGTCTTCTTCGACAGGTTGCCGAAGACCGGCTTGGGCAGTGCGCCGTCGCGTCCCATGACGTACATGAGGCGGGCGGCGGAGGCTTGCAGGGCGATACAGGAGGCGACGGATCCGGCGATGGTGACGAAGTTGATGATCTCGGCGTACGTCTCGCCGCCGACCTGCACCTTCAGGTGGTAGGCGGCCGCGTCGACGTCGGCGAACTCCGCGCCGGGATGGACCAGTTGCATCACGAAGGACAGCACGATGAAGATCGATCCGGCGGCGATGACGCAGCCGATGATGCCTCGGCCGATCGTCCTCGCCCCGCCTCTGGCCTCCTCGCCCAGCGTGGAGACGGCGTCGAAGCCGAGGAAGGAGTACGCGGCGATGGCGGCGGCCGCCGTGACCGCGCCGATCGACGTGCCGGAGTTCCACACGGCGTCCGTAGCAGGGGCGGAGGAGCCGTGCTTGCCGAGGAAGACGACACACAAGGTGGCGAAGAGGACCAGTGATCCCAGAGCGATGAACATCAGGACCTTGTTGACGCGGTCCGCGAGCTTCATGCCGAAGACGTTGATGGCGGTGGTGAGGCCCACCGAGACGATCAGCCAGACCCACTTGGGTACGTCGGGGAACTGGGCGTTGAAGTAGATCGCCGTGATCAGCCAGCCGACCATCGGGATGAAGAAGTAGTCGAGCAGCATCGCCCAGCCGGACAGGAAACCGATGCGGCTGTCGAGCATCTTGCGGGCGTAGGTGTAGACCGATCCCGCGCCGGGCACGGCGCGCGCCATCTTCGCGTAACTCAGCCCGGTGAGCAGCATCGCGACGGTGGCGACGGCGAACGCGGTCGGGGCCGCGCCGCCGCTGGTGGCGGCGACCACGCCGAAGATCGTGACTACGATCCCGGGCGAGATGTAGGCCAGGCCGAACAGGACGACGGAGAAGAGGCTCAGGTCGCCCTTCAGCCTCACCGTGCTCTCTGTGCTCTGTGTGGTCTCGCTGTTCAACATCGCGGCTCCTCGGTGGGGTGGGCGGGGTTCCAGGTGGCGGGGTCGATGCGGCCCCCGTACAGCGGGAGTTCAAGGGCGGGGTCGCCGGGGCGGAACTGGTCCCAGACCCGGTTGAGACCGGCGGTGCCGTAACGGCGGACGTTGCCGACCTCGTCGAGGTCGATCACGTCGGTGAGGGTGCAGTCGCTGGCGTCGGCGGTTTCGGCGCGCACCGTGCCCTGCGGATCGATGACGAGGCTGCGGCCGACCCCGGAGGGAGCGGCGGCGTTGACGCTGGCGACGAAGACCTGATTGGTGATGGCGTTGGCGCGGTTGAGGACGACTTCCTGGGCGCGGTCGCTTGTTGTCGTGCGGACCACGTTGACGATCAACTCGGCGCCCATCCAGGCCAGGTGGCGGGAGATCTCCGGGAACCAGGTGTCGTAGCAGATGGACAGTCCGATGCGGCCGACCCCGGGGAGATCGACGACCTCGAACCGGTTGCCGGGTGTGGTCGTCTCGTACGGGCGCCACGGGCAGATCTTGCGGTACGCGGCGAGGCGCTCACCCTGGGGTGAGTAGACCGGTGCCGTGTTGTGGACGAGGTCACCGGCGCCCCGCTCGTAGACGCTGCCGGGCACCAGCCAGATGCCCAGATCCCCCGCGAGCTCGACGAAGGCCGCATCGCGTTTGCCGTCGAGCGGCTCGGCCGCCTCCTCGGGGGCGGCCGGGACGCCGGTGGCGCTCTCGCCGAGGTGCAGTTCGGGATAGACGACGAGGGAGCCGGGTGCGCGCAGCTTCACGCGCCGCTCCACGTCGGCGGTGAAGCCCTTGAGGTCGTCGGCCGGGCGGCCGGGCGCCTGGGCGAGGACCAGGGGCAGGGGGTGGGCCATGCGGGAACACCAGCCAATCGAAGGAACTGTTCGAGGAGAAGTCGACGGAGATTCGGGCGCCGATCACCCGGAATTCCGGTGGGACAAGAATGCAGCCAGTCGGCCATAGCCTCAAATACTTGGCAGTGCTGGTTATCATGCCTGCGAGGCATGCAGAGGTCATACCTCGTCCGACTCCCGAGGGGCCACCGCCATGGAACTCCGAGTGCTGCGCTACTTCCTGACCATCGTGGAGACCGGTTCGGTCACCAAGGCCGCCGAGGTGGTCCGCATCGCCCAGCCCTCGCTGTCGCGCCAACTGCGCGGCCTGGAAAGGACCTTGGGGATGACACTCTTCGACCGCGGCGGCAAGCAGATGGTCCTCACGGCGGCCGGCCGGCGCTTCCTTCCCCTGGCCCGCGACCTGGTCGCCCGCGCGGACGCCGCCGAGGCCGCGGTCGGCGCGCTGGCCGCCGGTCGTGCCATGCGGATCACCGTGGCAGCGCCGCCCACCACCATCACCGACGTGATCGCACCGTTCCTGGCCACCTGGGGACCGGAAGATCCGCTCGTCACCGTGCAGGCGGAGAGCCCGGCACATGCGTACCAGGCCCTTGCCAGGGGCGCCGACGTAGCCATCTCCTCAGCACCTCCGAGGAGTCGTTTCGCCGGGCTCCCGGTGGCCCGCCTGCCGCTGTGGGCCTACGTCCGTGCCGACCACGCCTGGGCGGACCGGGACCGCGTCACCATCAGAGAGCTTGCCGCACAGCCCCTCACCGTCCTCACCCCGGCGCACCGCACCCGCCGCATCCTGGACAACGCCGTGCAGGACGCGGACGCCTCGTACGACATCCTGCTCGAATGCGACACCCCGCACGTCGTACAGGCCATGGCGGCTTCGGGCCATGGCGTCGCCGTGGTCTCCGACGATCCCCGCTTCGACCTGCACCCGCTGCTGATCCTCGACAACTCCGGCGAACCGCTGCAGATCCACCTGCACGCGGCGTGGGATGCCGACCACTACGCGCTGCACAGCGTCGAGGCGTTCGCGGCCGGGCTGTCGCGTTTTTGCGTCGAGCGGTACGGGCCGCAGGTCGCCGCCCGCCTGTGAACTGCGGCGACGACTACATGGAGGTATGCCTGATAGGCAGCCTGGCCAGACCGGGCGGGCATTGGACGGTGGACCGGGCACGCCCCATCATGCGGCGATATCCCGCCACGCGGCGGGGTCCCGCCTCAGTCACCGACCGAGAGGACCTCGGGCCATGTCGAGATCGTTCCCTGTCCGACGCAGACGCCGTGCCGCTGCCGTCGCCGCCGTGCTCGCGGGGCTTTTCGCCGTCCCGCTGCCGACGATGGTGGCGCCCGCCGCAAACGCCGCGACCGCACCCGTGCCGGGTGATCCGCTCACCGGAAGCGGTGCGGTGAACCGGACCCGGCTCACCGCCGCCCAGCTCACCGGGGGCAGCGCCGAGGACACCGTGCCCGACAGTGCCTTCGCCCTGCCGGCGCGAGCGGCGCCACCCACCCACAGCTTCGAAGGCACCCTCACTCTCGACGGCCTCGCCACCGCCGGCGGTTTCCGGGCGCTGAAGGACCCGGACGGATACGCGGATGCGGCGGCGACCCGGCATCTGCCGCCGGTCGGCATCGCGCTCGTGCAGAACGGCAGCCACCTCGTCCCGGCGAAGCGAGGGTTGCAGTACACGGGGAATCCGGCGTGGAACCTGGCGATGGGACCCGGCCGCGCGTGGAACGAGGACGGCGACGGCCAACGTACTCGCGCCTCACTGCCGTTCGCGCTGATCGAGCGCAACGCCAACTGCGTGCACAACGGCGCCCTTACGTTCCTCTTCGACAACACATCGATCTCCGAAGTCCGCTACCAGATCACCACGGAGACCTGCGAGTACTTCCAGTTCGACATGTGGGGCCAGGTAGCGGCCGACTACCGGCCCGGCCCCGTCGAAGGCGCTGAGAACCTGCGCGACGCGTACGCCTCCGAGGTCAAGGACCGCCTCCCGACCAAGCCCATCTCGGCGCTGGCCGGCGACTACCCGGACAGTGGGGTGGACGTCTCGAAGTTCGGTTCCGGCGTCACGCCGTCCGCGCTGAGCACCTTCGGCTTCTACTTCGGCGGGGTCCACTACGTGGGCAACTGTCGTACCCGGCAAGGGGAATACCCGTTCTGCGGCCAGATGCTGCTGCCGTCGTACTCGACCGCGAAGTCGGCGTTCGCGGGAACAGCCATGCTGCGTCTGGCGCAGCGCTACGGCCCGGCCGTGGCCCAGGAGAAGCTCTCCGACCGGATCCCCGAGGCCGCAGGCAAGACGGCCTGGAGCGGCGTCACCCTCGACCAGACCCTCGACATGGCCACCGGGAACTACACCTCGCCCGGCTACGAGACCGACGAGTCGGGTCGCACCATGGCGGACTTCTTCGCAGCCGAGCCCTACAGCGACAAGATGCGACTCGCCCTGTCCTTCCCGCGTAAGGCCAGGCCCGGCAGCACGTGGGTCTACCACACCTCGGACACCTTCCTCGCCACCCGCGCGATGAACAACTACCTGCGGGACAAGGCTGGTTCGGGCGCCGACATCTTCGACATGCTCCGCGACGACGTACTCGGACCCCTCGGTGTCGGGCCCGACTCCCTCGTCTCCTCCCGCACCGGCAACAGCCCCGGCGGGGTAGCCTTCGGCGGCTACGGCATGTTCTGGACGCAGGACTCCGTCGCCAAGTTCGCGAAATTCCTCAACAACGACCACGGCGCCGTAAACGGCAAGCAGCTCCTCGATCCGGCACTGCTCGCGGCCACCATGCAACGCACACCGCAGGACCGGGGCATGACCACCACGGGCGCCAAGCCCATGAAGTACCAGAACGGCTTCTGGGGTCGCGAGTTCACCTCCGCCGACAACGCCGCCTACACCAGCCCCTTCTACGTACCGTTCATGTCGGGGTACGGCGGCATCACCGTCGCGATGATGCCGAACGGCGCCAGCTACTACTACTTCAGCGACAACAACGAGTTCAGCTGGAACGCCGCCGTCGCCGAAGCCGACAAGCTGGCGCCCATGCCCGGCGCGGCAGCTACCGCGAGGTAGACCACATCGAACGCACCCTTGTCGGCCGGGGATGTGCTTCGCCTGACGATGACCGTTGCCGGGGTGTGCCACCCGAACCCTTCCAGGTCCGTTAGGAAACTCGGGCCGGCCGACAGGCGCTGAGGGGTGGCCAGTTCGGCCTCCTGCGTGGGGTCAGGCTCCTGCCCATCGGGGGCTACAACCGGCGGGCAGGAGCGTGCCTGGGTGCGTCACCGGAGCGGGATCGCGATCAAGCAATGACGCGCCCAGATTCTACTGACCGCTCCCACGCCTGGGGCCCATCAGAATCTGCGACCGCTGCTGGCGAAGACCCATTCAGCGCGCCATCCGGTCGCCCCATGAGGCGGGAAACCTCGCCTGCTGGCGGAGCCGTGACCAGCGCTCATTGCCGTACAAGCATCCTCATGTACAGCCTTCACTCTCCACCGCTGTCGGGCATCTCCTGAGTGAATGCCAGCTTCCCCCTGGACATCCAACTCAGTCGCCCCAGGTCAGCCCACTCCACCCGACTAACTTCGCTGTCAAAGGACAGTCCGCCAGCTGACTTCGGCCAGGGGCTGGCTGACTTCCGCGAAAGACCCGGCAGTACCTGTTCGGAGCCGGAGCCGGAGCCGGCCCGGGGTCCGGCCACCCGCGCGTCGAGCCCGAGTCCGAGCCCCGTACCGACACCGGCCAGGTCACAGCTGGCGTCCCACAGCCGTTCCGCCGACGTCATGTCCTTCAGCACCTCCCAGAGGGGCTCGGCCCGCGGCCTGCCGCGCAGGCCGAAGACCCGCGGCCCCCACAGCGTGCCGCCGGTCGCGGCCGGATCAGGACGGCCGCACGGCGGGCCACGCTCCGGCCTCCTTGCCCTGGACGACAAGGCGCGCGGGCAGCCCGGCCGGCGCCTGCCCCGCGCCGCGCTCGTGCACCGGAGGCCGTGCGGGCGTGAGTGGGTCCAGCGCGCCCCCGGGATGGGCCAGGACGCTGAGCACCGTATGGCCGCCCGCGCGCAGCCGCCGGTCGAGTTCGAGGGCGAAGTGCATCTGCGCCGGCTTCGAGCGGCCGCAGGTGCGCTTGGGCTGGTAGTCCTGGGTGGACTGGAGATCGTCGAGGTCCAGGTGTTCGGTCCTCGCCGCGAAGCTGCCGACCGTGACGACACGGGCGGCCGGCGCGGCCGACAGCAGCGGCGCCAGCCACCTGGTCAGCGCGAGGTGGCCGAGGTGGTTGGTGCCGAACATCAGCTCGTGGCCGTCCCCGGTCTCCCGGCGCGGGCGGCTCGTCGAGCGCCACCCCGGCGTTGAGCACCCGCGTCGAGGTGTGCGGGACCCAGCGCGGCCGGCGCCTCCGCCGACGACTTGAGCGACCCCAGGTCGGCCGGGTCCAGCGGGAGATGCCGAACTCGGGCGCCCGGGATGCGGGAGCGGAGGGAGGCCAGCGCCGCTTCGGCCCTGGCCGCGCTCCGGCTGCCCAGGACGACGGTGGCGCCGGTCTGCGCGAGCTGCTCGGCCACGAAGTAGCCGATGCCCGCGTTGCCGCCGGTGACCAGGAAATTCCTGCCGTCGGCACGCGGCAGTCCGCGCACGTTCCCGGGCTGGGACGGGGATACGGCGGGCACGGTGACTCCTCGGACCGGGGCCGGAAGCAGAGAACAGAAGAAGCGGAGGGAACGGAGGGAACGGAGGGAACGGAAGAACAGGAGAGCGGGAGGGAGAGAGCGTCGAGCCGCGGGGACGGAGACCGCCGTCGGCGTCGCCCCAGCCGCAATCTCGCATCCCCCGCCGACATATCGCCGACAACCTCCCGACAGCCCCGCCGGTGCGCCCCGTGCTCAGAAGTGGAACCGGGTGGTCTCCGCCAGCTCGGCACGGGGGACGGCGATGCTGTTCACCGGGGCGGCGGGGTCGGCGTAGCCGAAGGAGACGCCGAACAACAGCTTCCGGTCCGCGATGCCCAGCGATTCCCTGACGGTGTCGGCATAGAAGCTCAAGAGCCCCTGCGGACAGCTGGCGATGCCGTGCGCGGTCAGGGCCAGGAGCAGCGTCTGGCCGTACATGCCCACGTCGGCGGCCATGCGCTCCTCAGCGGTGGCCGGCAGGAACAGCAGGGCGACGTGCGGTGCGCCGTAGAAGTCCAGACTTTCGGCGTTGAACGCGTCGCGCCCCGCGTGATCGTCACGGCCGATACCGAGCGCGTCGTACATCACCGCACCGGCCTCCCGGCGCCGCCGGTCGTAGGTACCGCGGTACCTCTCGGGCTGGTACGGGAAGTCCGGTGACATCCGCTGATCCGCGTGCGCGGCGCGCAGATCCTCGCTCAGCCGGTCGCGCGCCGCGCCGCTGACGACCTCGACGTGCCAGGGCTGGGTGTTGGAGTTGGAGGGCGCGGCCCCGGCGAGCGAGAAGACGGCACGGAGGGTCTCCTCCGGCAGGGGGTCCGGCCGGAACGCGCGGACGGCACGCCTGCCGCGGATCAACTGCTCGGCGTACTCCGGGGACCGCGGGTGCGCCGGGTGCTCCGGCGGGTTCACGGGGGCGGTCGAGGCGGTGGTCATGGTGGTGGTCACGGTGCGGGTTTCCTCGTTTCGTGCGCGGTGGTCACCGCTCCTCCAGGGAGGAGTCCGGCACGGAGGAGCCCGCCGTGGACGAGTCCGCCAGGAAGGAGTCGATGACCCGGTCCGCCGCCTCCTTCAGTGAGGCCGCGGACCTGTCCGCCGAGTAGATCTGGGTGGTGACGCTGGCCCCCTCCACCAGCATCTGGAGCATGTAGCCCAGCGCCCTGTGGTCACGAACGGGCAACTGTGCGACGAGTTCGGTCAGCAGGTCGAGGTATTCCGCCTTCAGTGAGACGACGGCCTTGCGCACCGGATGTTCGTGATCGGGGAACTCGACGGACGCGTTCACCAGCGGGCAGCCCCGGTAGCCGGGTTCGCTGATCTGGTCCGCGATCCCGCCGATCACATGGCGCAGCTGCGCTCGCGGATCACCGGGGCACGCGGCGCGGGCCGCCGCCAGCCAGTCGCGCGCAGGGACGGCTTTCGCGTTCACATAGGCCAGCGCGAGGCCGTCCTTGGACTCGAAATTGCGGTAGATGCTGGGCTTTCCGACCCCGGACCGCTCCGCGATCTCCGCCACCCCGGCCGAGCGGATGCCCTCGCGGTAGAAGAGCTCGCACGCCGTCTCCCACACGCGCTGCCCCGCAGGTGAGCGCCGGGTCTCCACGTCCGCCATCACATCTCCTCGGCCGGCCGCCGGGCTGGGAGCCCGCGCGTGCCTCATCGAAGGGGGTACCGATCGGTACGCACAGCACAGTACCGATCGGTACGCCCCTCGTCAACACCCGCCTGCGGGACGGCGCCGACACGCTCAACTCCGGCTCAGGTCCGGCTCATCCGGCGCTCCGGGTCCCGGGTCCCGGGCTCGCTCCGGACGCTGGGCCCCGGGCTCGCTCCGGGCTCACACGTGGATCGCGAGTTTGAACTGGGCGTGTGTGATGCGCCGGGACGCGCTGCCGCCATGGCCGACCAGGAAGGCGATCGGCGTGCCGGGGTGCACGAAGATCTCGTGGTGCTTGGTGAAACACTGCATGCCCGGCGAGGGCGCGCGGTGATCGGTCGCGGTGGAGTCGGCTCCCGTGGACAGACCGAGCGGGTCTCTGACGAAGCGGTCACGCAGCTCCGAGTAGCCGCGGTCCTCCCACTGCACCACGGCGGACAGCGCCCCCCACCCGTCCACATGCGGCCATATCAGGCCGGAGCGGTCATCGCGCTTCCAGTCGCCCACCGTGGCGCCGTCGGGCTGCTGGACCTGGTGCATGCCGTGCATGTCGTACGACTCGCCGCCTCCGAAGGGGAAGTGGACGATGTGATAGCCGCCGTTGCCGGGGATGGTCTGTGGGGCGGTGGTGATGAGAGAGCACACGTACACGGTCAAGGGGAGCCTCCTGCATGGGGGGAGTGCGGACGCCGGGGCCGGGCCCGGGCGGCGCGGCGGCGGTTCCAGGCGCTGACAGCCGCCGTGGACTGGTTGTACCCCCAGTGAAGCCCTTGCCAGCACGTCACACCCGGTACTTCACATCCAGTGCGCCACACGCCCCGAGTTGTGGAGGTGTCGTGCCGTCAGCTCGCGGCGCGGCGGCGGCAGCGCGGACGGACCGCCGGGCCGCCGGACCCGCCCTCGGACCGGACCCGTCCTCGGGCCGGACCCGTCCTCGGGCCGGACCCCGCCCTCGGGCTGGTCCCGCGATCGGGCCGGCCCCGGACCGGCCCTTCATCGGCGGGGCCTCGTTACCGGACGCGGAAGCTCGTCACTGGACGCGGAAGGTGGTGAGGACCGCCTTGTGGTCACTCGGCCAGATATTGCCGCGCTGGTGCGGCTCCGGACGGGGGCGGCCCTCCACGATCGTGGTGGAGGAGACGACCTTCAGGCGCGAGCCCTTGTAGTGGACGAAGTCCACGCGGTCCTGCGGTTCGGGTGCGCCCTTCGGCCCCTCCTCCCCCTGGTGTTTCTTCACGATGGGGGACCAGGTGAGGCCGGGGGTTTTGCGGGGGGCGGGGTGGGCCTGGCGGAAGGAGTCGCGGAAACCGGCGTCCTGGAGGACCCGCGTCGTGGGCCAGGGCACCGGTCCGCGCCCGCAGTGCGGACGCCGGGTCGCCCGCGTCCAGTCCAGGTGCGAGGGGGCGTTGAAGTCTCCGACGAGCAGCAGCGGTTTGCGGTGCGTCCGCGCGAGCTTCGCCCCGAGCTTCTTGACGATCTCCCGGGCCTCGGGCGCGCGCCTGCGCTCCTCGCGGGCCACCAGCTGACGGGTGGTCTCCTTGGTGAAGCAGGCGCCGTACGGGCCGTAATCCTGGTACCACAGATGTGCGTTCCACAACTCGGCCGCGCGCCCGTGGGGCAGCCGCAGCCCGACTCCCACGGCGGCGCGCGTGGTGCCGGTCACCTTCATGGGATAGCGGCTGACGATGCCCAGATCGTGGCCGGACTGGTAGTAGTGCCAGTGGAGTCGGCGCCCGATATCGCGTGCCGTGTGCGCGTCGGTCTCCTGCAATCCGACCACGTCCGCCTTGTGCTTGCGGATGACGGCCACCTGCTTGTCCAGCGCCCGGTCGACCATGGATCCGCCCAGCCAGACATTGAAGGACATCACCCGCAGGGTTGTCGCGGGCGCACGGCCGGGTTCCGTTTCGGATCCGTCACCCGCGGCGGCGGGAGCGGCGACACAGGAAACCGCCAGTGCGACGGCCGCACTGCGTCTGAGTCCGGTTCGGATGGACATCGGAGGTGCCCTCTTTTCTCTTCTGTTTTCCGTGGTGGGAAGGAAGGAACCGAAGGAGAGGAGCGTCGGCGGATCTCACGGCCCGCGGACTTCGCCAACGGCTGTCCGCGGACGGCTGCCAGGGACATCCTCGTGTTTCCTCGATTCGCCCCGCGTCGCTTACGCATCTCATATCAGGAGCCTCGGGAAGCGGACCCTGTGACACGCGCGCGGGCAGTTCCGGGTGAGGCGCGAAAAGGCAGGTGTGCGGCGCTCAGGTGAATCCGGGGAACGCGGCACTGGCCCGCGTGATTCGGTGGGAAAGGGCGTGCATGCCTGTCACACCCTTCGCCCCTTTCGCGCGTGCCGCCTGTATGCCGGCTGCCGCACTGCTGTTGCTGCTCGGTCTGGTCGAGGCGGCGCCCGCGGGCGCCGCCGCACCCCCCTCGGCCGCGCCCGCCCCCGCCCCGGCCCCCGACCCGCGTCCGGTGCCGTACGACTCCCTCGTCCCGGGCATCCCCGTCCCCTCCGGGAACCCGCACAGCCGGGACACCCCCGACCAGGGCGCCTACCCCCCGCTGAGTGAAGCCGAGCGCCGCGAGAGCGCCACCAAGCGGAATCCGGGCGCCGAGCAGGTGGACCCGGGCCCGGGGGTGGAGTACGTCCCTCCGGGCGAGGCCAGGACAGGGAAGGAGGAGGACGAGCAACTGGTGTGTTCGGACAGCACGGGGCCGTACCAGGCGAAAGTGGAGGAGTATCTGCGGCTGCCGGTGGACGGCAGGCAATCGCCCGCGGACTGCGATGCCATCCAGAAGTTCCAGCAGAAGGAGAACATCCAGCCCGCGAACGGCTTCGCGGGTCCGGTCACCTTCCGGGCCTCGTACGCGAGTTTCGCGGCGCACCACCCCGGCCGGCTGCTCGCGGACCGGCACTGCCCCTCGACCGGGCGCCGGGTGGCCTGCCTGGATCTGACCAACCAGATCATGTGGGTGCGCGAAGGGAGCCGGGTCGTGTATCCCGCGGTGCCCATCCGTACCGGAATGCGCGGCTACGCGACGCGTACGGGCACATTCTCCGTACAGCGCCGCATCCGTGACGAGTGGTCACGGCTCTACCATCAGCCGATGCCCTTCAGCCAGTATTTCAGCGGGGGCCAGGCCATGCACGGCACGTACAAGAACATCTACAGCCCGCCCGGATCCTATGGCTGCGTCAACCTCCGCTATGGGGACGCCGAACGGCTCTGGAGCATGCTGCGGATCGGTAGCGGTGTACGTATCTGGGGAAGCAAACCGAGGGCCTAGAACCGAATGAATGGAGCGGATGCGTGACCGCGCTCGCGATGACGGCGAATGCGACCGCGCCCGCGGTTACGGCAAACGAGGGTTTCGGTGTGGGGCGCGATCGGTCAGTGGAGGGAATCTCCGCCCGCCGCACACGAATCGGGCCGCCCGCGTGCGTCGTCGGCCTCTCCTGATTGCCGGATTTGCTATTCGTAGTCCTGCGTATCCGCACCGCGCGGTACTCGCACTTCGACGGAATGAGGAAAACACATGAGACGTAGCCTTCTGCGGCCGGTGGCCACCGGAATTCTCGCGCTGAGCGTGCTCGGCGCGGGGGCCTCCTCCGGCGTGGCCGCCGACCACCCGCCGGTGCCGGCGCAGGGCCAGTCCCAGGGCGCGCCCGCCCAGCAGGACCCCGCGGCCGGGGAGTACGGCACCGAGCCCGCCGGCGAGTACGACGTGGCGTCGGCTCTCGAACGCGACCAGCAGCTGACCCGGCCGGCCCAGCACCAGGCCGCCCCCGCCGTTCCTCGGGGCGAGGGCCCGCCCTCGTGGGGCGAGGTGCCCCGCAAGAGCAACGAGGCGCACGCCGACAAGAAGGTCGTCCGCAAGTGGGAGGAATTCCGCGTCTTCGGCAAGGCGACCGGGATTTCGCGGCACAGCGTCGCCGTTCTCCAGCAGAAGCAGCGCGGCCGGTGGGCCACGTTGCCGATCCGGGTCCCCGTGCACCGCAACGGCACCTACACCATGCGCGTGCGGCTCGCGCTCAAGGGCAACAACGAACTGCGGACCATCGCGGGCGGCGTCCCCTCCAGGCCCTTCCACGTGTTCGTGCGCTGAGGTTCTTCAGCTGACCGGTGCGGGACGGCAGTGCATACGCCTTCTGGTTGCGCACGCGCGCCGTGAACCACGCGGGACGCGTCACGCGGCGGAATCCGGACGCGGGGCCGGGGCCACACGCCCCGGCCCCTGTCACCGCCGTGTGGTGTACGGCCATGTGCGGGGCGGTCACGCCGGGGGGAGGGTCGCTTTCATGACGACGAGTACGCGGCCCGGGGCGACTTCGCGGCTGCCGATGCGCTCGGCGCCCATGTGCAGGTAGAAGGGCTCGGCGTGGGGGTCGGAGTCCCAGGTGAGGGTGCGGAAGCCGGCAGCGCGGGCCGACTCCGTGGCGTGCTGCCACAGGATGCGGCCCAGGCCGGTGCCGATCACCTCCGGGTCGAGGAACATGTCGCTCAGCTCGCCGTCCGGGGGTTCCCCGCCGAGCTGGTAGTAGCCGGCCAGGTCGCCGTTCCGCTCCGCGACCACGACCCGGCCGTCCCGGATCTCCCGCGGACTGACGGTGAGCATGTCGCGGTTGCGCTCCAGTTCTTCCGCCGTGTAGCCCCAGTGGCTCTTCGAGCGCTGGGTCAGCGCGGTGAGTATGTCCGC
Source organism: Streptomyces axinellae (assembly GCF_039532135.1). Lineage (NCBI taxonomy): Bacteria > Bacillati > Actinomycetota > Actinomycetes > Kitasatosporales > Streptomycetaceae > Streptomyces > Streptomyces axinellae. The sequence continues at coordinate 153,003 of NZ_BAAARJ010000006.1, forward strand.
CTCAGCGGGCTCCGCCGGACGCAAAATGATCTTGGCCATGCGCGAGGGTACCGCGCGGCTTCCGGAGCGGCCACGGGGTCCCCCGGCCTCGCGGAGGCCAGGGGCGACGGCCCCGGGGGCGGTCCGGATCAGTGGTGGCCGTGGGCGCTGTCCGAGACGCCGCCGAAGAGCCGGGCGACCGCGCGGAACGGGAGCGTGACGACGGTGGCCACTGCGCCACCGATGGAGCGGAGCACGTCTGCGATGGCCTTGAACACGGTGCCTCCTTGTCGTCGTGCCTGTACCAGATCGGCCCCGACCAGCTGGGCTTCTTCGACTTCTACCGCTCGGAGATCCTGCCGCGCCTTACCCGCTGACGGGGATACCCCGGCCGACCACGGGTAGCCGGTCGAACACACATCCAGTCGGACACAGGAGAATTCATGCCGCTCGCGAAGATCCGCACCCTCGTTCTGGACTGCCAAGAGCCCTACGCCCTCGCGGAGTTCTACGCCCAGCTCCTGGGCGGGGAGATCAAGGGCGACGCGGAGGCGAGGTGGATCGACCTCTATGTCCCCGGCGGACGGCGGCTCTCCTTCCAGCGGGCCCCGGGCTTCGTGCCGCCTCGGTGGCCGAGCGCCGAGCACTCCCAGCAGCTCCATCTCGATCTGGATGTGGACGACATGGAGGCCCGGGAGAAGGACGTGCTCGCGCTCGGTGCCCGCGCCCTCGACCTGGACGACGACGGCGGCAAGCGCGACTTCCGCGTCTACGCGGACCCGGAGGGACACCCCTTCTGCTTCATCCGTTCCTGAACCTCCGTCGGCCGGGAGCGCCGGGCGTGCTGGATGTGGCAGGAGCGGCAGGAGTGCCGGACATGCCGGGTGGATGAGGCGGGCCGGGGTGCTCAGCGTTCCCGCAGGGTGACCGCGAAGGTGCGGCCGTAGGCGTGGTGGGTGGGGAAGCGCAGGAGGGTGCCGCCCGGCGCCGCGCGTGCCGTCACACCGGGGTCGGCGGCGACCGCGGCGAGGCGTCGGCCCCGCAGCAGGACACTCAGGCGCGGGCGGCGCGTCGTCGGGTCGGATGCGGCAACAGTGATCCGGCCCCCGCCCCGGCCGTTGGCCCCCTCCTCGCGGACGAGGACGGAGGCGGGCCCGTCGAGGCGCAGGCCCGCGACGGTGTGGTGGCCGGCGGCGAAGGAGTTGGCGGCCACCAGCCCCAGGCCCCGGTGGCGGATCGCCTGGAGGCGCGGGGTGTTGGCGAGCACCGCGAGCGGACCGCCGCTGTGCGTGCTCTCTTCGCCGTATGACCGCAGCGCGGATTCCGTGGCGTTCGGGAGCAGCGCGTAGGCCAGGGCGATCCGGCCGGTGCGCGGGGCCTGCCGGAAGGAGGCGCCGAAGACCTGGCGGGTCACGGCGGTGTCGGGGTTGGCCGTGCGGACGACGCGGCGGCTGCGGGTCACGGGCTCCAGCGCGACGGTGACCGAGTGCCCGGCGTCGAGGAAGAGATAGCCGACGGAGGTGCCCCGCGTCTGGTTCGCGTACCGCAGCCAGCGCAGCCGCCCGGTTTCCGGGGCGCTGCTGGTGCTGGTGCCGGGCTGGGGCCCGGTGCCGCCGCCGTGACGGGCGCCGGGGGACCAGTTGGTGCCGTCCAGGCGGGCCCCGGTGAGGGTGACGCGGTCCTCCGGTGCCGCGACGCGCGCGTCGATCGTCGTGGTGACCGCCCGGCCCGCGGGGTCGCCGACGCACGCCGCGAGGACGACGATCTCCTCGTCCAGCAGGAACCACGACTTGGTCGCCGTCGCGTTGCGGTAGACGGCGAAGTCGTCGGGGAGCCGCGCCCGGTGCGCGTAGGCGACATCGTCGGACTGCACCATCGCGGCCACGCCGTACGCGCCGAGCACCGCACCGCCCGAGTGGGAGCCGGTGCCGCACGGAAAGTAGACATAGGTGTTCTGCGACTCCGAGGACGCGGTGAAGTGGAGCGGGTGGTCCGGGTTGTCGTAGTACGGCTTGCCGTACAGCTCGGGCACCGTGCGGCGCCGTTCCACGGGCGCGGTCACCCCGGCGAGCCCGTACGGCGAGACGGTGGTGAAGTGGTCCACGCCGAACGCCTGGGACTGGTCCTGGCCCGCGAGATACAGGTAATGGGCGCCCTCGCCCTGGAACCAGGGCATCAGGTTCTCGCCGCTCATGTACTCGTACTTGCTGATCCGGGCCGAACTGCGGGAGAGCGCGAAGGCGTAGCCCGGGCGGCGGTGCACCGTCTTGTCCATGGCGTTGAACGCCGTATGACGCTCTGCCGGGTTGAGGTCGGCAGCCGGAACGCTCTCGTCCGCCAGCAGGTCGGCGTAGTGCACGACGGTGAGCGGGGAGGCGAAGCGTGCCGGGTCGGGCGACGGTCGGGCGAGGGCGTGCAGATGCTTGACGTAGCTCTTGAGCGCGGCGGCGCGCGCGCCCGCCGCGTACCCGGACAGATCCGTGACGGCCTCGGCCACCGCCGCCGTATCCGCGTACCCGGTGCCGGTACGCGAGACCGCGCGGCCCTTGACGATCTCCATCATCCAGCCCTCGAAGATCACGGGCGCGAAACCGTCGGCCACCCAGCGGTGGATGACGGGGACGAGGACGGAGGTGTCCGCGTAGCCCGTGCCGTCGAGGAGCTTCAGGGTCTGGGTGACCCGGGTCAGCAGGCCCTTGCCGTAGGAACCGGTGTAGGCGACCGAGTGGTGCTGGATGAAGGAGCCGTCCGCGTAATGGCCGTCGGTGACCCCGTGCTCGAGGGCGTAGGGGTCGATGGTGGCGTAGACGGTGAGCTGGTCCTCCAGCGCCTTGCGGATCCGCGCCTCGCCGTCGGGCCCGCCGCTCAGCGCGCCTTGGAGGAGCCGGTTGGTCGTGATGTCGGCGAGGTTGGCTCCCGTGTGGAAGCGGGAGTCGAGATCGACATCGCCGTCCTTGCCGTTGCGCAGGTAGGCGTCCATGGCGGCCAGGTAGGCGCCGCTCAACGCGGGCCGCTGGGCGGCGACTTCGTCGGCGAGGAGGACGAGGGTGGCGGTGACGCTGGTGGAGATGCCGATCTCCCAGGTGAACCAGTTGCCGTAGTAGCCCTTGTCCTGGTCCCCGTAGTAGCGCTCGTGGAGCAGCGCGAGCGCGTCGATGACGCGGCGCCGCACGGCGTCCGGGTCCGGGTGGCCGGGCAGCGGCCCGAGCCCGGGGGCGCGGGCGGCGAGCGCGATCTCGTAGAGCTGCCGGAAGGTGGTGTTGAGAGGCGCGTCGTCGCTGCCCAGCGGCAGCCCGGCGAACACCTCGTCCTCGCCCGCCGCGTCCATGGCGGCCAGATGGGAGGCGGCTGCTTCGGCGGCGGCGGCGAGCTTGGCGGCCGTCTCCGGGCGGGCGTTGGACACGGACGTACCGGCGGCGACGGCCACGGCGTTGGCCAGCAGCCGCTCGGCCCCGGTGGCCCGCCCGTCGGCCCGCGAGGCGGCCTCGGGCGGGGTGGCGGCTGCCGGAGCGGCCTCCGGCGAGGCCGCCCGCGCGCTCGCCGCGTGGGCGGGAAGCACCGCCGCCAGTCCGGTGGCCGACAGGAGGGACAGGACGCGTCTTCGTGTGAACTCCACGGGGCCCTCCCTGCCGAGAGCGAGGCGAGACCGACGGTGCGCAGTCAAACAGGTGCGGCAGCGGCCGACAAGCGGGGGCGCACGGCCCGTGACACCGCGCCATCGGCCCCGCTGCCCCCTCGCCCCGCTGCCCCCTCACCGCGCTGGACGCCACTGCCCTGCTGGACCCACTGCCCTGCCGGACCCGCTGCCCGCTGGGCGTCGTGGGACGGGGGCACGTAGGCTGTCCGGTGCGGGCCCGCTCGGGCCCGCGCGGCGGTGGGGCCCGCCGTACCCGACCGCGGCGCGGCAGCCGCCAACGGTCCCTACTCGTGGACGGCGCGCTGTGCGCGTGCGCGCCCAAGGCAGGCGAGTAGGAGACAGAGCCGTGACGAAGGCCCCGTTGAGGCCCGAAGAGCCCGTAGACCCCGATGTTGACCTCCACGTTCCCGCCCAGCGGACACCGCTGTGGCGCGGGCAGCTGCCGGTCGTCGCGGCCGTCGCGGCGGGCGGGGGTCTGGGCGCGGCGGCCCGCTACGGTGCCGGACTGGCCCTGCCCACCGCGCAGGGCGCCATCCCGTGGACGACCCTGCTGGTCAACGCGACCGGATGCGCGGTCATCGGCGTGTTCATGGTGGTCATCACGGATGTGTGGAGCGCCCACCCGCTGCTGCGGCCCTTCTTCGGGACCGGCGTGCTCGGCGGCTTCACCACCTTCTCGACCTACGCCGTGGACATCCAGCGGCTGGCCGCCCAGGGCGAGGTCAAGGCGGCGCTCGGCTACCTGGCGCTCACCCTGGCCGCCGCGCTGGCCGCGGTGTGGGCCGGGGCGAACGCCACCCGCCGGATCGTCTACCGCGCCGCCCGGCGCAGGGGAGACAGGTGACCCCCGTGAACCCGGTGAACTGGGCGCTCGTCGTCCTGGGCGGCATGGTGGGCGCCCCCGCGCGCTATCTGCTCGACCGGATCGTGCAAAGCCGTCACGACAGCGCGTTCCCCTGGGGAACCTTCCTGGTCAACGTCGTCGGCTCGCTCATCCTCGGGACCGTGACCGGCGCGCTCCTCGCGGGCGCCCTCGGCTCGCGGACGGGGCTGCTGCTGGGCACCGGGCTGTGCGGGGCCTTCACCACGTATTCGACCTTCTCCTACGAGACCCTGCGCCTGGCGGAGAGCGGAGCGCGCCGCTACGCCGCCGCCAACGTCCTGGCCGGGGTGGTGGCGGGCGTGGGTGCCGCGTATGCCGGTGCGGCCCTGGCCGGGGCGCTCTGGGGCTGAAGCCGGGGGAGGCGGGGGATGACGGGGGGCCGGCGGGAGGGGCGACGGGGAGGGGCGGTCAGTCGCGCGGGCTGGTGATGAGCAGGGCGACGTCGTCGTGGTTGTCCGGCTGGCGCAGCGAGGTCAGCAGATGGTCGCAGGTCTCCTCCAGCGAGCCGGCGGAGCCGCGCAGCAGGTCCACGAGCACCGCCAGCCGGTCGTCGATGTCGTCCTTGCGGGTCTCGACCAGTCCGTCCGTGTAGAGCACGAGCCGGTCACCGGCCATCAGGTCCACGGTGAGTGTGTGGTACTCCGCCTCGCCGGTCCCCAGCGGTGCGCCCGTGCGCAGGTCGAGCAGCCGGGGCTCGCCGTGCGCGGGGACCAGGACGGGCGGCAGGTGACCGGCCGTGGCCAGGTGACAGCGGCGGCGGTGCGGGTCGTACACGGCGTACAGGCAGGTCGCGAAGTAGGGGTCGAGCCCCGTGGTGATCTCGTCCAGGTGTCCGAGCACCTCGGCCGGGCGCAGCGCCAGCCGGGAGAGGGTCTGGGTGGCCGTCCGCAGCCGTCCCATGGTGGCGGCGGCGTTGATGCCGCTGCCCATGACGTCGCCGACGACCAGCGCGGTGCGCTCCTCGCTCAGGTCGAGTACGTCGAACCAGTCGCCGCCGACCTCGCTGAGCGCACCGGCAGGCTGATAGCGGGAGGCCACCCGCAGCCCTTTGGGCTCGCCGGGCAGGGTGGGGAGCATGCTGCGCTGGAGGGTCAGGGCGATGTCCTGCTGCTGGCGGTAGAGGCGGGCGTTGTCGATGCACACGGCGGCTCTGGCGGCCAGTTCGCAGGCCAGCACGGTGTCGTCCGTGCTGAAGGGCCGGGGGTTGCGGGCCCGCTTGAGGTCGAGCGCGCCCAGTACCTCGCCCCGGGCGATCAGCGGCACCGCCAGATAGGAGTGCACCCCGGCCTCGGACAGCAGCGCCGCGGCGCGCTCGTCCCGGGCGATCTCGCGCAGATCCGCCTCGCTGACGACCGGCACCCGCACCGGCTCGGCCGTGGCGACACAGCGGGTGACCAGCCGCTCGGAACCGTAGTGGGCCACCTCGCCCGGCGCGTCCGCCGCGTCCGTGGCGACCGTCGGGTAGGCAGTGGCCACGGCCAGGGCACGGAAGACCGCGGTCTCCTCGGCCGGTATCCGCACCGGCTGGTCCTGCACCGCGGCGTCCAGTACGTCCACGGCGGCGATGTCGGCCAGCTCGGGCACGGCGACCTGGGCCAGTTCGCGAGCCGTCTGCTCCAGGTCGAGCGTCGTGCCGATGCGCACCGACGCCTCCGCGACCTGCGCGAGCCGGCTGCGCGCGTGTTCGACCTGCTGGGCCGCCCGGTGGCGTGCGGTGATGTCGGTGACCGAGACGGACAGCCCCAGCGGCAGCCCCGCCGTGTCCTCCAGCCGGAAGACGGACACGGACCAGGCGTGGCCCTTGCCCGTCGGCGTCGATTCGCCCACCACCTCGCGGTCGATGACCGACTCGCCGGTCTCCAGCACATGGCGCAGCACGGCCTCGGCGTCCTCGGCGTGCTGCGGGGGCAGGATGTCGTGGACCGTCCGGCCCAGGTGCGCCTCGGGGCTGACGCCGTCGAGGCGGGCGATCGTCGGGTTGACGGAGACGTACCGCAGCTCGGTGTCCAGGACGGCCACCCCCAGCGGGGACTGCTCCACGACGCGGGCCGTCAGCGCCAGATTGCGCTCGACCACGCGCAAGGTGGCCCGGTCCGTGGCCAGCGCGAGCGCGTAGGCGCCACCGTGGTCGTCGCGCAGCCGCATGTTCCGGAACTCCAGCGCCCGGATGCTGCCGTCCTTGCAGCGGACGGGGAAGACGCCGGCCCACTCCTTGCCCTCGCGCATGACCTTGTCGAACAGGTGCAGCACCAGCTCGACGTTCTCCTGGGGCACCAGCAGGCGGACGGCGTACTGGCCCAGTGCCTCCTGCGGGCTGTAACCGAACAATTGCTCAGCCTGGGGGCTCCACAGCACGATGCGGCCCCGGCCGTCCAGCACCACGGCCCCGACCGCGAGCACATCCATCAGCCCGCCCGGCGGTGAGGGCCGCACGCCCGTCTCGCCTGCGGTGTTCCCGGGCGAGTCCTCGCCGATTCTCACTCCGCCAGCCACCTCCGTGGCCCCGACGCCTGCGCCTGCGCCCCTCCGGTCCTCTTCCGGTAGCCCCACGAGTGCCCTTCCTGCTCGCCGCGCCAAACCTGCCTGTGCTGGAACGCCGCTGATGTACGGGTCGGCTGATGTGTACCGGTCAGCGGGCGGATCTCGCGAGCTTATGCGGCGGGACGCCGAAGATCAGCCGAAACGCTCGACCGGGAGCGTTCGGGCCGGGCGCGCGGCCCCGGCGCCCCGGGCCGGGGCGGGCTCAGGTCGCGGCCCGTAATCGCGTGGCGGAAGCTGTTTACAACGAACATTCCCGGTCATGCGGACGGCAGTGAATCCATACGCACTCCGCGCGCCGGGTGCCGCGCCGCAGGACAGCCCCGGGACAGGTCCGCAGCCGCCTGCCACTCCCAGGGGCGCCGGGGCGAGGCCGCGCGGGCGATGAGCGATGCGGGACAGCGGCGCGAACAGCGATGCGGGACAGCGAGGCGAGAGATGGCACAGGAGAGGGGAAGTGCCGCCGGCAGTATCGGGCCCAAGGAGGTGGACAGCCCGGCCGAGGTGCGCCGGGAGGTGGCGGACCTGCTGCGCGAGTGGTCCCTGGCCGGCCACGAGGACGTGGTGGGCGACGCGCTGCTGGTGGCGTCCGAGCTGGCCTCCAACGCGATGCTGCACGCCGGGGGCATCACCGTCTTCGCCGCCGAACTGACGGACCGTGCGGTGTCGCTGCACATGAGTGACGGCAGCAGGGAGGTGCCCGAAGTACTCCCGGCGACCACCCCCTCGGGGCGGCTCCACGTCGGCGGGCACGGGTGGCGCATGATCACGAAGCTTGCACGGGACATCGCGGTGACGGACCTGGGGGAGCGGGGCAAGCGCATCTCGGTCACCGTCGCCCTGACACCGCCCCCGGGCTGACCCGGGCGCCCCCGGCTTACCCGGGCTGACCCGGGCGACACACCCCGGGCCGAATCGCTCGCCACATCGGCACCGTTCGCCCGAAGTCCCGGGCCCGGCCCCGGCGTTCGGGAGTTTCCCGGGCCTTCGCCCCGCCCCGCGTCCTCCCTTCCGGAGGCGCGGCGGGAAATTATTGCCTCACGGCAAGCATGCTGAAGGTGTGCGCGGGCAGGGGCGCTATGACGGGGGGACCGCAGCACGTCCGAGAAACGATCTGTACTTGTGGGGATGAGCGATATGGCATCCATGACGGTGACGCCCGCGACAGACGCCGACGAAAGCTGCGAACGCAGTTCCAGGGTTGCCCCCTCGCTCCCGTTCGTCGAGGAGCCGAGCGCCGTGGCACCCATGGACGCGAGGGAGCTTTCGCGGCAGTTCCTCGCGCGCCTGTCCGAGGTGGAGGAGGGGACGCGCGAGTACCAGTACGTCCGGCACACCCTTATCGAGATGAACCTCTCCCTCGTGCGCTACGCGGCCTCCCGGTTCCGGGGCAGCGGCGAGGAGCGCGAGGACGTCGTCCAGGTCGGCACGATCGGACTGATCAAGGCGATCGACAGGTTCGATGTGGACAGGGAGGTGGAGTTCACCTCCTTCGCCGTGCCCTACATCGTGGGGGAGATCAAGCGCTTCTTCCGTGACACCAAGTGGTCCGTCCACGTGCCCCGGCGCCTCCAGGAAGCCCGGATCCAGCTCGCCCGCGCGGGCGAGGAGCTGAGTTCACGGCTCGGGCGCCGCCCCACCGACGCGGAACTGGCGGAGCTGATGTGCCTCACCGAGGAGGAGGTCACCGAGGCGCGCAAGGCGGCCAACGGATACCACTCCTCCTCCCTCGACTCGCTCCTGAGCCCCGCCGACGCGCCGGGGCCCGGTGAGGACGGCAGCCTCTACGAGGTGCTCGGCGAGGACGACTACGCGCTGGAACTGGTCGAGGACTTCCAGACGCTCGCCCCGCTGATCGACCAGCTCGACGAGCGCGACCGGCTGGTGCTGCACCTGCGGTTCGTGGAAGAGCGCACCCAGGAAGAGATCGGCGAGGAGATCGGCGTCTCCCAGATGCAGGTCTCCCGCGTGCTGCGCCGCATCATCGGCGGACTGCGGCAGGGGCTCATGGCCACGGACTGAAACGGCGGGCACGCCCCGCGTGCCGCCGCCGGCTCGCAGCCCCACGGGTACGGACCCACGGGCGCACAGGCGCGTAAGCGGACCTGTGGGCCCGTGGGTTCTTGTGTTTCCGCCGGGATCCGCCCCGGCCTTCTGCGCGCTCCGGCCCCGTCCCGGCCCCGTCCCGACCCCTGCTCCGCCCCTCGGAAAGTTCCGAAAAAGAAATGAAGTGGGGGCCGTTTGGCCCTTGCGGGCGCGGACACAAGGGGGGCGAGTGCTTGAGAGCGCAGGCACACCGCGGGAGTCGGCCGCACACGGTCGTCACGGGTGGTTGTTCTGCGCCGCCCGTCCCTCCCGCGCCGTCCCCACCGCAACGAAACCGGGAGGAGCACGATCTGATGTGCGCCGTACGGTACCGTCCCCAGCGAGCACGCCACAGCCACGACGACGCTCCTGACACCAGCGAGGGCTTCAAGAAGCTGGCCGCCCTCCCCGAGGGGCCCGAACGGCAGGCCCACAGCGAGCGCCTGGTGGAGGCGTGGCTGCCCATGGCACACCGGCTCGCCGCCAAATACCGCAACCGGGGCGAGACGCTGGAGGACCTGGAGCAGGTCGCGGCGCTCGGTCTGGTCAAAGCCGTGGACCGCTACGATCCCGCGCACGGCACCCCGTTCGTGCCGTTCGCCGTCCCCACCATCGTCGGCGAGATCCGGCGGCACTTTCGCGACCACACCTGGGACGTCCATGTCCCGCGCCGCACCCAGGAGTTGCGCAACAAGGTCCGCGCCTCCGTCAAGGAGCTGAACACCGGCGCCGACGGGCGGACCCCGGGCATCGAGCGGATCGCCGAGCACAGCGGGCTGTCCGAGGAGGACGTCAAGGCGGGCATGGAAGCCTTGGAGAGCTTCAGCTCGCTGTCCCTGGACGCCTCGCCCAACGGGTCCGACGACCTCTCGCTCGTCGATGCCCTCGGCAGCACCGAGCCCGGCTTCGAATCCGTCGTCGCCCGCGAGGCCGTCAAACCGTGCCTGCGCGAACTGCCCGAACGCCAGCGCAAGGTGCTGTACCTGCGGTTCTTCCGGGATATGACGCAATCCAGCATCGGTGCCGAGCTGGGGATCTCCCAGATGCACGTCTCCCGTCTCCTCTCCCGCACCTGCCAGGAGGTGCGGCGCCGGGTCGAGCGCGAGCACCCCACGGGCGCGGGGCACCGTCCCGCCGCCTGACCTGACCTGACGTCGCCGGGGCGGGCCCGCCTCCTGACCTCACGGAGGTGGGCTCGCCGTCCGGCCTCACCCGGCCGGGCTCAGCGCAGCGGGGCGTAGGCCGTCAGGTCCGTGCCGGGATCGGTGCCCAGAGCGATCCGGGCGGCCAGCGATCCGGCGTAAGGTCCCATCGTCAGCCCCGAGGCGCCCAGTCCGTTGGCGACGATCAGGCCGCGCAGCCCCGGCACCGGACCGAGCAGCGGCAGCGGGTCCGGGCCCGTCGGGCGGAAGCCGACGCGGGTCTCCAGGTGGGTGGCCCCGGCCAGTCCGGGGGCCACCGCGAGGGCCTCGTCGAGGACTTCGGCGAGGCCGGCGGCCGTCACCCGGTGGTCGAAGCCGCTGCCCTCCTCGCGGGTCGCGCCCACTACGATCCGCGAGTCGTCGAAGGCCAGCAGATAGTGCCTGGTCGGGGGCAGCACCACCGGCCACTGCGCGGTGTCGGCCCCCGGCAGCCGCAGATGGACGATCTGCCCGCGCTGCGGAACCACCGCAAGCCGTACGCCCAGAGGGGCCAGGAGCGCGGCCGACCACGCGCCCGCCGCGTCGATCACCGCGTCCGCCGTCAGTCGCTCCCCGCCCGCGTGGACCGCGCCCACCCGGTCGCCCTCCGCTTCGACGCGGGCCTCCGCCTCGATGAGGCGGGCCCCGTGGCGCGCTGCGGCGCGCCGCAGCGCCGCGCACAGCAGCCGCCCGTCCAGGCGCGCGGCACCGGCGACATGGACGGCCGGTCCTTCGTGGCGCAGCGGCGGGAAGAGCGCGGCGGCCTCGGCCCCGTCGATCAGGGAGACCTCCCCGGCCACCGCGGAGGCGGCGGCCCGCGCGGCCACCGAGGAACGCACGCTCTCCGCCGCCTCCTTCGCCGCCCCCTCCGTGCCGGGCGCCAGCAGCCGCAGTGCGCCGACCCTGCGGTAGCCGACCTCCTTCTCGCCGTCCTGCGCGAGGGCCGCCAGCAGCCCGGGGTAGTGCTCGGCTCCGGCAGCCGCCATCCGGTACCAGTCGGGATCGGTCAGCCGGCTCGTCCAGGGGCAGATGATCCCGGCGCCCGCCGAGGTGGCCCGGCCCTCCCGCGCCGCGTCCACCATGACGGTGTCCACGCCGGAACGCGCCAGCTCATACCCCGCTGCCGCGCCCACGACTCCGGCCCCGATGACGATGACCCGCACGCTGTCCCCTTCCGCCGGCTGTGAAGACTCCCGCGCTGTCTGATGTCCCTGCCCGCCTCCCCGCCTCTTGATCCGGGCGCCCCAGGGCCAATTCCCCGGAGCCCGCGCCGGAGTTCAACACGGCCGTGCGGGGCTAGCCTTGACGCATGGTCATCCTCGTGAGCCTGCTGTGCCGGCTACCGGAGCTGTCGGGAGAGGAGTTCCTCAGCCATCACCGTGAGCGGCACGCGCCGTTGGTCGCCTCGACCGCCGTCGCCCGGCGGTATGTGCGGCGCTACACCGCGGACTATCCGCAGCCGCTGGGGTTTCCGGGTGTTGCCGAGGTGCGGTTCGACGCCGTCGTCCGGCAGTGGTTCGACAGCACGGAGGACATCCAGGGGCTGGTCAGGTCGGCGGAGTACCGCGAGACGATCCAGCCCGACGAACGGCGCTTCATCGACATGAGCCGCAGCGAGTTCTACCTCACCACGGAGCGGGTCTTCCTCGGGGACGGCGGCGCCGCGAGGTGAACCGCCGGGCCGGGGCCGGCGGCGAGTTTTCCGGTGCACGGCACTATGAACCCATACGCCCTCTCGCTACCCTCCGCGCATGATTTCCACGGTTGTCTGGGGTACCGGCAATGTCGGGCGCGCGGCCATTCGTGCCGTGGTGGCCCACCCGGCGCTGGAGTTGGTGTCCGTCCTCGTCCACAGCCCGGCCAAGACCGGCCGGGATGCCGGTGAGATCGGCGGAGTCGGCGGAACCTGCCGTGAGTTGGGGGTGGCGGCGCGAAGCGACGCCGACGCGGTGCTGGCCGAGGGGCCCCGCGCCGTGGTCTACGCGGCCTCCGGGGATCTGCGCCCCGAGGAGGCTCTCGCCGACATCCTGCGCGCGCTCCGCGCCGGGGCCGTGGTCGTCACCCCGTCCCTCTACGCGCTCTACGACCACAGGAGCGCACCGGCCGAGCTGCGCGAGCCGGTGCTGGCGGCCATCGAGGCGGGCGGCGGCTCGCTGTTCGTCTCGGGTGTGGACCCCGGCTGGGCCAACGACGTGCTGCCGCTGCTGATCAGCGGGCTCGGCACCACCGTGGAGGCGATCCGCTGCCAGGAGATCTTCGACTATTCCACCTACGACCAGCCCGACGCGGTCCGCGATCTGGTCGGCATGGGCCGGCCGATGGACTACGAGCCGCCGATGCTCGCCTCCACCGTTCCGACCATGGTGTGGGGTGGGCAGATACGGCTGATGGCCCGCGCGCTCGGCCTGCAACTGGAGGAGGTGTGCGAGACGTTGGAGCGGCGCCCGCTCCTGTCCGACGTCAGCACGCCGACGATGGGCGCGTTCGCGGCCGGCACCCAGGGGGCCGTCCGGTTCGAGGTGCGCGGGATCGTGGACGGTGCGCCCCGCCTGGTGGTCGAGCACGTCACCCGTATCCACCCGTCCTGCGCGCCCGACTGGCCCACGCCGCCCGACGGCGTGGGCGCGCACCGGGTGGTCATCGAGGGTGTGCCCCGTATCGAGGTCACCGTCGAGGCCATGGACGAGGCCGGCAACCGTTCCGCAGGAGGCAACGCCACCGCCGCCGCCCGCCTGGTCAACGCCATCGACTGGCTCGTGAACGCGGGGCCCGGCCTCTACGACGCGCTGGATGTGCCGCTGCGCCCGGCGCCCGGCGGACTCGGCAGACCCGACGATCCAGGAAGGACGCGGTCATGAACATCGACATCCCCGAGGGCAAGGACCCGATCGGCTACGTGTGGGGCGAGATGGTGCCCGGCATCGGCCCCGCAGCCGCCGGGCTCTCGCTTGCCGTGTACGCCCACACCACCCTCGGCCTGCGCGAATTCGAGGCGGCCCGGCTGCGGACCGCCCAGCTCAACGGCTGCGCCCTCTGCCTCGGCTGGCGCACCGAACGGGACGGGCACAAGGTCGAGGAGGGCTTCGCCGAGGCGGTGACCCAGTGGCGTACCACCGAGGCGTTCGACACCCGCACCCGGCTGGCCGCCGAATACGCCGAGCGGTATGCCCTGGACCACCACGGCCTGGACGACGCGTTCTGGGCCCGGATGACGGCCCACTACAGCCAGGCCGAGATCGTCGAACTGACCATGAGCATCGGCTCCTGGCTCGCGTTCGGACGGCTCAACCACGTGCTGGGCCTCGATACGGCGTGCGTGCTGCCCGGCCACTGAGACGGCGCCGGGCACCCGCGTACCGGGCGGGACCCGCGTACCGGGCGGGTCCCGGATCCGGTGCCGGGCCCCGCCGCACAGCCCGCACAGCGCGTGTCACAGATCGGTGGCGATGATCTTCTCGATGTTCCGTTCGGCGAGTGCGGTGATGGTGACGAACGGATTGACGCTGGTGTTGCCCGGGATCAGCGCGCCGTCGATGACGTACAGGCCCGGATGCCCGTGCAGGCGGCCGTAGTTGTCCGTCGCCTTGCCCAGGACGGCGCCGCCGAGCGGGTGGTAGGTCAGGTGGTCGCCCCAGATCTTGTACGTACCGAACAAGTCGGTCCGGTAGATCGTCCCCTCCTTCGCGTTGATCTTGTCGAAGATCGACTTAGCCATGTCGATGGACTCCCGCTTCCAGGCGGTCTGCCAGTTCAGCTCGACCCGGCCCGCCCCGGAGTTCCAGGAGAACTCCGCGCGGTGCGGGTTCCTGGTGATCGACAGGTAGAAGGAGGCGAAGGTCTCGATGCCGGTGGGCAGCGGCGCCACCTCGGCGAAGGCGCCGCCCGCCGCCCAGTTGTCGATGCCCGCCGTGGGGATGCTCGACTGGAGTGACCCGGTCGGGTCCCACAGGTGGTTCGCCCGGCCGCACATCACATTGCCGTTGTCGCCCCAGCCCTTGCCGATCTCCTCGTTGAGTCGCGGCAGCGCGCCCGAGGCCCGCAGGGCGACCAGGAGCTTGCTGGTGCCGACGCTGCCCGCCGCGAAGAACACCCGGTCCGCCGTGACCTCCTTGGTGGCGGTGGTCGCGCCGCCGGTGTCGAGCTGTTCGAGGGTGACCGTGTAGCCGCCGCCGGATGCCGGGCGGACCGTGGTGACCTTGTGCAGGGGCGAGACGGTGACCTTGCCGGTGGCCCGGATCCGGGGCAGGTAGGTCTTCTGCAGCGACTTCTTGCCGTGGTTGTTGCCGTAGAGGATCTCCCCGGCCAGCGCCGACTTGGGCACCGCCCCCGCCGCCTCCTGCTTCATGTACGCCCAGTCGTAGACGTCGGGGACGAAGACGAAGGGGAAGCCGGAGCGCTGCGCGTGCCGGCGGCCGACTCGCGCGTACTGGTAGCACTCGGTGGTCTCGAACCAGTCCGGGTCGATGGCGGCGACACCGAGCGCCGTGTTGGCGCGCGGGTAGTAAGTGCCGTACATCTCCGCGCTGTTCACCGTCGGGAGGATGGCGCCGAAGTTCTCCCGACGGGGCGTGACGGCCATGCCCCCGTTGACGAGGGAGCCGCCGCCCACGCCCCGCCCCTGGTAGACGGTGATGCCGCTGAAGTCCTCGGCGTCCAGGATCCCGGTGTAGCGGGCGATGTCACGGTCGATCGGGAATCCGAGGAAGTTGCTGATGGGCTGCTTGGTCCTGGTGCGCAACCAGTAGGAGCGCTGGTCCGGATCCGTGGTGTTGGCGAAGATCTCGCCGTCGGCGCCCGGGGTGTCCCAGGCCATCCCCATCTCCACCAGCTGGACATCGACGCCCGCCTCCGCCAGCCGCAGCGCGGCGACGCAGCCGCCGTATCCGCTGCCGATCACCAGTGCCGGGACCTGGGCGCCGTCGGCGATCGAGGCGTCCCGGGGCGCGGCGCCGGGGGCGGCGGCCCGGCCGTGACGGGGGGTGGCGGCGAGCGCGCGCCCGCCGAGCGCCGCGGATCCCAGCAGAGAACCCGTTCCCGTGATGAGGCCACGGCGGGAGACGTTTCGGGGGGTGGACTGCTCCATGACAGGGTTGTTCATGGCAGTTCCTCACTCTCGGGGGGAATGGGAACGGGTTCTACTGTTTCTCGCTTCTTAAGTCACGACATACCTTTAAGTAACCTGTATGCCCTTACAGGGGACCTCCTGGTCCCGCCGCCGAAGGGCCTCCCGGTCTCGCAGCCGGGCACCACGCCTCTCTCCTGCAAAGGTCCTGGCGCCCCCGGCCGCCCCGCCGCCGGGCCCCGGTCCGGACGGCGTACGGCGCCCGGCCCTGGGGCCGGCGCACGGGACGCCCGCGCATCGGACGCCCGTGGCCCGGCGCATCGGGCCCGCGCATGGGCAGTGTCCGGCCGTCACGGCGTTCGCTTCTCAGCCGATTCACAGGCAGCACACAGCCCGCTCTCAGCGGCGGACGGCAGCCTGGCCCCATGAGCGATCCCCGCGCCGCCTCCCCGTCCGCGCCCGCCGCACCTCCGCACACGACCGTACCTGCGCACGCCCCCGCGCCCGCGCCCGGATCGGGGCTCGCGCCCGCCCCAGCGCGGGAGGGGCTTCGGCGGCAGGACGGCGGGCCGGTGCGGGTGCTCGTGGTGGACGACGAGCCCGCGCTGAGCGAGCTGCTGTCGATGGCGCTGCGCTACGAGGGCTGGGAGGTCAAGGCGGCAGGGGACGGCGCCGCCGCGCTGCGCACGGCCCGCGGCTGGGGGCCGGACACGGTGGTGCTGGATGTGATGCTGCCCGACATGGACGGGCTCACCGTGCTCAGCAAGCTGCGCCGCGAGGCCCCGGAGGTGCCGGTGCTCTTCCTGACCGCCAAGGACGCGGTCGAGGACCGGATCGCCGGGCTGACCGCGGGCGGCGACGACTACGTCACCAAGCCCTTCAGCCTGGAGGAGGTCGTCGCCCGGCTGCGCGGGCTGCTGCGCCGGGCGGGCGCCGCCGCCGCGCGGAGCGCCTCGCTGCTCGTCGTCGGGGACCTGGTGCTGGACGAGGAGAGCCACGAGGTCACGCGCGGCGGCGAGGACGTCCGGCTGACGGCCACCGAGTTCGAGCTTCTGCGCTATCTGATGCGCAACCCGCGCAGGGTGCTCAGCAAGGCCCAGATCCTCGACCGGGTATGGAACTACGACTTCGGCGGGCAGGCCAATGTCGTCGAGCTGTACATCTCCTACCTGCGCCGCAAGATCGACGCCGGCCGGGCCCCGATGATCCACACCCGGCGCGGCGCCGGGTACGTCATCAAGGCCGCCGCGCCTGTGACCCCGAAAAGCTGACGTCCTGTCATGCGCAAGCCCCGCTCGCTGCGGACCCGGCTGGTCGTCTCCTCCGTCGCGCTGATCGCGGTGGTCGCCGCCGTCATCAGCATGGTGACGACGATCGCCCTGCACTCGTACCTCTTCAGCCAGCTCGACACCCAGCTCTCCGATGTCGCCCGGCGCGCCGCGGGCCCCGCCCCGCCGGGGGTCAAGAACCCGCCGCACGCTGCCGACTTGCGGTTTCTCACCATGGGAGGGCAGCCCCTCGGCACGATCGGCGCCGTCATACCGGACGACGGCGGGGACGACGACATCCAGCGCGGCGGCATCAGCGCGCAGAGCGAGACCACCGCGGGCGAGCCCCGCGTCGATGCGCGGCAGCTCACCCGCGAACAGACCGACGCGCTCCAGCAGGTCTCCCTCGACGGGTCCCCGCACAGCGTGGACATCCCGCACGCGGGCGGCTACCGCGTGACCTCCCACCCGTTCGACGGCGGCACCCTGCTCGTCGGACTGCCGACCGCCCAGGTCGAGGACACCCTCAGCACACTGGTGGTGGTCGAGATCTGCGTCTCGGCTGCCGGGCTGGCCGCCGCGGGGATCGCGGGCGCCGCCAGCGTACGGATGGCCCTGCGCCCGCTGCGCCGCATGGCGCAGACCGCCAAGCGAGTCTCCCAACTCCCGCTGCACGAGGGGGAGGTGGTGCTGCGCGAACGGGTTCCGGAGCAGGACACCGACCCGCGCACCGAGGTCGGCCAGGTGGGCGCGGCCCTCAACAGAATGCTGGGCCACGTCGGTTCGGCACTGGCCGCGCGCTACGAGAGCGAGATGCGGGTACGCCGCTTCGTCGCCGACGCCAGCCACGAGCTGCGCACCCCGCTGGCCTCCATCCGCGGCTACGCCGAACTCACCCACCGGGGCGGCGAACCCGTCGGCCCCGACACCCGGCACGCGCTCTCCCGTATCGAGTCGGAGTCCACCCGCATGACGGGCCTGGTCGAGGACCTGCTGCTGCTCGCCCGGCTGGATACCGGACGGCCGCTGAAGACCCGTACGTTCGACCTGTCACCGCTGGTGGTGGACGCGCTCAGCGATGCCAGCGCGGCGGGCCCCGGGCACCACTGGCGGCTGGACCTGCCCGACGAGGCGGCACTGGTGCGCGGCGACGCGCCCCAACTCCAGCAGGTACTGGTCAACCTGCTGGCCAACGCCCGCACCCACACCCCCGAGGGCACGGTCGTGACGGCGCGGGTGCGCCGGACGGCGGGGGGCGGCGGTGTGACGGTACGGATCGAGGACGACGGGCCCGGCATCCCGCCGGAGACGCTGCCGCACATCTTCGAACGCTTCGCACGCGGCGATCCCTCGCGCTCCCGCGCGCACGGCAGCACGGGCCTCGGTCTGGCCATCGTGCGGGCCGTCGTCACGGCTCACGGGGGAGAGGTGTCGGTGACCAGCGCGCCCGGCCGCACCGTCTTCACCGTCCACCTCCCGGCCCCGGACAGCCCCGCGCTGCCCACCTCGGAGCAGAAGCCCGCTCCGGAGGGGAAGGCGCCCGCCGCCGACGAGGCCGGGGCGGCGCCGGAAGGCAACTCACAGGCGGAGCACAGCTTCACCACAAGGCGCTGACAGCGCGACTGGCGAGCGTCGGTGTCATGCGAACCGACATCACTCCCACCACGGGGCGCGCAGGCGCAACTCGCGCGGGCGGCACCGCCGGCGCGGTGGCGGAGTCCGCCGGGCGGGCGCTGCCCGAGGGCGAAGCCCTGCCCGCCCGCCGCCACCTGCCCGCCCTCCCGCCCACGCGCACGGTGCTCGACGTGGTCATCCCCGTCTACAACGAGGAGGCCGGTCTCGAAGCCTGCGTCCGGCGCCTGCACACCTTCCTCACCGGAAACTTCCCCTACGGCTTCCGCATCACCATCGCCGACAACGCCAGCGTGGACCGCACCCCCGAGGTGGCGGCGGCGCTCGACGGCGCCTACGGAGAAGTGCGGTCCGTACGGCTGGAGGAAAAGGGCCGGGGCCGGGCGCTGCGCACCGTGTGGAGCGCCTCGGACGCGCCCGTGCGCGCCTATATGGACGTGGACTTGTCCACCGACCTCAACGCGCTGCTGCCACTGGTGGCCCCCCTCATCTCCGGCCACTCCGACCTCGCCATCGGCACCCGCCTGGCAGGGGGGTCCCGGGTCGTGCGGGGCGCCAAGCGCGAGGTCATCTCGCGGGCCTACAACCTGATCCTGCGCGGGTCGCTGGCCGCCCGCTTCTCGGACGCGCAGTGCGGCTTCAAGGCCATCAGGGGCGAGGTCGCCGCGCGGCTGCTGCCGCTGGTGGAGGACACCGGCTGGTTCTTCGACACCGAGCTGCTGGTCCTCGCCCAGCGCGCCGGACTGCGTATCCACGAGGTCCCGGTGGACTGGGTGGACGACCCCGACAGCCGCGTCCACCTGGTCTCCACCGCCGTCGCCGACCTCAAGGGCGTCTGGCGGGTGGGGCGCGCGCTGGCCACCGGGGCGCTGCCCCTGGCCCGGCTGCGCCGCCCCTTCGGCGACGACCCCCGGGACCGCGAACTGGCCGGTGTGCCCGGCGGACTCGCCCGCCAGCTCCTGGGCTTCTGCGCCGTCGGCGTGGTGAGCACGCTGCTCTACCTCGCGCTGTATTCGCTGCTGCGCACGAGCGCGGCGCCCCAGCTGGCGAACGTGCTGGCGCTGCTCTTGTCGGCCCTCGCCAACACCGCGGCAAACCGCCGGCTCACCTTCGGCGTACGGGGCCGCGAGCGCGCGGTGCGGCATCAGGCGCAGGGGCTCGTGGTGTTCGCCGTCGGACTGGCGCTGACCAGCGGCTCGCTGGCCGCGCTGGACGCCGCCGATACGGGCGCCTCGCACGGCAGCGAACTCGCCGTGCTCGTCGTGGCCAACCTCGCCGCGACCGTGGTGCGCTTCCTCCTCTTCCGCACCTGGGTCTTCCACCCCGGCGCGACGCGGGCGGCCTCCCCGTCCGAGCCGTCGTCGTCCGCGTCCGCGTCCGCGTCCCCGGCCACGGGCCCGCGCCCGCACCCGGCCACCGGTACGCCCCCGCACCCGGCCACGTCCGCTCCGACGGCCGCTTCCGCTTCCGCCCCCAGCCCTGACCCGGCCGCCCGCCCGACCGGGCACGACGAACGGACCCGCGCATGACCGCCGCCCCCGCCTCGGCGCACCCGCACTCCCCGGACCGGGCCGCCCCCGACGACGCGCCGACCCGGACGCCCGGCCCGCTCTCGCGCCGGGAGCGCGGCGCCTACTGGGCCCTGCTGGCGGCCACCGCCGTGCTGTTCCTGTGGGGCCTCGGCGCCTCCGGGTACGCCAACTCCTTCTACTCGGCAGCCGCCCAGGCAGGGGGTGCCAGCTGGAAGGCGATGCTCTTCGGCTCGCTCGACGCGGGCAACGCCATCACCGTGGACAAACCCCCGGCGGCACTGTGGCCGATGGCGCTGTCCGTACGCCTCTTCGGGCTCGGCTCCTGGCAGATCCTCGTGCCGCAGGCCCTGATGGGTGTCGGCACGGTGGCCGTGCTGTACGCGGCGGTGCGCCGCCGCTTCGGGCACGGCGCGGGCCTGCTGGCGGGGGCGCTGCTGGCCCTGACACCGGTCGCGGCGCTGATGTTCCGCTTCAACAACCCGGACGCGCTGCTGTGCCTGCTGATGGTCTCGGCGATCGCCTGCGTACTGCGCGCGCTGGAAGGGGCCCGCACCAAGTGGCTGGTGCTGGCGGGGGCCTGCTTCGGCCTCGCCTTCCTCACCAAGACCCTCCAGGCATGGCTGATCCTTCCGCCGTCGGCCCTCGTGTACCTGGTGTGCGCCCCGGTCCGGCCGCTGCGCCGGGTGGGCCAACTCCTGCTCGGCGGGCTGGCGATGGTGGTCAGCTGCGGCTGGTACGTCGCGCTGGCCGAACTGTGGCCCGCCGGCTCCCGCCCGTACATGGGCGGCTCGCAGCACAACAGCTTTCTGGAACTGACCCTCGGCTACAACGGCCTCGGCCGCCTCACCGGCAACGAGACGGGCAGCGTCGGCGGTGGCGGCAACGGCGGTGGTCCCGGCGGTGGCGGCCCCGGCGGCGGGGGAGGCGGCGGCTGGGGCGAGACGGGCATCGGACGGCTCTTCAACGACTCCATGGGCGGCCAGATCTCCTGGCTGCTGCCCGCCGCGCTGGTCCTGCTGGCGGCCGGGCTGGTCGTGACGCGCCGCGCCGCGCGTACGGACGCGGCGCGCGCGGCGTTCCTGGTCTGGGGCGGTGCGCTGCTGATGACGGCGGCCACCTTCAGCTTCATGTCCGGGATCTTTCACGAGTACTACAACATCGCGCTGGCGCCCTACATTTGCGCGCTCGTCGCGATGGGCTGGACCACCCTGTGGCGGCGCCGCGCGCACCCGGCGGCCTCGGCGGCGCTGGCGGTGACGGCCACCGGCACGGCGGTCTGGTCCTGCGTACTGCTCGGCCGCGCCGACGGCTGGCTGTCATGGCTGCGCTGGACGGTGCTCGCGGTCGGCGTCATCGCGGCGGTCGCGCTGCTCGCGGAGCCGCGGATCTCCCCTCGGACGGCCTCGCCCCGGCGAGCGTCCTGGCTGGCGGCGGGCCTGGGCCTCGCGGCGATGGCCGCGGGACCGGTGGCGTACACCCTGAACACGGTCGCCACCCCGCACACCGGCTCCATCATCACGGCGGGGCCCGCCGTCGCGCGCGGCGGCCCGGGCGGGGGTGGCGGCGGCCCGCAGCCCCCGCAAGGCGCCCAGGGCGGAAACGCCAACACCGGCAACGCCAACACCGGTAAGGGCAACGGGAACACGGGCAAGCACCGGCAGCAGGGCGGGCTCCCGGCTCGGGGGCAGGGTGGCGTGCCCGGCGGCACCCCCGGTCAGGGCGGCCCTCCCCAGGGCAACACCCAGGGCCAGGCCCAGGGGAAGTCCGCCCACGGGAGCGCCCACCCCGGCCGTGGCGGCATGGGCCGCATGGGTGGGGGCGGCATGGGCGGCCTCCTGAACGGCAGTCAGGTCAGCGAGAAGGCCAGGAAACTGCTGGAGAAGGAGGCGGGCTCCTACCCTTGGGCCGGGGCCGCGGTGGGGTCCCAGAACGCCGCCAGCTATCAACTCGCCACCGGAAAGCCGGTGATGGCGATCGGCGGCTTCAACGGAAGCGATCCGTATCCCACGCTCGCGGGCTTCAAGAAGTATGTGAAGGAAGGGAAGATCCACTACTTCATCGCCGGTTCAGGCGGCCCGGGCGGCGGCCCCGGCGGCGGGCCCGGGAGTTCGGGTACCGCCTCCGGGATCAGTACGTGGGTGCAGAAGCACTACAAGAAGGTCGCCGTCGGCGACGCCGTCTTCTACGACCTGACCAGCCCAAAGTCGTCCTGACGCCAGGCCGGTCGGCTCGCATGCGACCCCCGGACCGGCCCCGCGCGGGGCCGGTCCGGTCCACCCGTCGCCGGGCGGAAAGGGGTGGCGGCCAGGCTCACGTGCCGCCGAGCACCGCCGCCGGGACGAGGTCCGGGTTGAACAACTCGTTGATGGCCAGCACCGGGTCGTCGCGGTGCCACAGGACGTACGTCTTGAAGGCCGCCAGCCGGCCGACGGCCCCGGGCCACGGGCGGCAGCCCACGTCCAGGACCGTGCGCCGGTGACCGGTGCCCAAGCCGTGCAGCGCCTCGCCCAGCGGAACCGTGGCGTCGGTGAGACATCTCTCAAGTCCGGCGCACTTGTCCAGCCGGGCCACCACCAGGTTCATCGACACGGTGGGCCCGTCCTCGCCCGCACCCAGCAGCGAAGCGCGTACGAGCAGTTCGCTCTCCTCGGCCACGCCCAGCAGCGCGGCGGCCCCGGCCGGGGCCGTGCCGCCTGGTATCCGCCGGCACTCCGCGCGCCGTACCCGCAGCCGGCTGCCCACCCAGGCACCCAGGAGCGTAGTGGTGAGCCCTTCACTGCTCAGCAGCATGCGGGTCGCGGGGGAGTCGAACAGCGAAACGGGCTGCCTGATCTCCCCGGACCGCTGGAAGACGACATCTGTCTCGGCCAGGAGGGAAAGCGTGGGCCACAGCATGGAACCTCATGATGTGAGTGATTCCGAGACCTGACCAATGCCGGGGAAATGCGTTTCGCCCCGGCACCGCTCATTCTCGGCTGATGACAGTCCTGTTCCTATCTGCGGGGAAAACTCCCGGTGGAGTACGGGGGGAATTCTCACACGGAAGTGTGACCGGAGGTTCGATATTCGGTGCTCTCCGGGGTGCTGGCACCGCATGCCGGACACCGTCTGCGCCGTGTGCCGACACGGCGGCACCGGGGAAGCGCCGCGTGCCTCCGGCGCCCGGCCCGCAATGCGGGAGCGGGATGTCCGGCCCGCAATGTGCGAAAGGGAAGAGGGTGAATGGCTCCGCCTCGGCCGTATCCGCCGTCGCCCGACTCCTGCCGTCTTCGTGTTCCTGGGCTGTGCGGACTTGACCCGCGTTCCCGTTTCGCCGCCTCTCGTGACGCGGATAGAGCGGGCCGGGCGGGCGGGTGGAGAATTCCGGACCGCCGGCCCGGGGTGCCACCGGCTGATCGGGACCGTGCCGATGAGAGGGGTGAATGGGGACAGGTGGTGATGAAGCCCTGCGTTCCGCTTCCCGCTCCCCCGGGGAGCGGGCCACGGCAAGGGGCGCGTATGGTCCTCTACCGGTCGTCGCACGACGACTTTGGAACATTCGCACGTATCAGGGAGGACCGGCCGCGATGCCGACCGATCACCAACCCGGGGCGCCGATCTACGACAGCCTCATCGAAGAACAGGGCGATGTGCTGGCCGCGGCTCGCGAAGCCGCGGAGGGCGTGCGGGCGCAGTCCGAGGGCCTGCGGGAGATCAGCGCCGGGGTCCGAACGAGCGCGGATGCGGACGCGGGTGCGCACACGCACACGCATCTGGGCGCGGGCGCGGAAGCAAACACGCATACGAGCGTGAACACGGGCGCGAGCGCGGATGCGCAAGCCGGCGCCGGGGCCGAGGCTGTGCCCGGACCGGACGCTGGTGCCACAGGAACTGCTGGCGCCACTGGTGCCGCTGGTGCTGCGGACGCCGACTGGGGCGCCGGGCAGCAGTACGGGCTCGAATCGGCCCCGGAGAACGTCTGAGGCCGCGGAACGCGCGCGGCTCATGGCGCACCCGCGACGCCGAGTTCCGATGTGCCTGAGGTGGCGGGGAGGCTGAGGCCCCCGAGACGCCCGAGGTGTCCGCATCGACGAGGCGCCCCGGCGCCTGACGGCCCGGGCCCGAGCCCTCCCCGCACCGTTCGTACCGCTCGCCTCGCTCCCCTCACCCACACCACGCACCCATCCCGCCCCGCCCCGGACCTGGGCGCGCCCTTCCCTGCCCCGAGCGCCCCGTCTCGGCTCCCGCGACGCGGGTACCTGGCCCCGGTGCGTGACGAGGTCGCGCCACGGACGACGAGCCGAGAGGGAGCCGATGAGCGGGCAGGACACGCGGACGGACACGGCCACGGACACGGGCGCGGACACGCGCACGGACATGGACACGCACACGGGCCGGGACGGCGAGACAAAGGTCACTGTCTGGGTAGCCCTGGGCGCCAACCTGTTGATCGCCGTGGCCAAACTCGCCGGTGGTCTGCTGTCGGCCTCCCCGGCGCTGCTCTCGGAGGCGGCGCACTCGGTGGCCGACAGCCTCAACGAGGTCTTCCTGCTCGCGTCGCTCAAGCGCAGCAAGCGGCCACCCGACGCCGGACACCCCTTCGGCTACGGCAAGGAGCGGTTCTTCTGGTCGCTGATTGCGGCCGTCGGGATCTTCGTCACCGGAGGCTGCTTCTCCTTCTTCCAGGGGTTCGAGGCCCTCACCACGGGCAGCTCCGAGACGAGGACCGGCTATGCCGTCGGGCTGAGTGTCCTGTTCGTCGCGCTGCTGGCGGAGGGCGCCTCGCTGGTACGGGCCCTGCTCCAGGTCCGGGCGCAGGCCCGTGCGGCGGGCCGGCGCATGCGGACCGAGGTACGGCGCAGCAACGACCCGGCGCTGCGCACGGTACTGGCCGAGGACGGCACCGCCTGCCTCGGAGTGCTGCTCGCGCTCGTCGGCATGGGGCTCCACATGGCCACCGGCGAGGTCGTCTACGAGGCCGTCGCCTCGCTGCTCATCGGGACGCTGCTGGTCTACATCGCGTACGCGCTCGGCCGCAGCGCCAAGGACCAGCTGATCGGTGAGGCGGCGGACCCGGAGTTGCAGCGTCGCATCCGCGACTACCTCGGCGAGCAGCCGGAGATCGATACCGTCACCGCGGCTCTCACCATGCACTTGGGGCCCGACTCCGTGATGCTCGCCGCCCGCGTCGATCTCGTCCCCGACCTGGACAGCGAAGTCGTCGAAGCCGCGCTGGTGCGCATCAAACACGGGCTGGAGCGGGAGTGTCCGGGCCTGGACCAGGTCTTCCTCGATGTCATCGATGCCTCCGCAGAGGACCGCCGCCACGCCCTCCGCGAACGCGCGGCGCTGGACCGCCGCCTGGAAGCGGCGGAGGAAGCGGCGGAAGCGGCGGAAGCGGCGAAGTAGGTGTGAGGCGACATCGCCCCTCGCCGCGCTGCCGCCCCTGCCCCCTGCCGCCCTCTCGGCGCCGGGGCCCGCTCCGGTCGCACGCGTTCCCCGTTTCCTGCCACGAGTCGGCGTTGACATGGGGTGGAACACTGTCGCAAGCTGCGGGCCACTTACCGGCGGGAGCCGGTCATCAGCGGGGAAGCGACCCGCGGGGAATTCAGCAGCGGGGAAAGGGGCCGCACGTGGGGGACGGCACGTTCCGTGGAGCGCTCGTGACGGGTGCCTCGCGCGGTATCGGACGCGCGACGGCGATCGCCCTGGCGGCGAACGGACACCGGGTCGCCGTCCACTACGGGCACCACCGCGAGGACGCCGAGCACACTCTCGCCCTCCTGCCCGGCGAGGGGCACACGGTCGTCGGCGGGGACCTGGCCGATCCGTCCGCCGCGCGCCACATCGTCGATGAGGCTGTGCGGGGCCTGCCCGCCCTCGATGTCCTGGTGAACAACGCCGCTGTGGCCCCGGGTCCGGCCAACCGGCACCGGATCGGCGAGGTCGGCTGGGAGGCGTGGACCGAGGCGTGGAACTCGATGATCAGCACCAACCTTCTCGGAGCGGCGAACGTCACCTGGGCCTTCGCCGACCAGCTGATCCGTCGCGGCGCGCCCGGCAGCATCGTCAACGTGGGCTCCCGGGGCGCCTACCGCGGCGAGCCCGACCACCCGGCCTACGGGGCGGGCAAGGCCGCCCTCCAGGCGTTCGGCCAGTCGATCGCGGTAGCCCTGGCGCCCCATCAGATCGCTGTCACCTCGGTGGCGCCGGGTTTCGTCGCCACGGAGCGGCAGGCCGCGAAGCTGGCCGGCGCCGAGGGCGACACGGTGCGGGCGCAGAGCCCGTTCGGCCGGGTGGGGTCAGCGGAGGAGATCGCCGAGGCCGTCGTCTACCTCGCCTCGCCGGGCGCGGTCTGGTCCTCGGGCGCCGTACTCGACCTCAACGGGGCCTCCTACCTGCGGTGACGCCCTCCACGGGGCCGAGCAGCGCGGTGAAGGCGGCGGTGCCGGTCTGCTTCAGCCAGGCGTCGAAGGTCAGCAGGCCGGGATGGAGCGTGCGCAGAGCCTCGGTGTCGACCAGTTCGTACAGGCCGTCGTTGAGCGACTGGATGCCGCGCGCCGCCTGCTCGCTCCGTGCGCGGATGGTCTCGATGGGGACCTGCACGTACGGGACGGTCCGGCCGGTGGCGCGGCTGATCGCGGCGGCCGTCTCCGGCGGGGTGAGGGTGTCCCCCGCGAGATCGAACGCGCGGCCCCGGAAGCGGGCCGGGTCCTCGAACGCGAAGGCGGCGAAGGCGGCGATGTCCGCCAGGGCGATGAACTGCTGGCGCGTGCGGGGCTCGTAGGGCGTCGCCAGCGCACCGTCCCGCAGACCCCACACGGGGTGGAGCAGGTTCTCCATGAAGGAGGCCGGGCGCAGCACCGTCGCCGGGATACCGAGGGAGGCGATGTGGTCCTCTACCGCGCGCTTGCTCTCCAACGTGGTGAGCCCGGTGGATTGCCGGGCGCCGAAGGCCGAGGCGTAGACGAGGTGACCGGCGCCCGCCGCGCGTGCGGCGTCCGCGACGGCCCGGCCCCGGCGTACCTCGTCCGCCGGACCGTAGCCGGGCGGCAGGCCGGGCATGCCGGGGGTGGGCTGGACGCTGAAGACGCCGTGGGCCCCCTCGACGGCGGCGCGGAGTGAGGCGGGGTCGTCCATGTCGCCCGTCAGCACCTCGGCGCCCGCCTCGGCGAGGGCGCGCGCCGCAGGTCCCGACGCGTCGCGGGTCAGGGCGCGGACGTGCCAGCCGTCGGCGAGCAGCCGCCCCGCGGTGGCGCCGCCCTGCTGGCCGGTCGCACCGGTGACGAGGACGGTCTTCCCGGCCCTGGGCACAGTCGTCGGCGTGGTCGTGGGCGCGGTCGTGGACATGGAAGCCTCCGGATACAATCGGAACGGGCAACCCGGTTAACGTAGCGGAACGCGCGACCCGGATGTCAAGTGCGGCCCGCGGGCGACCCGGTCGGGTGTTCGCGGACGCTGGAGGAGAAGCGCGGAGGGAAGCACATGGCGCAGGAGACGGCTTCGTCGCCGGTCCCGGCCGGGCGGGCCGACGGCAGGCGGAACAGGGCGCGCGTGCTGGCGGCGGCCAGAGCCTCGTTCGCGGCCGAGGGCAGAATCGCACCCCTCGGCGAGATCGCCCGCCGTGCGGGGGTGGGCGCCGGGACGGTTTACCGGCACTTTCCCTCCAAGAAGGCACTGTTCGAGGCGGTCATCACCGAAAGCGTCGAGGAATTCGTCGCCGAGGGGCGCGAGTTGGTCGCGGCGGGGAACGCCACGGGGGCCGGAGGGGCCGTCGGCCCCCGAGCCTCCGGGGAGACCCCGGAAGCCGGGGGCGCGGGTGCGGCGTTCTTCGGTTTCGTTACGCGCGTGGTCGAGCACGCCTCGCTCAACCGTGCGCTGTGCGAGGCGCTCGCGCAGCGCGTGGTCGAGCACGCCTCGCTCAACCGTGCGCTGTGCGAGGCGCTCGCGCGCGAGGCCCCGGACGGCAGCCCGCCGGAGACCGCGCCGGACGCCCGGCGCGAATACGGCCGCATCCTGGCCACACTGCTGGAACGCGCCCAGGCGGCGGGAGCGGTCAGGCCCGATGTCACCCCCGCGGAGGTGCAGGCGCTGCTGGTGGGGTGCGCGGCGATGGAACAGCGGCAGGAGAGGGAGCGGCGGCCCAAGGGCCCCGGCGGGGGCGGCGCGCGGGCCGGGGCCGGAGCGGGAATCAGGGCCGGGGTGCTGACGGCGGTCATGTGCGACGGGCTGCGCGCGGAACCGGCGTCCGTAACGGAACCTGGTGACGAAACCCTCGGCGAGGCGGCCGGGCGACGTCTCGGACCCCAGCCCTGCGGCATGTGCGGTGCCCCCGTCCCCACCGCCAGAACCGGCCGCCCCGCCCGCTTCTGCGGAGCAGCCTGCCGACAGAAGGCCCACCGGCGCCGGGCACGCGGGCGGTCGTGACGGTGACGATGGCGGTGGCGGAGGGCGGCTTCGCGGCGGCACGGGGCGCCGGGCCCGGCCCCGGCCCGGAAGTCCCCTCCTCGCACGGCGACGCCGGCTGCGGGGCGAGCGGACTGCCGTCGGTGCCCGCGCAGCGCGCGGTGCCCGCGCCACGCCCGCGCCGCGCCGCGCACATGCCCGCGCGCGTGAAGGTGCGCGTACGCGTGCGCGGGTACGGCGGGTACGTACGCCGGATTCGGTCCGGGCGGCGGGGGGCGGGCAAGATAGGGGCGGCCGGGAGGCGCGAACGTCCCTCGTGTTGACCGGCCCGGGGCCCAACACCCCCGCGGTTGCGGGCCCCCTCTCCGCCGGGGCGGCCGGTCCGCCTGACCCCCGCCTCGTCGGACCCGCACGGCCGACCGCTCGCACCGCTCTCCCCGAGGAGGCCACGTTGCCTTCCACACCCGCCACCCGCTCGACGCCCGTCACACCGGCGACGTCCTCGCCGGGCTCCGCGCCCGCCCTGTCCGCCGCCCGCTCCCCGGCACGCTCCGACCACGCGGACGCGTTCCGGCACGCCATTCGCCTGGCCCGCCGCCGCGCCGGGGTGCGGGTCGTCTTCGGCGGGCAGGTGGAGGACGGGGCGCTGGGGCTCACGGAGTTCGCCGGGACGCACGGCGATGCCATGGTCGGCCTGCGCGTGGCGCCGGGCAGGGGGCTGGGCGGCTACGTCCTCGCACACCAACGCCCGTACGCCGTCAACGACTACGTACCGGCGGCCACCATCACCCACGACTACGACAGCCCCGTCGTCCGGGAGGGGCTTCGCGCCATCGCCGCCGCGCCCGTCTCCGTCCAGGGCGGGGTGCGCGGGGTGCTGTACGCCGCGGTCAAGGACGCCGCGCCGCTGGGGGACCGTACGACCGGTGTGCTCATGGACGCCGCGCGGCGGCTCGCCGGGGAGATCGCGGTGCGGGACGAGGTCGAGCGGCGCGTCCGGCGGATGGAGACCGCCGCACAGGCGCCGCCCCCGCCGCCTTCACCCGGAACGGACGCGCTGCGTGATCTGCACGCCGAACTGCGCGGTATCGCCCATGAGATCGAGGACACGGCGCTGCGTGACCGGCTGCGGCACGCCTGCGACCGCTTTCTGCGCGTGGGCGCTACCGGGGCGCCGGGCGCCGGAACCGGCGGCGGGGACCAGAGTCGCGGCGCGCCGGTGCCCCGGCTCTCGCCCCGTGAACTGGACGTGCTCTCCTACGTCGCACTCGGCTGCACCAACGCCGAGGCCGCGCGACGGCTCTGCCTGGAGGCCGAGACGGTCAAGGCGTATCTGCGCAGCGCCACCCGCAAACTGGGAGCGCACGGCCGCCACCAGGCGGTCGCCGCCGCCCGCCGCCACGGCCTGCTGCCCTGAACGCCAGGGCGCCGGAGGGTTGTTCGCGGTACCGGGGCGCGGCGGGTGGCGGGCATGAGGGGCCGGAGGCGCTCACTTCCTGTGCCGGCCCAGCGGGATACCGGCTTCCTCGGCCGCCGCGCCGAGGACCTCCCGCAGCATGGCGGGGGTCAGCTTGCCGGTGAAAGTGTTCTGCTGGCTGACGTGGTAGCAGCCGTGGAGCGTCAGTTCCGGGCCGTCGCCGCTGTGCGGCAGCAGGACCCGGGCGCCGTGGCCGAAGGCCGGGCGGGGGCGCGGAACCGTCCAGCCGGCGGCGCGCAGCACCGGCAGTACCGCCTGCCAGCCGAAGGCGCCCAGCGCGACGATGCCGCGCACGGTGGGCCGCAACAGCTCCAGCTCGCGGGCCAGCCAGGGGCGGCAGGTGTCCCGTTCGCCGGGGGTGGGCTTGTTCGCGGGCGGCGCGCAGTGCACCGGCGCGGTGCAGCGCACCCCGCGCAGCTCCAGCCCGTCGCCCCGGTGGACGGAGTGGGGCCGGCTGGCGAGGCCGAGCGCGTGCAGGGCCTCCACGAGTACGTCGCCCGCGCGGTCCCCCGTGAACATGCGGCCCGTGCGGTTGCCGCCGTGCGCCGCCGGGGCCAGGCCGACCAGCAGCATCCGGGCATCCGTCGGCCCGAACCCCGGTACGGGCCGCGCCCAGTAGTCCCAGTCGGCGAACGCGCGGCGCTTCACGCGCGCGGCCTCCTCCCGCCACTCCACCAGCCGTGGGCAGGACCGGCAGTCGGTCAGCGCCGTGCCGAGCGCCGCCAGATCGTGCGCGGCGGCTGCCCGCTCCTCGGGGTACGTCATCCGCTACCACCCTCTCCGTCCCGCTCCGCGTCCCGTGCTCCGCCCGCCCGGGCCGGTGCCTCTCCTCCGGGTACCCCGCTTCCCCACCATGATCGCCCGCCCGCCCGCCCGCCTGCCTGCCCGCCCGCCCTCCTGCCTGCCCGGCCGGGACGGCAGCCGCGTCCCGGCCGGGTACCGCCGGTCGGTCAGTGCGTGGCGGCGTCGGGGAGTTCCGCGCGGACCGTCCGGGCGGCGGCGACCAGGTTCTCCAGCGAGGCGCGGGTCTCGGGCCAGGCGCGGGTCTTCAGTCCGCAGTCGGGGTTGACCCACAGGCGGTCGGCGGGGATGGCCTCAAGTCCCTTGCGGAGCAGGCCCGCCGCCTCCCCGGCGCTGGGGACGCGCGGGGAGTGGATGTCGTACACGCCGGGGCCGGCCTCGCGCGGGTAGCCGTGCGCGGCCAGCTCGCGGGCCACCTGCATATGGGAGCGGGCCGCCTCCAGGCTGATGACGTCGGCGTCCAGGTCGTCGATGGCCTGGACGATGTCGCCGAACTCCGCGTAGCACATGTGGGTGTGGATCTGGGTGTCCGGGCGCACCCCGGCGGTGGTGAGGCGGAACGCCTCGGTCGCCCACGCCAGATACCCGTCCCGGTCGGCGGCGCGCAGCGGCAGCGTCTCGCGCAGCGCGGGCTCGTCCACCTGGATGACGGAGGTGCCCGCGGCCTCCAGGTCGGCCACTTCGTCGCGCAGCGCGAGCGCCACCTGCCGTGCCGTGTCGCCGAGCGGCTGGTCGTCGCGGACGAAGGACCAGGCCAGCATGGTGACGGGCCCGGTCAGCATGCCTTTGACGGGCCGTTCGGTCAGTGACTGCGCGTACGACGTCCAGCGCACGGTCAACGGGTCGGGCCGGGAGATGTCCCCGGCCAGTACCGGCGGGCGCACATAGCGGGTGCCGTAGGACTGCACCCAGCCGTGCCGGGTGGCCAGGTAGCCGCTGAGCCGTTCGGCGAAGTACTGCACCATGTCGTTGCGTTCGGGCTCGCCGTGTACGAGCACATCGATGCCGGTCTCCTCCTGGAAGGCCACCACCTCGCCGATCTCGGCCTCGATGCGCTCCTCGTACGCCGCTGTGCCGATACGGCCGGCGCGCAGGTCGGCGCGGGCTGTGCGCAGTTGCGGCGTCTGTGGGAACGAGCCGATCGTGGTGGTCGGCAGCAGCGGCAGCCCCAGGTGGGCGCGCTGCGCCGGGGCACGCTGGGGGTAGGCGGGGAAGCGCCGGGTGTCCGCGTCGGTCACGGCGGCGGCGCGGGCGCGCACAGCCGGGTCGTGGATGAGCGGGGAGCCCGAGCGGGAGGTCAAGTCGGCCCGGTTGGCGGCGAGTTGTCCGGACACGGCCTCGGTGCCGTGGCTCAGTCCGCGGGCGAGGGTGACGATCTCGCCGGTCTTCTGGCGGGCGAAGGCGAGCCAGCGGGCGATTCCGGGGTCGATGTCGCGCTCGGCGGTGGCGTCCAGCGGGACGTGCAGCAGCGAGCAGGAGGCCGCGACATCGACCCGGCCGGCGAGGCCGAGCAGGGTGCCGAGGGTCGCCAGGGACTTCTCCAGGTCGTTGATCCAGATGTTGCGCCCATCGACGATCCCGGCGACCAGCCGCCTGCCCGGCAGCCCGCCCACGGCCGCGAGCGCTTCCACGTTGCCCGCCGCCGGCCCTGTGAAGTCCAGCGCGAGGCCCTCGATGGGCGTCCTGGTCAATGCGGGCAAGGCGTCGCCGAGCCGGTCGAAGTACGAGGCGACCAGGAGCTTGGGGCGGTCGGTGCCTGCCGCGAGTTCCCGGTAGGCGCGGCCGGTCGCCTCCAGCTCGGCCGGCGTGCGGTCCTGGACCAGCGCGGGCTCGTCCAGCTGCACCCATTCGGCGCCGGCTGCCCGCAAGTCGGCGAGGACCTCCGCGTAGACGGGCAGCAGCCGCTCCAGCAGCGTCAGCGGCTCGAAGTCCGCCGCGACCCCCGGCGCCGGCTTGGCCAGCAGCAGATAGGTGACGGGTCCGACGAGGACGGGCCGGGCCGCCGTCAGGCCGAGAGCGAGGGCTTCCCTCAGTTCGGCGACCTGCTTGGCGGAGTCGGCCGCGAACACGGTGTCGGGCCCCAACTCGGGTACCAGGTAGTGGTAGTTGGTGTCGAACCACTTGGTCATCTCCAGCGGCGCCACCTCCTGGGTGCCGCGGGCCATCGCGAAGTAGCCGTCCAGCGCGTCGGCTTCGACGGCGGCGCGGTGCCGGTCGGGGATCGCGCCGGTCATGACGGTGGTGTCCAGCATGTGGTCGTAGTAGGAGAAGTCCCCGGTGGGCACCTCGTGGATGCCGCTGTCGGCGAGCTGCCGCCAGGTGGCGCGGCGCAGGCGGGCGGCGGTCTCCCGGAGGGCCGCCGCGCTGACGCGGCCCTTCCAGTACCCCTCGATGGCCTTCTTCAGTTCCCGGTCGGGGCCCTGGCGCGGGTAGCCGTACACGGTGGCGTGCGCTGCTGCGGCTGCGGACTCGGCTGTCACGGAACTCTCCTTCGCGAGCGTGTCTCCAGCGGTCCCGGCACGGACGCGGAGGTGAAGGAGGGTGGCCCGGCGCGAGGGCGCGCCCGGCTGCGCACGCCTGTCCGCCTGCTCTCGACTCCCCGGACGGGTCCGGGGTGCCCCCAACCCGCCCGCGAGGTCACCGGGGCCGCACGCGGTCGGCGCGTGCGGGCAACGGGCAGGTCTTCGGACTCGCGGGCACGCCTGCCGGTCTCCCGGCGGGCACCTACTGGCCGTCGCTTCCCGGGACCGTACGGGCCCAGTGCTCATGACGGCGGTCGTTCCCGCTCACCGCTGCGGGGCAGTCCCGGATTCCCACCGGGTTCCCTCTTACGACGCCTCCCGCCTGGCGGGCGGGGCGAACCAGCTGCCCGCTCAGCGTAGACGGCGCCGCACGGCGGTGACCAGTGCGCACGCGACGGTCGCCGACCCGACCGTCCGGAGGGTTCGCCCCGCTCCTTCCGACGGTCGCTCCCGTCTCGTTCCGCACCGCCCGCCCCTGGTGTTTCGGCCCCCGCGCCGTTGGCAACCCGGTGGGCGCCGCCCCGTCGAGGGGCGGATACGGCACGAGTGCACGAACCCGAGAGAAGCGAAGCAGGAGGGTCAGCGATGACCACGACAACACGCACGGTCCGCGACATCATGACCAGCGGCGCCGACTGTGTACGGACCGACCAGACGGCGGCGGACGCCGCCCGGCTGATGAAGGAGCTGGGCGTGGGCGCGCTGCCCATCTGCGGCAAGGACGACAAACTCAAGGGCGTGGTCACCGACCGTGACCTCGTGGTGAAGGTGTACGGCGCCGACCGGGACCCGGCCGAGTACTCCGCGGGCAGCCTGAGCCAGCACGAGGCCGTCACCATCGGCGCCGACGACAGCCCCGAGGACGTCCTCGCGACCATGGCCCAGCACCGGGTACGCCGGCTGCCCGTGATCGACGGGGACCAGCTCGTCGGCATGGTCGCCGTAGCGGATGTCGCCCGCACCCTGCCCCACCCGGACACGGGCGCACTCGTGGACGCGCTGTCCGCGGACTACTGAGGCGGACAAGGCAGCAAGGGCAGCTCCCGGGGAAGCGGACCGCCAGGGCGGCTCCGGGAAGCCCCCGGTGAAGACGATGAGCGCGAGATGAGCACGATGGGCACGATGCGTGCGATCAGCCAGGACGCCTTCGGCGGGCCCGAGGCGTTGAAGCCGGTGGAGAAGACCAGGCCATCGCCCCTGCCGACCGAGGTGCTGGTGCGGGTGATGGCGGCCGGGGTGAACCCGGTGGACATCAAGACCCGCTCCGGCGACGGCATGGCCGCCGTCCTGGGCGATCCCCCCTTCACCGTCGGCTGGGACGTCTCCGGGATCGTGGAAGAGGTGGGCTTCGGCGTCCACACCCTCCAGCCCGGCGACGAGGTCTACGGGATGCCCTGGTTCCCCCGCGAGGCCGGCGCGTACGCGGAGTATGTGACCGCGCCCTCACGGCAGTTCGCCCGTAAGCCGCAGTCGCTGGACCACGAGCACGCGGCGGGCGTGCCGCTGGCGGCGCTCACCGCCTGGCAGACGGTGGTGGACGCCGCCGCCGTCCAGGAAGGGCAGCGGGTGCTGGTGCACGCCGCCGCCGGGGGAGTGGGCCACTTCGCCGTGCAACTCGCCAAGCACCTGGGCGCACATGTCATCGGCACCGCGCGGGCGCCCAAGCACGCCTGGCTGCGCGAGCTGGGCGCCGACAAGCTCATCGACTACACCTGGGAGCGCTTCGAGGACCTGGTCAGTGAGGTGGATGTCGTCATCGACCTCATCGGCGAGGGCGCCGACCGTACGAGCACCCGCTCCCTGGCGACCCTGCGCGAGAACGGCCTGCTCGTCGCCGTCCCCTCGGGCGTCCCCGGGGAGGTGCGGAGCGCGGCACGGGAGCGCGGCCTGCGCGCCACCGGATTCCTCGTCGAACCGGACGGGCACGCGCTGGCCCGGCTCGCACAGCTCATCGACGACGGCGCGATCCACGTCGAGGTCGAGGACGCGCTTCCGCTGGAGGAGGCCGGCGAGGCCCACCGGCGCAGCGAGACGGGCCGCACCAGGGGCAAACTCGTCCTGCGGGTCGCCTCCTGACGCGGTGTCCGCGAGAGGGCGGCCGGTCAGCCGGTCTGCACGGAGGCCACCCAGTATTCGGTGAAGCGGCCGTCCCGGATCTGGAGGATGTCGTTGCCGAAGAAGACGGCCACGCCGTCCTCCGTCCCGCCGTTCCCGCTCCACCGGCCCGCCACATAGCCGTCGCCCGCGAAGGGCCCGACCTGCACCTCGAAGCGCAGCGAGGTGAACATCCCGTGGGTCCGGGCGATCGTCTCGACCAGCTCGCCGGGGCCGTGGACGTCGTGCTCGGGCCAGTGGCCGACGAAATCCTCGGAGACCAGTTCGCGCGCGGCGTCGGCCGAGCCGTTCCACGCCTCTTCGATCCACCGGCGGTACAGCTCCTTGGCAGCGGCGTCGTCGCTCATACGGTCAGTCAAACACCGGCACCACAGGCGTACAACCGCACCAACCGCTGCCGCCGCCGTGTCCGCCCACGACTCCGCCGGGTGCCCGCCAGGATTTCCGGGCGGCCGGTCAGGCTACCCATGGCCCATGTCCCCCACCCGGGTCGAGGCGACCCTGCCTGAGCTGGCCCCCTTCGTCCGCGCCGTGCAGGCGCGGCGCCCCGACGACGGGACCTGGTGCGAGGCGTGGACAGTCCGCGACGTTCTCGTGCACCAGACGGGCAACGCCGGGGAACTCGCCCGGGTCCTCCGGGCGTTCCACGCGGGGGCGCCCGTGGAGACCAGAGGCTTCGACCGCGAGGAGCCCTACCGGCGGATGTCCGACGCCGAACTCTGGGACGCCTTTCTGAACCGCTGCGAACAGCTCACCGAGGTCACCGAAGCCGCCGTGCAGGACCTGTCACCGGATACGGAGGTGATGTGGACGAGCCGGTCCGTGCGGGTGCCCTCCTTCGCGGAACATATGCGCGAGGAGCTGATCTTGCACCGTTGGGCCCTGACCGGCGACGACCGCACCGCGGTGCGGGCCCTCACCGAGCCGTGGATGACGGAACACAGTGTGTTCTCGGTCGGCCGGCCCCTGCTGCGGAGGGGATACGCCGGACTGGATCTGGGACCCGAAGGACGGGTCGAGGGCCGCCTGCGCACCCCGGGCATGGACGATGTCGTGGTCGCCGCCGACGCCGAGGGCGGCAGTATCCGGCTCGCGGGCCGTCGTCCCGCCGACCCCTCCCGCTGGCACAGCTCCGCCGGCCCGGAGACCTTGCGCAGGGTGCGGGCCCTCCTCAGCGGCTACTGACTGCTCCGGCCGCCGTGAGGCGCGGCTTGACGGGCGAGGCATGACGGGCGAGGCGTGACGCCGGATTCGACCGTGTGGGCCGCTGACCGCTCGGTGCCGTGTCACTCTTTCCGGTGGTTGCCCGGTGCGGACGCGCCAGGGCTCCGTCGTCCCTGCACCGCCCGCGACCCGTGCGAGGAGAGCGATGACCGTGGACAGCGCCGGACAGCGATGGCTGCCCCGCCACCGGGTGGAGGGGCCCGACGGGGCGCCCGCCGTATTCCTCGGGCCCTCCATGGGGACCTCCTCGCGCGTGTGGGACCCGCAGGCGGGCGCACTGGCCCGCACGCACCGTGTCGTGCGCTGGGAACTCCCGGGCCACGGCCGCGACGGGGAGGACAGCGAGGGCGGCAGCGACGGCAGTGGCGGAGGGGGTGGCGGCGAGGGCGGTGGCGGCGGCTCGGAACTGCCGCCGAAGGGCGCGGACGTCGGCTGGCTGGGGGAGGGGGTGCTCTCACTGGCGGACGCGCTGGGCGTCGGGCGGTTCGCCTACGCGGGCATCTCGCTCGGCGGCGCCGTGGGCACCTGGCTCGCCGCCCACCACCCGCGGCGGCTGAACTCGCTGGCGCTGCTGTGCACTTCGGCGCGCTTCGGGCCGCCCGAGGAGTGGTACGAGCGCGCCGCGCTCGTACGTGCCGAGGGCACCGGACCGATGGCCCGCCTCGTGCAGGGCCGCTGGTTCACCCCGCCTTTCGCGGACAGCGACACCGCGCGGACCCTCGTCGAGGACACGCGCACCGCCGACCCGGTGGCCTACGCCCGGCTGTGCGAGGTGCTGGCCGGCTTCGATCTGCGCGCGGAACTCCCCCGCGTCACGGTGCCCACGCTGGTCCTCGCGGGCCGCGAGGACCTCGCGACGCCCGTCACCCATGCCCGGGAACTGGCCGACGGCATCCCCGGCGCCCGACTCGTCGAGATACCTGATGCCGCGCACCTGGCCAACGTCGAGCGCCCCGCCCCCGTACTCGCCGCACTGCGCGCCCACTTGGCCCGGCCGGGGGCGCCGCCGTCGCAGTGAAGGGGCCGGAGGGGCGAAACGGCGCGGGGCTGACGGCCTCAGTGGCGGCGGGCGGTCAGCGCGAAGCGGCGGCAGATGACCGAAAGTGTGCGCAGTACGTCGTCCTCACCCGTCTCGGCGACCTCGACGCCCAGCGGCTCCAGGCGGCGCCGGGCCACCGGCACATGGGGCGGATATCGGCCTCAGCTCAGCTCAGTGCATCGCAGCCCAGCCTCAGCTCAGCTCAGCGCGAGCGCTGCGATGAAGGCCGCGAGCACGCAGACGGGATGGAAGCTGGCCCGGTTGAACAGGGAGAGGGCGGGGCCGGACTCCGGACGCCGCAGCAGGCGCAGCCCCGGCACGACCAGGGTGACGGCCCCCGCCAGCAAGGTGCCCACCAGTCCGGCCGTGCCGAAGGAGCCGACCGTGACCACCGCCAGCGCACCCGCGGACAGCGCCGCGAGGACGAGAAGGGCGAAGGCCAGCACGGCGCTTCGCCGGGGGCCGTGGACGACCGGCACGGTACGGATGCCCAGCGGGGCGTCGTCGGCGAGGTCGGCCAGGTCGTTGGGGATGTTGCGCCCGCCGGTCTCCCAGGCGGCCATCCACAGCGCGAACAGGCCCAGCCGCAGTGGATCGACGCGGTCGGTGAACGCGAACCAGCCCGCCGAGGCCCCCACCGCGACCATCACGCCGCTCAGCACGCACTTGTACGCGGTGACCGTCGCCAGTCGGCAGTACACGGCTTCCAGCAGCGCCGCCACGACGAACAGCAGCACACACACCCAGCTGAGCGCGGCGGCCACCATCAGGGCCACCGCGCTCAGCCCCAGCACCCACGTCAGCGCCACGGCGAACGAGAGCCGCTCACCGGCCAGCGGGTGCCGGGCCCCGGCCCCGTCGAGGTCGGGCGCGACCCGGCCCTCGGGACCGGGCGCCGCCCCGTGGGGGAGGGGTGCCGCGCGGCCGTCGGCGCCTTCCGCGCGGCGGCGGTCCAGGTGCGCATCCAGCAGGTCGTTGGCGGCGAAGACCGCGAAGAACCCGGCGAAGGCCCCGGCCACGGCCATCGCCAGCCGGCCCGGCGCCGGCTCGGTGTCCGCGAGCAGCATCGCGACCAGCGGCTGGGCCACGCTCAACGCGGCCTGTGTGCCCCGCGAGAGCCCGTACAGCGCTTTGACATGCTCGACCGCCGTCGTCACCGGGCCGCCTCCACCGGGCACGAGGAACCTGTACACGGGGAACCTGGACGCGAGGAATCTGGACACGGGGAACCTGGAGAGGACGGGGTGGGCGACGGCGGGGGGAGGGGTGGGGCCGCCGGGCCCGGTACCGTCGCGCCGGAGCCCACGTACTCCCGCGCGAAGACCGCGCCCGTCGGCCCCGGTTCGATGAGCCGCTGGATCCGCTCCCGCTTCAGGCGCAGCGTGAACGGGGCGCCGCCGCTCGCCTCCGGAGCGGACAGATGCAGCAGCCGCAGCAACTGGTCGGAGAACTCCTGTACGCGCCAGGCGTGCGCCAGCCGCCGCCGCGAGTACGTCTCCAGCTCCGCTACGTCCCCGTCCCGGTAGTGGCGGACGAGGGCGTGGGCGAGGTCGGCGGCGTCGGCGACGGCGAGGTTCAAGCCCTTGGCCCCCGAGGGCGTCAGCAGGTGCGCCGCGTCGCCCGCGAGGAACAGCCGCCCGTACCGGAGATGCCGGCCGACGGCGCCGCGCATGCGCAGCACCCCGGCCTCCAGGACCCGGCCGACGCGCGGCAGCGCGTCCCGCGCGCCGGACAGCCGCGCCGCCAGCCGCTCCCGCGCCCGCGCCTCGGGCCACCGGCCGGCCTCGTCACCCGCCGGGACCTGGAGGTAGACGCGGGCGAGCCCGCCGGTGCGCGGCATCACCCCGGCGAACCCGTCCTCGTGCACGGCGTACAGCACGCCCTCGACCTGCCGGTCCACCTCCGTCAGCAGCGTGAGCCAGTCGTAGGGGTAGCGGTGGGTCAGCTCGCCGCGCATGTCCTCGGGCAGGGCGGCGCGGGCGATCCCGTGCCGGCCGTCGCACCCCACCACGTAGTCGCACTCGACGGTCAGCTCCGCGCACTCGATGCGCGCGGCCCCCGCCCCCGTGGCACCGCTCTCCTCCGCTCCCGTCCTCCCGGCTCCCGTTCCCCCTCCCCCGTCCGGTGCGGGGTGGACGGCTGTGGCGGGACAGCCGAAGAACGGGAGCCGTCCCGCCTCCTCCAGCCGCGCGATCAGATCCCGTACGAGGAACTGCTGCGGGTAGACCCAGTGCTGGGCCCCGCCAGTACGCGCGGCGTAGTCGAACCGCAGCCGGTCGCCCTCGCACAGGAACTCGCACCACCCGTGCCGCGTGCCCTCCGCCAGCAGGCGGTCCGCCAGCCCGTGCGCGCGCAGGTACTCCACCACCTGGTGCTCCAACAGCCCGGCGCGCGCCCGCTGTTCGGCCTCGGCGCGCGAGCCGCGCTCCACGACGTACGCGTCGATCCCGGCCGCCAGCAGGACGTTGGCCAGCACCAGCCCGGCCGGTCCCGCGCCGACGATCCCCACCTCAGTACGCACCAGGCGCCGCGTCCCGCTCATCGTTCCGCTCCCCTCCGTGGTCCCGCCGCCCGTCCGGCCCGCGGGGTCTGCGCCGGCATGCCTCCCGGCCGCCGCCTCGTGCTCAGCCGTCGTGCTGTGCCCGGTGGCCGTGCCGCGCTCGGTTGTCGTGGTGCTCAACGGCTCCGGGGCGCCGAGGTGCCGGGCGGGTCGCCACGGCCACGAGACAGCCCGGCGGGGCGAAGCGCGTCCGCAGCCGCACGGGCGCGCCGCAGCGTGCGGCGAGCGCGTACAGCGCGGCGGAGCTGTAGACCTTGCGCAGGCTGATGACGCCGTCGTGCGCGTGTGGCAGGCCGCCGGTGAGGAGCATCAGCGGCGCGGCGGCGAGCAGCAGCGGAGAGCGCCAGCCGTCCACGATCAGCAGGCGCCGGGCCACCCGGGTGCCCTCCCGCAGCAGCGCGGCCACGCCCGCGGGCGGCAGGTGGTGCGCCGATGTGGCGCATACGGCCAGGTCCCAGACCCCGTCCGGCGCGTCGATGTCCGTCGCGTCCAGCACCGCCGTCGTCACCCGGGGGTGGCGCCCGAGGGGCCCCGCGCGAAGCCGCTCGACCACGCGCGGATTGACGTCGCTCACCGTGACCCGCGCGGTCGGGTGGCGGTCGAGGAGCCGCTGTGCGACCCGGCCGTACCCCGCCCCCAGCTCCAGGACGCGCGGGGAGTCCACTCCGTCGAGCTGCGCGAGCGCGTGCCGGACGACGGTGCGGTAGCCCAGCGTCAGGCGCTGGAGGCGGTCGAGGCCGCGCAGCGCCCGGTGGCACTTCTCGCCGCTGTCCGGACGGTCGATGTACTCGGCCCTCCCCGTCTCGAACTTCCGGTCCCACCACGGCGCTTCGGGCCCGCCCCGGGGCATGTCGAACGTCACGGCAGCGGCGTCTTCGCACGCCCGGCACAGGTCGGCGCGGCGGGGCCGGAACCGTCCCCGCTTCCCGTGTCCCCGCTTCCCGCGTCGCCGTCGGCCGCGAGCTGTTCGGCGAGCGCGGCCAGCAGGTCGCGGTCCCGCCCGGCGGGCAGCGCGGACAGCGCGCGATGGCACGCCTCCACCTGCTCCTGGGCCATGCGCAGCGCCTCCCGGAGCGCGCCGGTCTCCTCCACGACCCGGCGCAGACGCGCGTGCCGTACGGACTCGTGCCGTACATGTCCGTGGGGCGGCTGGGGCGCCGGTGCCGGCCCCGCGCATTCGCCCGCCAGCGCGGCCAGCAGCGCCCGGTCCGCCGGGGTGCCCATGCGGTGGGCGAGCAGCAGGGGCAGCGCGGGCCGCTGGTTGCGCAGGTCGCTGTCGAAGGGCTTGTCGTCGGGCTGTGGGCCGCGCCGGTAGGGCAGCAGGTCGTCACGGATCTGGAAGGCGATGCCCAGCGCTTGGCCGTACTGGCTCAGCACCTCGGCCTGCGCCCGGGAGGCACCGCCGAGTACGGCTCCGGCGTGGCAGGCGGCGCGCAGCAGCGACGCACTCTTGAGGCGCACCATCTCCAGATAGCCCGCGACCTCGGTGTCGCCGTTGTCGCCTTCCCCGTCGCCCCCACCTTCCCCACCTTCCCCGTCGTCCCCACCTTCCCCGCCGCCCCCGTCCGCCGGTACCGGGGTGGCGGGCGGGGGGCCGCTGAGGGTCATCTCCAGGACGACACCGGAGGCCGCCTCACGGCCCGCCCGCGCGAGGAGTTCCATGACCTCCACGACGGCCGCGTCCGGCACCCCCCG
Source organism: Streptomyces axinellae (assembly GCF_039532135.1). Lineage (NCBI taxonomy): Bacteria > Bacillati > Actinomycetota > Actinomycetes > Kitasatosporales > Streptomycetaceae > Streptomyces > Streptomyces axinellae. The sequence goes on from NZ_BAAARJ010000006.1 coordinate 194,618, forward strand.
GCGGCGGCACTCGCCGAGCTGCTGGAAGAGGGAGAAGAAGAGGGAGTCGGCACCCAGGATCGCCTGCGCGGTGCCGAAGCGGTGCCGCACGGAGGCGCGTCCGCGCCGCAGGTCGTCGTGGTCGATGATGTCGTCGTGCACCAGGCTCGCCACGTGCGCCAGTTCGACCCCGACGGCGACGGGCATCACCTGCTCGTAGCGTCCGCCCACCACCCCCGTGGACGTCAGCAGCAGCAGCGGGCGCAGCAGCTTGCCCGAGGGCAGCAGCGCCCAGCGGTGCACGTCCGCCAGCCGATCGTCCCCCGAGGCGGACAGCCAGCGCTCGACCCCCTCCTCGACGGCCGCGCACAACTCGGCAAGCGGGGGTTCAGGTCCTCCCGCAGGGGTGAGCCGCATCGCAATGAACCGCCTTCCGAAGAGCGCGTGGCAGGCGCCGCACCCCGCGCGCGGCTCGCGCGCGGGGACAGCACGTCGAGCAGCATCGACCGGCGGCCCCACGGCCCGGCGGCAGGCGCGCTGAGCGTTAGCCCTTCAGGGTGCCGTGGGCGCCCGTGCGCAGTCCCCCACCAGCGGGGTCGCGAATTCCGCGGATTCCGGGGACAGGCGACCCCGGGGACACGCGCCGGGCCCGGCCGCCCCCGTACCGCCGGGGCCCCGCTCCGCCGTCCCGCCGGCCGGCCTCCCGCCCCGGCGATCTTTTCCGCGCCCTGTCGCGACGGGATCCCGCACGGCCCCGGCACGGCCCCGGCGCGGTCGATCCCGCGCACGACGTGGGGGAAACGCTTGCCGAACCCCCGATGTACGCGGGATTTCCCGACTCCGCGGCCACGATCTGCGGGATTCCGGCATTGACGGGGATGTGAGGCGCTGCCTACCGTCTCGGCCATGATTCCGCGAGCGAGCGCCGACATGATCGATGCGCTGGATCGCCGCATCATCGCGGCGATCCAGCTCAACGGTCGCGCGCCGTGGAGCGCCATCGCCCGCTGGGCGGGAACGAGCGAATCGACGGCACAGCGCCGGTTCAACTCCCTGCGCGAACGGCGGCTGCTGCACGTGGTCGGCACCATCGAGCTGGACCGCACGGGCTCGGGCTCCTCGATGCTCGTACGGGCGCAGGCCCGGCCCGGCAAAGGGCTGGAGCTGGCCGAGCTGCTGGCCGAGCGCCCGGAGGTCCGCTTTCTCGCCCTCGTCACCGGCACGGCCGACCTGATCGTCGACTTCGTCGCCCGGGACAACGAGGAACTGCTGCGCCTGCTCTACACCGATCTGCCGGGCGCACACCTGATCACCAGCACGGAACATGTCGCGGTGATCCGCAATTTCATCTCGGCGGCGCTGTGGGACACCGGCCTGCTCCCGCCGGAGGCGGTGGCCGACCTGCGCCCCGCGCGCACCCTGCCCTACGAGCGGGCGGGCTGGGGCCAGGCGCCGACGCCGCTGACCGCGCTGGAGAGCGCCGTGGTGGACGAACTCGCCAAGGACGGCCGGATGCCCGTCAGCACGCTGGCCAGGACGCTCGGTCGCGGCGAGTCCAGCGTCGCCCGCGCGCTGGAGCGGATGGTCGCCCGGGGCACGCTGCACTTCCGCACCCTGGTCGAGCCCGCGCTGCTGGGCTACGAGGCGGAGTTCATGCTCTGGCTGTCGATCGAGCCCGGCCGTCTGGAGGCGGCCGGACGGCAGCTCGCCGAGCATCCGGGGACGAAGTTCCTGGCCGCCGCCACAGGCCGCTTCAACCTGGTCGGACACATGGTGCTACCGCGCCGTACCGACCTGTTCCGCTACACCGACGACGTGATCGGCGCGCTGCCCGGCCTCGTCGCCTCCGACATCACCCTCCATCTGGTCACCCTCAAGGGCGCGTGGACCCGCATGGACCAGTTCGCCTGACCCCTCTTCACGCACCCCTTCACCCCCCGCATCCTTCGCACCCGCACCTTTCGCATCCTTTGCCCCCTTCGCACCCCCTTCCTCCGGAGAGGTCCCATGCCGACGTCCGACCCTGGTACCCCCGTGCCCGCGCAGTCGCCCACCCCCTCCTGGCAGTGGCCCGAGTCCGTGTGGCGCGGGCATGTCGAGGCCGTGCGCGCCGGGCGCGCGCTCACCCCGGCCCGCTGGCCCGGCGGCGCGCGGGCCGCCGTCGCGCTGTCCTTCGACTCCGACCACGAGACGATCCCGCTGCGCGACGGCGAGACCAGCCCCGGCCGGCTCGCGCAGGGCGAGTACGGCGCGCGGGTCGGCGCCGTACGGATCCGCGAGCTGCTGCGGCGGCGCGAAGTGCCCGCGACCTTCTTCATGCCGGCGGTCTCCGCCCTGCTCCACCCCGACGAGGCACGGGGCTACGCCGAGGACGGGCACGAGGTCGCGGTCCACGGCTGGATACACGAGCGCAACACCCTCCTGGCGGCCGAGGACGAGCGCGACCTGATACGCCGCGCCCTGGACACCCTCACCGAACTCACCGGCAGCCGCCCCACCGGGATCCGCACCCCCTCCTGGGACTTCTCCGACTCCACCCTCGGCACCATCCTCGACCTCGGCTTCGCCTACGACTCCTCACTGATGGCCGACGACGAGCCCTACGAGGTGCTGGCCGACGGCCGCGCGACCGGGCTCGTCGAGATCCCCGTCGACTGGATCCGCGACGACGCGCCGTACTTCACCATGGAGCGCTACAGCTCCGTCCGCCCCCACACCCGCCCCCGCGACGTGCTGGAGATGTGGCGCGACGAATTCGACGAGGCGTACCGGTCCGGCGGCGTCTTCCAGCTCACCCTGCACCCGCACGTGATCGGTCACCGCTCCCGGCTGGTGATCCTGCGGGAGTTGCTGGACCACATCGGCGGCCACCGCGACGTGTGGTGGGCCACCCACGCCCAGCTCGCCGACGCGGCCCGCGCCCAGCTCACCGGCGCCCCGGGGGAGGAGGGACGATGAGATCCGCTGCCTCCCGCACAGCCGCGGCGCCCGCCGTCGCCGCCCCCTCGGCCAAGCTCACCAAGGCGCAGCGCAAGGCGATCGTCGCCGGGACCATCGGCAACACCGTCGAGTGGGTGGACTGGGCGCTCTACTCGATCTTCGCCAAGATCATCGCGGATGTCTTCTTCGCGAAGTCCGAGGGCGCCGTCGCCCTGCTGGCCACCCTCGCGGTCTTCGCCGTCGGCTTCGTGATGCGCCCGATAGGCGCCGCCTTCCTCGGTGCCTACGCCGACCGGCACGGCCGCAAGAAGGGCCTCACCCTGACCATCGCGCTGATGGCGGGCGCCTCCTTCGTCATCGCGCTGACCCCCGGCTACCAGACCATCGGCATCGCCGCGCCCGTCGTACTGCTGCTGGCGCGGCTGGTGCAGGGCTTCTCGGCGGGCGGCGAGTTCGGATCCTCCTCGGCCTTCCTCGTGGAGTCGGCGGCCCCGGGACGGCGCGCCTTCGCCGGGTCCTGGCAGCAGGTCTCGGTCGGCGGCGGAGTGCTCATCGCCTCCCTGCTGGGCACCCTCGTCACCACGCTGCTGAGCGACGAGGCCCTGCACACCTGGGGCTGGCGGGCCGCGTTCGTCGTCGGCGGGCTGCTGGGGCTGCTCGGCCTGTGGCTGCGGGTCTCCGTCGAGGACACCGAGTCCTTCACCAAGGCACGCGGCGAGGGCCGGGCCCGCGCCAACCCCCTCAAGGCGATGTTCACCGAGCACCCGGCGGCGGCACTGCGCGTCGCGGGCATCACCGTCGCCGGCACGCTGACCTACTACATCTGGGTCAACTACCTGCCCACGTACGCCAACCTCGCCACCGGCATCCCCCTCAACCAGGCGCTGCTGTCGCAGACCCTGTGCCTGATCGTCTTCGTCGTGCTGCTGCCCTTCGCCGGGCGGCTCTCGGACCGGGTGGGACGCAAGCCGACGATGGCGGTCTTCGCCGGCGGCTTCGTCCTGCTCTCGTGGCCGCTGCTGCACCTGATGGGCGACAGCTTCCTGAGCGTCTTCCTCGTCCAGCTCGTCGGCATGCTGCTGATCCTCGGATACTCCGCGAACTGCGCGGTCATCATGGCCGAGCAGTTCCCGCCCGAGGTACGCGCCACCGGCATCGCCCTGCCCTACGCGCTGGCCGTCGCCCTCTTCGGCGGCACCGCGCCCTACCTCACCACCTGGCTCAACGAGGCCGGACTGCGCGACTGGCTGTGGCTGTATGTCGCGGCCTCCTCGCTGATCTCCCTCGTGGTCTATCTGACGATGCCCGAGACCAAGGACAAGGAGTTCGACTGATGGCGCCAACCGGATCGGCGAAGGGCACTGGCGCGGACACCGCCGCGACGGCGGGCACGACGCGGACCGCCGCGAGCGCGCCGCACGTCCTGGTCACCGGCGCGGCACGCGGCATCGGCCGGGCCGTGGCCGGGGAATTCGACCACGCCCTCGCCCAGCGGGGGCCGGGCGGCGGGGTGCTGTCGCTGGTGGACCGGGACGGCGAACGGCTGGCGGGGACGGCACGCGAACTCGCCGAAGCGGGCCCGCGCCCAGGGGAGGGCGGCACCGTCATCGCCACCGACAGCGTGGACCTGTCCGGCGCCGAGGGCCCGGCCGGCGCGATCGCCCGCGCCTGGCGAGCCCGCGGCCCGGTCGATGTCCTGGTCAACGCGGCCGGGGCCTACCCGTCGATCGACATGCTGGAGGTCACGGCCGAGGACTGGGACCGGCTCTTCGCACTCAACACCCGGGCCCCCGTGCTCGCCACGGCCGAACTCGCCCGCCTGGCCGTGGCGTCGGGGCGCGGCGCCTCGGTCGTCAACATCTCCTCCGGCGCCGCGCTGCGGGCCCGCCCCGGCGGCGGCCCCTACGCCGCGACCAAGGCGGCGCTTGAGACGGCCACCCGCGCGGCGGCCCTCGAACTCGGCCCGCACGGCATCCGCGTCAACGCCGTCAGCCCCGGCTTCGTCGCCGTGGACAGCGACGTCAATCCCGTCGCGCCGGAGTACGCGGCGGCCGTCTCCGCCAACCCTCTGGGCCGCCCCGGCACCCCCGCCGACATCGCCCGCGCCGTCCGCTGGATCGCGGGCCCCGAGGCCGCGTGGATCACCGGCGAGGTCCTGCGCGTTGACGGCGGCTCCAGCACCGGCGCGAGCCACCTGCCGAGGCTGTGGCCCCCACGGGCGGCGGCCGAACACCCCGCCGCCGCCACGTCCGACGGGGACGCACCCGCCCCCGGCTGACCCCGGCCGGTCACTTCGCGTACGCCGGACAGCCGTCCGGTCCCGGTCCCGGTCCCGTCAGGACCCGTCCGGCCCCGCCCGACGGCGGTCGCGCCGCCCAAGCCCGCCTGCGTACGGCGCCGGGCCCGCGCGCTCCCCGTAGGCGTGTACCGACCAACGTGCCGCCAAAAGCGGCTGCTTGACGGCGCGTCACCTGGATACGCGCCGTCCGCCGGGGCACCCGCCGTGTATGCGCCGATCCCGGCGGGCCCGGGGCCCGGGGCCCGGGGCGGCGAGCGCCGGGCCCCAGGGCGGCGGCACTCCACGTGCACGTGCCGTCCGGCCCGCCCGTGCCACCCCCGGGCGGCGCGAGCAGCCGGCCCGTACCCCTCGCGAGCAGCCCGCTCGCATCCGTACACCAACCGCGCATTCGGGCCCCGCGGCGGCCCCCCCCCGGGGCGGCGCCCCGGCCCCCGTGGCATCCAGATCCCGCAGGATTCAGAAAGGCAGGACCTTCATATGACCGCCGACGACACCTCTGACGTCATCACCGTGGTCGGGGGTGGCGCCATCGGTGGCACCCTCGCCCACGCGCTGGCCAGCGGCGGGCATCCCGTCACCCTCATCGACAGCGATCCGGCACACGTCGCCGCCATCCGCGCACACGGGCTGCGGGTGCTGCGCCCCGACGGCAGCACCGAAACGGTGAACGTGGCAGCCCGCACCCCCGAGGAGTTCGACGGACCGCCGCCGCGCCGAGTGCTGCTCGCCGTCAAGGCACAGGCCACCGAGGCGGCGATCGGCTGGATCGCGCCGCGCCTGGCGGCGGACGGGTTCGTGGTCTCCGTGCAGAACGGCTTCAACGAGCCGCTGATCGCCGAGCACATCGGCGCGGAGCGCACCGTCGCCGCGTTCGTGAACATCTTCGCCGATGTCGAGAGCCCCGGCGTCATCCGCGACGGCGGCCCCGGCGCGCTCGTGCTCGGTGAGGTGGGCGGCGCCCCGGCCGGCGAGCGGGTCCGGGAACTGGTCGAGGCCCTCCACCCCGGCACCGGGGCCGTGGCCGGCGACAACGTCGAGGGGTATCTGTGGGCCAAGGCGGGCTTCGGCGCGATGCTCGCGGCGACCGCGCTCGCCGACGCGCCGATGGCCGACCTGATCGACCGGCACCGTCCGGCGATGTTCGCGGTGGCCCGTGAGGTCTTCGACGTCGCCGACGCGCTCGGCGTCCGACTGGAGCCCTTCGACGCCTTCGAGGCCCCCGCCTTCCGCGCTGACGCCGGTACCGGCAGCGGGAATGAGGCGCGGGCCGAGGCCGTCGCCCGCCTCACCGCCTGGCTGCGCACCCAGCCCAAGGACCGCAGCGGCATCTGGCGCGACCTGGCCGTCCGCCACCGCCCCGTCGAGGTCACCACCCACTACGAGACCGTCTTCGCGGAGGCCGCCAGGACCGGGGTGCCGACCCCCGTACTGCGTGAAGTGATAGCCGGACTGCGGGAGTTGGAGGGGCACCCCGAGGCCATGGCCGAATCCCGGCTCGACGCACTCGACCACCTCGCACAGGGCGGCGCACACAAAGCACCGGCTCTCCCCACGGACGCGGCCCTCCCCACCGCCGCTCTCCTCACCGAGGAGCAGGCCCGCGAGGTGCACGCCTGGCTGGCGGCGCACCAGGAGGACATGGTCGCCGACCTCGCCGCCTACACCGGGCTGGAGAGCCCCAGCGACGACCCCGCCGCGCTGGAGGTCTGCCTCACCTGGCTGCGCGGCTGGCTCGATGACGCGCTCGGCGCCCCGCAGGAGGAGAAACTGCTGCCCAGGGACGGCGCGGGCGACATCCTCGTGCGCCGGTACGCGGCCACCGGGCCGGGAGCGGGGGAGCGGGACGCCGAACCGCAGGAGGCGCAGCCGCCGTTGCTGCTGCTGTGCCACTACGACACCGTCTGGCCCGGCGGCACCCTCGCCGCATGGCCCTTCACCCGCGACGGCGACATGATCACCGGGCCCGGCGTCTTCGACATGAAGTCCGGGCTGGTGCAACTGGTGTGGGCGCTGCGCGCCCTGGACGCGCTCGGACTGCCGCGCCCCGCCTGCACGTTGCTGCTGAACGGCGACGAGGAGACCGGCAGCCTGGCCTCCAGCGAGGAGATCATCGCCGAGGCCCGCCGCTCCCGCGCGGCACTCGTCTTCGAGGCGAGCGCCGACGGCGCGGTCAAGACGGCGCGCAAGGGCGTCGGCCTCTTCCGGCTGACCGTCCACGGCGAGGAGGCACACGCCGGACTCGACCCCACGGCGGGCGCGAGCGCGGTCCACGAGGCCGCGCACCAGACCCTGCGGCTGGCCGCGCTCGCCGACCACGACGCGGGCACCAGCGTCAACGTCGGTGTCCTGCACGGCGGGACGCGCAGCAACGTCACGGCGGGCGAGGCCGTCGCCGACCTCGACGTACGGGTCGCCCAGTCCGGCGAACAGCGCCGCATCGCCGACGAACTCGCCGCGCTGGAGCCCGCGCTGCCGGGCACGCGCCTGGCGCTGACGGGCGACTGGAACCGCCCCGTCTTCGAGCGGACCCCGGACGTGGCGGCCCTCTACGACCTGGCCCGCCGCTGTGCCGCGCCCCTCGGGCTCGACCTGCGCGAGGCTTCGGTCGGCGGCGCCAGCGACGGCAACTTCGCCCAGTCGGCGGGCACTCCCGTACTCGACGGCCTCGGCGCCGTCGGCGGCGGCGCCCACGCCCGCTCCGAACACGCCACCGTCTCCGGCATGGTCACCCGCTCGGCGCTCACCGCCGCGCTGCTCGCCGCGTTCGCCGCGCCGTGCGCTGACTGACGCCGGGCGTTGACCGATCGGACGGCAAGTGTGTCCGCCACCCTCCCGTCGGCGCGGTGGCGGACCACACCTGCCGTCCTGGCGACGGCGCTCGCTCACCCGGGGCGGCTTTCCCTTGCCGAGCCGCTCCGGGCAAGGCCGGTAACCGCCGGGCGGGGCGGGTCAGTTGTCTTTGACAGGGGCGGACTCGGCTCCGTCGCAAGCGGTAGCTTTCACTTTGAGCGGCCATGGCCCTTGGGCTTTATCTTCGCCCATGCCTTGGCCATTTTGCTGGTGCGGTCCGGGTTGGGAGCGGCGGCATTTTGCTGCGGACGCGGGGTCCTTGCCAGGAGCGCGCGGGCCTCATTGCTCAGGGCGGCCTGGGGCAACGAATCGGTCAGGTGCCTGGGGTCGCTCAGCTTGGGGTCCGGATAGAGGCTGTACTTGTCCTTGGGAGCGGGCTGTTCGCGCGCTGCGGGCCCGGTGCTCGTGTCAGGGGACTGCGTGTTCGCTTGCGCCGGGTTCTGCTCGGCGGGAGCGGGCCGTGGATTCATGCCGGGTGGCCCGAGCACGGGGGAATCCGGGCCGGGGGCATAACGGGCGAACATTGGAGCGTCAGGCCCGACTGTGGGTGAATGGTCCTCGGCCACTGGGGAGGGGGAAGCCGCTCTGGAATTATCGACTTCCTGGGAAGCACCCGGGATTCTCAACCGGCTCAGTTCGGGTCGTTCGCGGTTCAGCCTGGCTTGGTTGCCCGACTTTGCCACCATCTTGTATTCATCATCAGAAGAATACGGGTCATCAGAATAATTCGTGTCATCAGGGGGAGGGGCGGTCATCGTCTTCCACTGTCCTTTCTGCGGTGGCCCGGCGTGGGAAGGGGATACACCAGGCCCCTGTCATGCGGCTGTTGTGCCCGTGTGTCCAGCGACACCTCTCGCCGACGACTACGAAAGACAACAGTCATCGGTTCAACTTTGTCCGGGCCCGGACCACCCTCGGGCCCGCCGGACCACCCCCGGGTCCGTTTGAGAGCATGACGGCCATGAAGCCTCCCGAGCGCAGGCCCGAGGCCGTGATCACCACGGAGCGGCTGGTCCTCAGACCGCTGACCGCCGACTACCTGGACCTCTTCGTCGAGCTGCAATCCGACCCGCTCGTCCACCGGTTCACCCCCGCATACACCCGCGAGCAGGCGCGGGAGCGCATCGCGGACATCGAGGGGCAATGGGCCACGCGCGGGCACGGCCTGTGCGCCGTCGAACTCAAGGCGACGGGGGAGTTCCTGGGCCGCTGCGGGCTCAACTACTGGGCGGAGTTCGACGAGGTGGAGGCGGGCTGGACCCTCCGGCCGGCCGCCTGGGGGCACGGCTACGCCACCGAGGCGGCCCGCGCCGTGGTCGAGTGGGGGCTCGCCCGCCTCGATGTCCCGTACCTCACCGCGATGATCGACCCTGTCAACACCGCTTCGGCCCGCGTCGCCGGGCGGCTCGGCTTCGCCCCCTCCCGGCAGGACACCTTCCTCGGCCACGAGATAACGGTGTTCGCCCGGCCCCGCGACCGCCACCGTGGCTAGGCCGGGCCCGCTGCCCCGAGGCCGGGGCAGCCAGGAAGCAGGGGCCGGAACCCTGCTGCGGCTGCGCGGGGTCAGCAGGGCCTACGGGCAGCTCCAGGCGCTGCACCCGCTGGACCTGGATGTGGACCGGGGCACGTGCACCGTGCTGTTCGGACACAACGGGTCGGGCAAGTCCACGCTGCTGCGCATCGCCGCCGGGCGCGATATGCCCAGTACCGGGCGGGTGTTGTTCGACGGAAGGCCCATCGACGAGGACGACCCGGAGGTGCGGGCCCGTGTCGCCGTCGCGGGCGACACGGTCGCCTTCTATCCGGACCTGACCGTGCGCGACCACCTCGAACTGATCGCTGTGGCCCACGACATCGCCGGTGCCGACGCGTGGATCGGCCAGGTGCTGGCCGACCGGGGCCTGAGCGCGCATGCCCACCACCTGCCCTCGGCGCTCTCGTCCGGGCAGATCCAGGCCCTGACGCTCGCCGCCGCGCTCGTGCGCCCCCGCGACCTGCTCCTCCTCGACGAGCCCGAACAGCGCCTCGACCCGGGCGCACGTGGACGCCTCGTCCACCTGCTGAACGGCGAGAAGGACGACGGCGTGGCCGTGCTGCTCGCCACCCACCAGGCCGAACTCGTCCACGCGGTGGCCGACCACGTCGTCGTCCTGGAGGACGGCGAGGTCGTCGCGGCGGGGGAGCCCGCCGCGGTCCTCGACCCGCACGGCGGCCTGGCGTGACCGCGCCGGACGAGACGTCGAGGAGAGCGCTGCTCACCGACGCGAGGGCCAGGACCGACAGCGAGTACGACAGCGAGTACGACGGCGAGGACGACGGCGCGGGCTGGACCCCCGACCTCGACCGGACGCCCGAGACGCTGCGCCGGCTGCGCGAGCTGCGCCGGGACCACCGGGGCAGGCGCAATCGCGAACTCGGCGTCCTGGCCTACACCCTGTTCCTGCTCGTCCTCGGCTACGGCAGCACACTCGGCTACCGCTTCGCCCGGCAGCTCGAATATGCCGCGGCGCAGGGCGACACCGCCGAGGCGCTGCGCCGCGCGCTGCCCACCGCTCTCGTGCTCGCGGCCTTCGCCTTCGCACTGGCCGCCGCGCGCGACGCGCTGTGGCGCGGCCCGGTGATCGTGCCGCGCCCCGCACTGGCCTGGCTGCTGGATCAGCCGGTGGACCGGGCCAGGGTGCTGCGTCCGGCCTTCCGGCTCACCGCCGCTCTCGCGCTGACCGCCGGTGTGCTGGGCGCCGAAGGCGGGGCCGCACTGCTGTGGCTGGCCGGACTGGCGCCGCTGGGCGAGGCGCTCGCGCTCTGCCTGCCCGCCGGGGTCTGCCTGCCGCTGCTCGCGGTCTCCCTGGGCCTCCACGTGGAACGGCGCCCCCAACAGGCTCACCTCGTACGGAGGTTGACGCCGTACGCGGTGCTGCTGCTGGCGGCGCTCGCGGCAGCGGCGGCGTGGGCCGCAACCGGAGGGCGGTCGGGCGTGCCGGAGGCATGCCTTCTGTGGTCCGGGCCCTGGGGCTGGGCCGTGGTGCCCGTCGTGCACGCGGTGCGCGTACCGGCGAGCGGCACGGCCGGGGCCTGGCCGGTGGCGGTCGTGCTCCTGGCCTCCTGCACGCTCGCGGCGCTCTGGCACGCCCACCGCGGTGCGGCGAGCGTCCCCTCCCGGCTGCTGCGGGCCAGGGCCGCGACCGCGGCGACGGTCGCCTCCGTGCTGTGGTCGGCCGAGCTGCGCGCGGCCCGGCTCGCGGTCTCCGAGGCGCTGGGCGGACAGGGGAGCCGGTCCGGGCGCTTGCGACTGCCGATGCCCCGCAACCGGCGCCTGGTGGTGGTGTGGCGCGATGCGGCAGCCCTCCTCCGGTCGCCCGGCAGGCTGGGCGGCGCGGCGCTGTGGACGGCGGCGGGCGCGGGCCTGGCCGGGCTCGCCGCCTCGCTCCACTCGCCGGTCAGCCGCACCGTGCTGCTGGCCGCCGCGCTGCTGTTCGGCTACCTCGGGGTCGGCAAGCTGGCGGAACCGGCCCGGCTGGAGGCCGACGACCTGCGGCGCTCGTCCTGGTCGTCGTTCCGCTTCGCGACGCTGATGCTGCACCACGCGCTCGTACCGGCACTGGCGGGCGGTCTGCTCGCGCTGCTGGCGGCTGTTCCGTTCGCGCTCAACGGCGGGACGCGCGCGCTGGCACTGATGCCGCTGTGCGCCCTGACGTTCGCCGCCGCGGCCGTTCTCGCCGCGGTGCGCGGCCCGGTCCGTACCGAGTTGCTGTTCCTCGGTGTCCCGACGCCGTTCGGCGACCCCAGCGTGGTCGTCTTCGTGCTCTGGTACGCCGGGCCCGCGCTGGTCTCGGTCACCGGCTTGACGCTCGCGCTGGGCGGCACTCTGGGGCCGGGCTCCGCTGCCGGCGTGTCCGGGTATGCCCTCGCCCTGCTGCTGGCGCTCCCGGCCGGAATGCTGCCGGTCGCCCGCCGGCTGTCCGGAAAGCTGCACGCGGCGGGACGTTGAGGGGCGGCCGGGACAGCGAGCGGCGGCGAGGCCGCGCTGAAGAGCGCGGCTGCGACGGCCGAGGGCGGGGGGCCCGCTTTACGCCGTCGCGGGCCCGGCCGCCTCCTGCGGCGGCTCGGGGAGGATCTGCCGCAGCAGACCGCGCGGATGGCCGCGCCGTCGCCACTCGCGCGGGTAGCCGATCGAGACCTCCTCGAAGCGGACACCGTCGTAGTGGGTGGTGCGGGGGATGTGCAGATGGCCGTAGACCGAGGCAGCCACGTTGTAGCGCGTGTGCCAGTCGGCCGTCTGCTCGGTGCCGCACCACTGCGCGAACTCCGGGTACCACAGCACCGAGGTCGGCTCCCGCACCAGCGGCCAGTGGCTCACCAGCACCAGCGGCGTCTGCGGGTCGTGCTCCTCCAGCCGCCGCCGCGTCCCGGCCACCCGGGCCGCGCACCAGGCGTCGATGGTGGGGTACGGGTCGGGGTGCAGCAGATACTCGTCCGAGCACACGACCCCCGCGTCGTAGGCGCGGGCCAGAGACTCCTCCTTCGTCGCCGTGCCGGCCACCCGGAACGTGTAGTCGTACAGCACGAACACCGGGGCGACGGCCACCGGCCCGCCCGCTCCCCGCCACACCGGATACGGGTCCTCGGGGGTGACGACCCCGAGCCGGCGGCACAGCTCCACCAGGTGTGTGTAGCGCGCCGTGCCGCGCAGTTGGAGGGGGTCTTGCCGGGGCGTCCACAGTTCGTGGTTCCCCGGCGTCCAGATCACGCGGGCGAACCGGCTCGCGAGCAGCCGCAGGGCCCACTCCACCTCGTCGGCCACCTCCGCCACGTCCCCGGCGACGATCAGCCAGTCCTCGTCCGAGGAGGGGCGGAGCGACTCGACGAGGGGGCGGTTGTCCGCCATCCCCACGTGCAGATCGCTCACCGCGAGAAGCCGGCCCCGGCCGGCAGCCCCGGAACCGTCGGGAGTCCCGGAGGCCCTGGGTGCGCCGGACGTGTCGGGTGCGCCGGGTGTGCCGGGTGTCATCGCGGGGTCCTCCTCCGGTCGTCCGGCCGACGATACCCGTAGCCAACCGGCTCGTGCCGGTGGGTACTTGCACCCCCTCTCTCTGGTGAACCGGCGCATCGGGCCTGCGGAGGAGGGCAGCGCGAGGGGGCCTGCCGAGCATCTCGGGCCGGATGAGCTGTGGGGGCTGCTTCATCGGGTGCTTTCGGAGACGGTTGTCCGACGACCGCGGGGCGCGGGGCGGTGGTGGTCGGTGTCACGGGGTTCCGGTGAGACGGTGGCGCGTCGTGTCCGGGAGTGCACGTCCCGCGCGATGGGGTGAGTCTGCCTTCGGCTCAGGCCGTCGGGACGGCTCTGGAACCTGCCCGTTGCCGCGCCGGGCGCCACCCCGATCGCCGGGTGACCACGCGGCACCGCGAGGTCGAGGGGGCAGGGGTGCCGTGCCCTGCCCCCGGAGGCCGGAAGCCGGAAGTGCTGGCCGGGCTGGTGGTCGGCGCCCGGCCCATGTCGCGCGCGTCAGTGCGGCCGGGGCGGCTGGAGTGCCTCAAATGTTGAGGCAGACGTTCTTTCTCTGGACGTGACCCATGAGCGCCTCCCGGCCTTTGAGACTCCCGTAGCCGCCGCGGCCGAAGCCGCCGAACGGGACTTCCGCGCCTCCGATGATGGATTGATTGGCAACGATATGTCCGGCCCGCACGCTGTTCGCGGCCCGCAGCATCCGCCCGAGGTCGCGGGTGAAGACGCTGCACATCAAGCCACTGTGGCCGGCGCCGTTGGCGAGTTCGATCGCTTCGCTCTCCTCGCTGAATTTCATGACCGCCATCACCGGCCCGAAGACTTCCTCAGTGGCCACGCGCATATGTGGTTCGACGTCACGGAGCACTGTGGGCCTGAGGAAGGAACCCTCGCCCGGAAGCCGGGTACCGCCCGTGACGTTCTTCGCCCCGGCCCGCGTCGCGTCCTCGACGATGCCCAGCACCCGGTCGAGCTGTGCCTCGCTGTCCAACGGCCCCATGTACGGCTTGAATTCGCCGTCTCCGCTCTCCATTCCGGGGCCGACCGTCAGACTCTCCGCCAAGGCGGCCGACCGGTCGAGGAGTTCTTCGTGGCGGGACTCGTGCACAATGATGCGGTACATGCCGCAGCAGAATTGCCCGGCATTCAGGTACGTTCCCATTCGCGCTTCGGCGACGAAGTCGTCGAGATCCGCGTCCTCGTGGACGATGGTCGGGGATGTACCTCCCACCTCCACGATGCTGGGAATGATTGTTCTGGATGTGTCGGCAAGGACCGCGCTGGCCCCGTCGGCCTGTCCGATGAACACCAGGTGATCGATGTCCGGGTGCCGGGCGAGAGCGGCCCCCGCATCGGCACGCCTCCCGCAGAATATGTTGACCGCGCCGTCGGGGAACCCGGCCTTCTGCGCGGCGAGTGCCAGCCAGGAGACGGAGATGGGAGCCATTTCGGAGGTCTTCATGACGCATGCGTTCCCAGCCGCCAGGGCAACCGCAAGCGTGCGCGACGGAATGTACACCGGGTAATGGCAGGGAATGAACTGCGCCGAGACACCGAACGGTTTGTACACCGTGAAATCGAAGCGGGTGCCGTCGCAGGGAACGGAACGCCCTTCCAACGACTCGGCCATGGATCCGAAATACTCGAAGAGGCGGACAGCCATTCGCACTTCCGCCTCGGCTTCGAACAGCGGCTTCCCCTGCTCCAGGGTGATGGTGCGCTTCACTTCATCGATGTTGTCGGCGAGGTACTCGCCCATCGCGCGGACCATTCGGCCGCGCTCCATCGGATGAATGTCGGCCAGCGCGCCGGACCGGTGCACCCGCCGCGCCGCGGCGACCGCTCGGCCGACGTCGTCCGCGTCCGCAAGGGCGTGCTCCGCCAAGGGGCCGCCCGTGCTGGGGTCCTCCACCGTGATCCGGCCCGCGCCGCCGTTACAGAATGCTCCGTCGATGAAGTTCGGCCAGTACGACTGGATGACTCCGCCGCTCATCAAGCCCCCTCTCCTCTCCCCGTCTCCCTTTCGCCCACGCGCCCGTTCACCCGAAGTAACTTTCCAGAGTGCCCTCACGCCTGGTGTCCAAGGTGGTGCAATGAAACCCGCCCGCGAACATGCGCGCATGACGAAGCTTCAGCGGCGCGACCTCCATACCGTGCTCTTCGAGGAGCCTGATCAGCGGCAGTTGGTCACGGTCCACGACGACGAGTTCGGGGCTGATGCTGAAGAGGTTCATATCGATCCAGCTGCTTCCGATGGCGTTCGACAGGTAGTCGCTGTCGAATCGATCGGCGCCGACCATCGGCGGACTGTAGATGATCTCCCAGTCGTCGAAGATCGACGGGAGCATTTCCCGCTTGACCCGCTCCGGGTTGCACAGCAGCAATCCAGGACGCAGCGCCACCACCGAGGTGTCGATATGGCTGCCCTGGTAGTCGATCCTGCAGACGTGGACCTTGAACTCGTCTCCCAGGACGGTCTGGAGCCATTGCGCGCCCAACTCGTTGCCGGTCGAACTGATCAAGTAGAGCAGATCGCGCCCGAAGCGCAGAACATTGGCGGCGTCAAAGACCGGCTCGTGATTCTTCGGAGCGGGGTGTGCGTGATCGACATCGAAGAGGCTGTCCAGCAGCATGGGCTTCGGGGCGCTGTACCATTTGGCGCCCGCTCTGAGGTACTCCACCATGATCTTTCGATAGCTGTACGACTCCAGCAGGCGCCCACGGATGGTGTTGGGCGTCTCGATGATCTGATCTCCCACGACCAGGAAGATGTCCCGTGGACAGTAGTTGTAGAAGCCTTTCGTCGACCAGAACGGCGTGGTGACCTCCTGGTCGTGCGGCCAGGTGTCGGGCCTCTTGACGACGATGCCGAGACCTTCGAAATGCTGGACTGTCGCCGCGAGATCTTCCTCGGCTTCCTCGACGATCCGCGCCGGGATCGCGCCGGTCGGGATCTGATCGGATGGCAGATGGGCGTACTCGGCGGCGTGCGAACTCTTGTCGAGATGAGGAAAGCGCGCATTGAGGGGATTTCCGACGATGACCTCCTTCAGTGGATCCCACTCGTTGCAGCTCCATACGCCTGAGGTGGTGTCCTCCTTCCGGCTCGGCCCGGAGGCGGCCCAGGACGCTTCAGCGTCGGCTACGTTCTTCATCGGCTTTGCTCCTACTGACCAGAGGGCTTGCGCGTACCTGCCGAGTGACCGATCGGCTCATGGGCATCCCGAGTCATACGCCGCGAGCGGGCCCGGCCGGCAAAGGGTTTCGATGCCCGGCTTCCGGTGCGAGGGCGATGCCCAGACAGCGTTCGATGTCCGCCTTGACCGCGGCGCAGGTCTCCTCCGCCCGCGCTGGATCCGTGTCGACGGCGCGGATCATCCCGAACCGGTCGAAGTTGCCCCGCATGGCATCGACGCGGTTGCCGGGCTCCAGGCGCGCCCACCCGGAGTGCAGCCGGTCGAGGAACGGGTCGAACCAGTCCGGTGCCAGATCGTCGCGCACGGTCGTGGTCTCGGCGGCGGCGAGGAGGGAGTGGGAGACGGCGCCGCCGAGCCGCAGCGGGGCGAGTGGTACGTCCCGGCCGAGGTAGAGGTCCACCAGGATCGCGAACATGTCCCGGTCGGCGACGGCGTTGACCGTCTCGGGCAGGGCGCCGCCGGCCATCCGCGGGTTGGCCTCGGTCAGCCGGAAGCCCCGGTCGGTGCGGATCATCTCGACGTGGAAGATGCCCAGAGTGAGGCCGAGGGTCCGGCACACCTGTGCGGCGTAGTCGCCGAGTTCACGTTCCACGGTGTCGTCGAGCGTGGCGGGGACCGTGCACCCCAGTTCCAGGACGGGGTTGTGCAGCCCGGTCTTCTGGATGGTGGAGACCAGTGGCACGAACGAACGGCCGTCGGAGGCGACTTCGACGGAGTACAGGTCGCCGATGGCGAGTTCCTCCACGATGAAGCGCTCATCGAAGTGTGCCGACATGCCGGCGGGGAGGTGCTCCAGGTCGCCGGTCAGGCCGGCGAAGTGGGCGCGTATCCGCGCGGGTTCACGGGCGATGGTGGTCGCGCCCTTTCCGACGCCCAGGACCGGTTTGACGATGACCGGATAGCCGATTCGGGAGGCCGCGGCGAGGGCTTCGTCCTCGGAGCCGGCCACCGAGAAGGCGAGGCTCGGAACGCTGGCCTCGTCGAGTGCGCGTCGGCAGCGGCTCTTGTCGCGGGCGGTGGCGACGCCTTCCGGGGGTGTGCCGCGAGCGCCGATGAGGGCGGCCAGCGAGGCGGCCTGCGGGATGCAGAAGGCGAGCGTCGAAAGGACCGCGTCGACCTCGCCGGGCCGGGTTCCCGCTGCCCGTAGCACGGCCAGCAGGTCCTCGGGGGCGCGTACATCGCGCATCTCGGCGGTGTGGTCCGCCAGTTTCCGCGCGAGGCGGCGCTGGTGCGGCGACGCCGTGAAGTCGTACCGGGGCGAATACAGATAGGTCACGGTGTGACCGGCCTGCTTGGCGTAGTCGATTGCGTTGACGCCCGACCCGGATGTCTCCACGAAGACGAGGTGACTCATGAAAAACCCCGCTTCAATGTCGTCGATTCCCTATCGATGTCTCACATCGCGCCGGGCGGCGTGAAACTCTTCGGCGTGGTAGAAGTCGTATTCCTCGGAGGTGGCGTCCGGGGTTCTGGCCACCCATTCGATGAACTCGGCGGAGAACTCGGCCGAGATGGTCCGCATATGGTCCTTGGGCGAGCGGTCATGCCACTCACCCGCCTGGAAGGGCGGAAGGCCGGCGGTCTTCACGGCGAAGGCCGGGTCCATGCGCGGGTGTCGGCGCAGATCGCGCTGAAGCTCGGTGTCGACGATGCCGGGGTGGGCGCGGGCAACGGTGAGATGGGGTGCCGTGAGCGCGAACTCGCGGCTCTGGACCAGGGCCATCCTGCTCAGCGCGGCCTTGGTCATGCTGTACAGCCCCAGACAGGCGAAGGACAGTTCGGGCACCGGACGTGCCAGGGATGAGGTGACGTAGACCACGCGTGCCCCGTCCGTCGCGAAGCGCGCGGCTCTCACCAGCGATGCCGTGATGGACAGCGGTGCGTACACATTGACCCGGAATGCCTGGTCGACCTCGTCGGGGGAGAGCTCGTGGAGCCATCCCAGGGGCGACACCGCAGCGTTGTGGATGAGCGTCGTGACCCGGTGGTCCGGGTGCGCGTCGAACCATGTCCTCAGGCATGGCTCGATGAGTGCCACGTCCGCCAGGTCCACGCTCAGGTTGTGGAGTTCGTGCGGCTCGCACCGAGCGGAGCCCCCGGTCTCCTGGGCAGGCGTTCTCGACACGTTGAGCACGTCCGTGTCCGTGAGGAACGACAGCACCAGGCAGTGACCGATGCCGCGGCTTCCCCCGGTGATGAGAGCGAGCGGCTTGTACGTCATGGAGAGAGGCGACCTGTCATCCGACGGCGGCGGACTCGGTGGACTCGGCGGGCTTCGGTTCGAGGCTCGACGGGATGTCGACGCACTTCGGGAACAGCTCGATCGAGCGCTGGCTCCACCACGGGTTGCCCGCCGCGACAGAGATGAGGTCCCGCCCGGTCACGTCGGCGTGGAGACCGAGGTAGTAGGCGATGTAGACGGTGAAGAAATGGCCGAAGAAGAACTTCTTGAAGAAGTCCTCCTGATCGAGGTCGACGGTGACGAACTCGATGTTCTTGTTCTGGGCGACGCCCTTGTCCCCGAACAGTCCTTCCAGTGTCTGGATCTTTTTCCGCGTGTAGTCGTCCGCCTCGGAGTCGCGGAACACGACCAGGGCCTGCTTGGCGGATGGGTCGGAGTACGCGGCGACCTCGGTGTGGCTGAACTCGTGGAGCAGATTGCGGTGGGTCGGGACCATCGCGATCTCGTTGAAGAACATGGTCGTCTGCTTGAGCAGGGTCACATACCAGTCCGCGGTGCCCAGCAGGACGATCCGACTGTCTCTCAGCTTCTCGGCGATGTCCTGGGCCCGTTGGAGCGTGCTGTCGTCGAACGTGTTCTTGAGGAACTCGACCGACTCCTCCAGCCCCTCCCGGTACGGGCGTGGGGTGATGCCCAGTTTGTGGAAGAGGTCGAGGAAGATCGCGAAGAACTGCTGCACGTGGTACAGGGGGTACTCCCGGTCGGCGTGCCGCAGTTTGTACTGGATCAGCGAGCTGCCGTTCTCCCGGCACAGACCAGCGATCTTGCCGCCGCCCGTGAGAACAATCAGGTTCCGGTTGCCGGTCATCTCCCGCATGGTGTCGTAGAACAGACAGGGTTCCACCGACCAGCCGCTGTAGCAGACGATGATCGTCAGCGTGGACGGGTCCTTCATGACCTCTCTGTCGACGAACCAGTCGAGGTCGTAGTCGTTGATGACCTGGACCTGAACGGGAATGCGCTCGGACAGAAAGAAACCCTTCACGATGTCCGACACCACGGACGAGCAGCCCATCCCGTAGAAGACGATCCGCTTGAACTGCCCCGCTTCGATCCGCTCCCGCAAATCCTCGTCCAAGCCACTGAGATCATACTCATGTCCCCAGAGTAAACTCTCAAAAAGGGGACTCCCCAGCATTGGCTCGAGTCGCTCTAAGCGCGGTTGCACGTGCTTGGCTCCTTCCGAGAAGGGGTTTCCAAAAAAATTAATGGGAGCCCTGAGGAACTGTCAAGAGATCGTCCGGCGAAAAAATCAGGCCAGGAAGGCCGAAAAAAGCGGAATCTTCGGAGCAGGTATTTGCCCGAGATTGATCTAAAATGCGACTCCCGTGAATGACCGGTTTGATCATTCTTGGGTGGCATGCTCGCTGCTCTGTGTTGAAGCCATGGCCAGGGAAACTAAGCGCAGCCTTTCCGTGTCAATCCGACACTGCGGCGAGGACGGCAGAATCTGGCCAATCCGACGCCCTCCTGACGAACGGTTCCAGGGGGTTGCCGCCCGGTGTCGCAGGCTCGATAATGCCTCAGGCCACGTGTCTCGGAACTCAAAGCTCGAGGTATTCGCAATGCCCAGATTCATGCTGTTCGGGGAAGGTAACGCGAAAGAGCAGGCGTTCTGCGAGCAGAGCTGGCGCGTCGGGACCCGAGCCGATGATTTGCTGTGCTGCATTTACGGCCGGAACCGATACCTTGAACGCAGTCCGCGGACCGTGCGCGTCAACGGCGTAGACGAAGCGATTACGGCCGCCAGGGAACATAACGTGGACACCGTCATCATGCTGGCGATCGAACAGTTCCAGGCCGGTCATGTGGAAGTTTTCCGGGCTGCCGGATTCCGCGTATCAGGGGTTTCCTCCTCCGGAACCTTCCTCGAGAACAGCAAAGTTCAGGCGAAAGCGTTCATGCAGCGGCACGGGGTGGCCTGTGCGTACAGTGAGCCCTTCTTTGGCGCTGCCGAGGCGGAAAGATTTCTGATCAGCAACTGGGCGGACCGGCGATTCGTCGTCAAGGCGAGCTGCTATCTGGACGAAATTGCATTCAGTTGCAGTGTTCCCGACACTCTCCAAGAGGCGATCGATGCCGTCCGCCGGCTGTCCGCCCACCTTGAAGACATAGCAGCTCCACCGGGCCTGGTCCTGGAGGAGAGGCTTGAGGGGCGTGAATTCTCGGTCCATGTTCTGGTCGACGGGGCCGACTACAAGGTCTTCCCCATGGTGAGGGACTACAAGCAGCTCCTGGAAGGCAACAAGGGCCCCAACACTGCGGGGATCGGCGCCATTGCCGTGGCTGCCGACTGGGACCCGGATCTGATGGCCGACCTGCGGTCGAGGATCATCGAGCCGACGATGGACGGGTTGTCGCGCGAAGGCATCGAATACAGATTCGTTCTCTATATCGGCGTCATGATGACATCGGACGGCCCGATCGCACTCGAATACAACGTGCGGCCAGGAATGCCGGAATTCCCGACTCTCTTGGCGCTGGCAAAGACAAGCGGACTGGAGATGGCCACCGCGCTTCAGGACGGCAAGCTCAGCTCGCTGGAGCTTGAGTGGGAAGAGGCAGAGCCCTATTCCGTTGCCGTCACGTTGACCACGTCCGGTTATCCGTTCTCCAGTGAGGGGATCGGCGAGTCGATGTTCGGCCTGGCAGAACTGGATGAGGATGTGTGGCCGCTCGCGGAGTGCATGCCGGACGAACCAAATCCCACCGTTTCAACCGGCAGGGTCCTGACCCTCATCGCGCGCGGGAAGTCGTTCCAGGAGGCCAGGGAGCGCGTGTACCGGAACATCGACCGGATACGGTTCCGTGGCCTTTACTGCCGCCGGGACATCGGCGACCTGACGGTACTCGAATAGCACGGTTCGGAAGCGACGTCCGACAGACTCCGAGGAAGAGTGCTGATGAGAAAACAGACGCTGTCGATGATGGTGGCGAACAAGCCCGGCGCCCTGGCGGAGGTGGCGGGGCTGTTCAGCCGGCAGGGCTGCAACATCGACTCGCTCGCGGTGGGAGAGGCCGCGCAGCGCGGCATCTCGTGGCTGACGATCGTGGCGAGCATCGACGAATCCTCACTGGAACAGATGACCGAGCAGCTGAGCAGTCTCCCGAAGGTGCTGAAGGTGGTTGAACCCGACGGCAAGCCGCCGGTACAGCGCGGCTGCCGATGGTGAAGGTGCGTAAGGTCTGCCACCCGGCCGGTGGTGGGACGGATTCAGGGAATCCACGACCACCCAGACCAACGGGTACGACACAAGCACGAGGAAGAAAGCGGCATGTCCAGGTCTGTTGACGCACAAAATTCCATGACTCCGCCTCGTCGCATCATTTTCATCGCACTCACCGCCATGTCGGTGCTTCCCGTGACCATCTACCTCCCAGCACTTCCGGATATCGCGGAGGAGTTCGACACCAGTTTTGCCCTGGTCAATCTTTCGGTTGCGGGATACGCCATCGCAACCGCCCTGACCGAAGCCGTCTCGGGTATTCTGTCCGATCGTTACGGACGCCGTCCGGTCGCGCTGACATCTGTTTCGATCTTCATCGTTGCGTCCATCGGATGCGCGCTGGCACCCAATATTGAATTCTTCCTCGTTTGCCGCACCTTTCAGGCTGCGATCGCCGCGTGCTTTTCGGTGGCGATGGTCGTCATCAAAGAAACGTCGAGCGGGCGCGATGCGGTAAAGGAGATCGGCTTCGCCGGCATGGGCTGGGCGCTTGCCCCGATGTTCGGGCCCACTGTGGGCGGAGTTCTGAACGAACTGTCCGGATGGCGCGCGATCTTCGTCGTCCTCGCTCTCCTCGGGGGGGCGGTCCTTGTGGCGTCGAGGCGGCAACTTCAGGAGACGTCGCAGCCCTCGGGAGCCTCGAAGGGGAGCCCGCTCGCTTCGTTCCGGCGATTGCTGGGTTCGGCCCGGTTCTGGGCCTACACCCTCTGCATGGCCTGCTCGACGGGGACGCTTTATGTCTTCCTCGGAGGAGCGCCTCTGGCCATGAGCGGTCAATTCGGCGGGTCAAGTGTCGCGTTGGGGCTCTACATGGCCCTGGTCCCGGGCGGGTTCGTCATAGGCAGCTATCTGACCGGAATCTGGGCTTCCCGCGTCTTCCGGAGCCACTTTCTTGTCTATGCCCGCATCGTGACGTGTGCCGGACTGACGGCCGGTTTGGTCCTCGCCATGCTGCACGAACCCCCCCCGTTCCTGTTCTTCGTTTCGTGCATGTTCATCGGAATAGGGAATGGCTTGACCTCACCCGTCGTCAACATGGGAGTGATGTCCGAACACGACGAGCTCGCGGGCACCGCAACAGGTCTGTCCGCCGCCATGTCCATCGGAGGAGGCGCGCTGATCTCCTCGGCCGTCGGCCCCTCTCTCAACGCCACGAGTTCGATCCGCATCCTGCTGGCTCTGCTGCTGACGTCGGCATCGCTCGCCTTGTTGGCGGCACTCTTCGCCGCACTGGTCGATCGACAGCCTCACGCGCGCGCGGCGGCCGGGGGAGGCCGAGGGGTTCGCGCGCGGGAAGAAGGCCGAGGCTGACATCGAAAGAGGTCCTGCCGCGGTCAGGGGTGCGGTGCCTCAGAGACACAGGGCTTCAGAGAGGCACCGGGACAGCGCTACAGCGGGTCGGCGATACAGGGATTCGCGGATGCAGCGACTCAGGGATACAGCGACTCGGCCGCCGCGGCCAGGACCGCCTCGGTGGTGGCGGCCAGCGGTGCGGAGTCCAGCTTCCACTGCTGCCAGAACAGCGGGACGTCCTTGCCACGCTCGGGCGTCAGCAGGGTGTACGTCCCCGCGCGCAGCCGCGGCCCGGCCTGCGGCTCGGGCACCAGGCCCCAGCCCATCCCGGCCTCGACGGCCTCCGCGAACCCCTCCGAGGTGGGTACATACTGGCGCCGCGGCCCGGCGCCGCGGCCTCCGGTCAGCTCGCGGACGAACTGGTCCTGGAGGGAGTCGCGCCGGTCGAAGACCACGACCGGCGCGCGCGGCAGCAGCCGCGCGAGCGGGGCCCGGGGCCAGCCGGGAAGGTGTCGTTCCACGAATCCGGGCGCGGCCACCGGCAGATAGCGCATCCGCCCCAGCCGCCGTACCGAACATCCGGCCACCGGCTCGGCGGAGGAGGTCACCGCCGCCATCACCACGCCCTCGCGCAGCAGCGCGGTGCTGTGGAACTCGTCCTCACGGCGCAGCTCGAAGCACAGCCGCAGGTCCTCGGGCAACCTCGTCAGGGCGGGGAGGAACCAGGTGGCCAGCGAGTCCGCGTTCACCGCGACCGGCACCGGTGCCGGCTCGTCCGGGCCGCTCGCCCCCAGCTCGGCGCGCGCGTCCCGCTCCAGCTGGGCCACCTGCCGGGCGAAGCGCACCACGGCCTGGCCCGAGGCGGTCGGCCGTACCGGCTTCGTCCGCGTCAGCAGCACCCGGCCCGTCCTGCTCTCCAGGGCCTTGACGCGCTGGCTGACCGCCGACGGCGTCAGGTGCAGCGCCGTGGCCGCCGCGTCGAAGGTGCCCTCGTCCACGACGGCCAGCAAGGTGCGCACCTGATCCAGGGGAAGGTCGGAGACCGGCATGGGCAGAATTCTAGAGGCGTACCTTAAGCATGGCGCAAGTTACGTGAAAATCCGTAACTGTACTTATGATCGGCCGGTTCTTAGCGTCGGTGTCATGGGAACAGCAGCTTTGACCTCGGCCGCCGCGGGATTCGGCACCGGTCTCTCACTCATCGTCGCCATCGGCTCGCAGAACGCCTTCGTGCTGCGCCAGGGCATCCGGCGCGAGGCGGTGCTCCCCGTGGTCGCGGTCTGCGCGGCCTCCGACCTGGTGCTGATCGTGGCGGGCGTCGCCGGAGTCGGGGCCGTGGTCGCCGCTTGGCCGCCCCTGCTGACCCTCGCCGGGCTGGCGGGCGGCGGATTCCTGCTGTGCTACGCCGTGCTCGCCGCCCGCCGTGTGCTCCGCCCGGCCGCGATGACGACCGAGGGGGCCGGCGCCGGGTCACGCCGCCGGGCGCTGCTCGCCTGTCTGGCGATGACCTGGCTCAACCCGCACGTCTACCTCGACACCGTGCTGCTGCTCGGCTCGCTGGCCGCCGGACACGGCGCGCTGCGCTGGGAATTCGGCCTCGGCGCCGTGCTGGGCAGCGTGTGCTGGTTCGCCGCGCTCGGCTACGGCGCCCGCCTCCTGACTCCGGTCTTCGCCCGCCCCGGCGCCTGGCGCGTCCTGGACACCCTGATCGCCGCGACCATGGCCGTACTGGGGGCGACCCTGCTGGCGGGCGCGCTGTGACGGCGGGCCGCCGGACCTCCCCCGCGCGGCGCGCCGGGCCGGTCGTCCCCGGTGGGTGCCGGCCCGCGGTGCGTCTGCCCCGGTACGGCCCGTTGTGTGTCCCGTGGTGCGTCCGCGGGATGTCGGAGCACCGGGGCCGGAGCACCGCAGGTCAGAGCACCGCAGTCAGAGCAGTTCCGCCGAGGGGGAGCGGTGGACGGTGAGGATGGCGAGGTCGTCCTGCTCCCGGGGGCTGCTGAAGGCGCGCACGTCCTCCCGCAGGGCCCGGACGAGGGAGCCGGGGGACAAAGCCGAGCCGTCTGCGGGCCCGGTCAGCTCCGCCAGCCGCCGCTCCACCGGGTAGTAGGTGCCCTCCGCGCCCCGCGCCTCGGACAGCCCGTCCGTGTACAGCAGCAGCGTCGAACCGGGCGGAAACGGGAACCAGCCGGCGGTGCGCGGCTCGGCGACCAGCGAGGCCAGCCCCAGCGGCACATTGACGGCACCGGGCCGCACCTCCTGCGGGCCGCCGGGCAGGCCCAGCAGATAGGGCGAGAGATGGCCGCAGTTGACGGCCTGCGCCGTCTCGTTGTCCACGGCGTCCAGGGAGAGCACCAGCGCCGTCACGAACCGCTCGGGCTCGCCCGAACTGCGCGCGTAGGCGTTGTGCCGCACCACGGAGGTCTCCAGCGACTCCACCAGCCCGGTCAGCGTCTGCTCGCGGTGCGCCGCCTCGCGGAAGGCGCCCAGGACGGCGAAGACGACCCCCACCGCCGAGAGCCCCTTGCCCTGCACATCGCCGATGAGGACCCGGGTGCCGTAGGGGGTGTCGGCGACGTCGTAGATGTCCCCGCCGAACAGTTTGTCCTCCTGCACGGGCTCGTAGACGCCCTCGATCAGGGCCTGGGCCGTCAGCTCGGGCAGCGGGTGCAGAATGTGCCGCTGGACGACGGCCGCCGTCGAGCGCAGCCGCAGCACCTCCCGCTCCCGTGCCACCCGCCAGTGGCAGCCGTAGACGGCGAGCACCGAGAAGAGCACGGTGAGCACCACCAGCAACACGCCGTCATCGAGCCGGTATTGGGGCGCTCGGGCCGTGGAGACGACCGCGCCGGCCGTGGCCCAGCAGGAGGCGGCGATGGTCTGCCGTACGGTGCCCACGCTCGACGCGACGGCGGGCAGGAAGATCAGCAGCCCGATCAGCCGCACCTCCGAGCCCGCCACTAGGCTCAGTCCGATGACCAGCAGGGTCAGCCCCAGGCTCCACAGCAGGAAGGCGCGGTTGGACAGGGCCTTCGGCTGCTCCATGCCCGGTTCCTGCTGCTGCTCCATGGCCCGATCCTCGGTGCGGCGCTGGGACCCGTCCATCCTGACCCGCCCCACGGTCCTCGCCGGGCGCGACACCATCCCCCAAGGCGGGGGAGTTGACATGACGGCGCCCCGCCCCCCGAACGCGCATTCGGGGGGCGGGGCGCCGTTTCTCCGCGTGATCAGTGCGGCTGGCCGTGATCAGTGCGGCTAGGGGGTCAGGGCGACCGAACGCAGGTAGCGCATCAGAGAGATCAGCACATCCCGGCTGGACTCGCGCATCCGCGCGTCACAGGTGACGATCGGGACGTTCCCCGGCAGGTCGAGCGCCATGCGCAGCTCCTCCGTGGGATAGGAGGCGGCGTCGGGGAAGGCGTTGACGGCGACCACGAAAGGCACCCCCGCCTCCTCCAGCCGTCCGATCACATCGAAGCTGACCTCCAGCCGGCGGGTGTCCACCAGCACGATCGCGCCCAACGCCCCGTCGAACAGGCCGTTCCACAGGAACCAGAAGCGCTGCTGGCCCGGGGTGCCGAACAGGTACAGCACCAGCTCGTCGCTCAGGCTGATGCGGCCGAAGTCCATCGCCACGGTCGTCGCGGTCTTGCGCTCGACCCCGGCCAGAGAGTCCACGCCGGCGCTGGCCTGCGTCATCGTCTCCTCGGTCGTCAGCGGCCTGATCTCGCTGACCGAGCGGACCAACGTGGTCTTGCCGACTCCGAAGCCGCCCACGATCACGATCTTGACCGCGGAGGCGGCGGAGGACGGAAGCCGGTCCTCGCTCCGAGGCCCGACGACCGTCTCAGAGCTTCTCAAGTCCATGGATTACCGCCTCTATCAGTGCAATGTCGGGGAGCGACGGGTCGGGCGAGCGGGCCTCGACCCGTCCGTCGGCCAGCAGATCGGTGAGCAGCACGCTGATCAGGCTCGGGGGCAGGATCAGGTAAGCGGAGATCTCGGCGACGGAGAGCGGCGAGCGGCAGATCCGCAGGATCTGGCTCAGCTCGGGCTGCATGCCCACCTTCGGCTCCTCGCGGGAGACGATCAGCGTCACCAGGTCGAGGCCCGCCTGCTCGGACGAGTCGACCCGGCCGCCGGTGATCACATACAGCCGCTCCGGGCCGCCTTCGTCCCAGCCCCCGTCGGACTCGCTCACGGGACCTGTCCGTCGTTGCGGGGCGGGCTGGTCAGATGGGCGCCGATCCGGGCCACCAGATCACGCATGCACTGGCCGACCAGACCCGCGTCCACACCCTCGTCGGCCAGCACCGCCAGGTGCGCGCCGGCGCCGGCGGCCATCAGATACATGAAGCCGCCGCTCACCTCGATCACGACCATCCGCATCCGGCCGTCACTGTGCGGGAACTCGGAGGCGACCGCTACGGAGAGACTCTGCAGGCCCGACCCGATGGCCGCGAGCCGGTCGGCCGCGTCCATGTCCGTGTCGTAGCGGGCCATGCACAAGCCGTCCGAGGACAGCACCACGATGTGCCGGGTCTGCGGGACGCTCTCGGCGAGATCCTTAAGCATCCAGTCCATGTCCGCGCGCTGTTCCATCGGCTACTCATCCTTGTCTGACGTGTCGCTACTACCGCGAATCGGCGCGGGCTTCGGCTTTCCGCCGGACAGTCCGCTCTGCAACTCGGCCATCCACACTCCGGGCGCGGGCTCCTCGGAGGCGACGGCGGCGGGGCCCGGCTGCGGCGCCGGGGGGCGCTGCGATCCGAAGGCCCCACGGGCGTTGGGATGGGGGCTGCGGCGGCGCCGCTGCGGCAGCC
Organism: Streptomyces axinellae; assembly: GCF_039532135.1. Classification (NCBI taxonomy): domain Bacteria; kingdom Bacillati; phylum Actinomycetota; class Actinomycetes; order Kitasatosporales; family Streptomycetaceae; genus Streptomyces; species Streptomyces axinellae. The sequence goes on from NZ_BAAARJ010000006.1 coordinate 222,467, forward strand.
CGCCGGCCGTGCGTTCGGTCACGGGCGGGGCCTCCTCCTCTTCGAAGGGCGGGGGACCTGCCGCACCGTCGGGCGCCGCGATGTCCGCCAGTCCCGCGTACGAGATGCGGCCGTGTGCCGCCCCGTCCGCCGCCGGCGCGGCGCCCGCACGGGGCTCGGCCACCTCCGGGACGGCGGGCGCCGCCAGCGTGAAGTCCTGCCCGGACGTGGCATCCGGTACGACGTGTGGCGGCACCGCCGTCAGCGTCTCCTGCCCCGGCTCGGGCGAGCGCTGCGCGGCGATCGCCCGGGGGTCGGCGGGCGCGTGGTCCTGGCCGGACCGGGGCACCGGCCGGGGGCCGGAGGCCGCGCCGATGCCGTGCGCCTTGCCGGTCGCCGGCGCCGTCGTGATCAGGTTCTTCGGCACACACAGCACCGCGCGCACACCGCCGTAGGCGGACGGCGGAAGCGACACCTGGAAGTCGTACGCCTGCGCGACCCGGCCGACGACGGCGAGTCCGAGGCGCGGTGTCTCCCCCAGGTCGTTGAGGTCGATCCCGGCCCGCGCCTCGCTGAGCATGCGCTCGGCGCGGGCACGTGCCTCCTCGCTCAGCCCGACGCCGCCGTCCTCGATCTCGATGGCGATGCCCATGTGCACCTCACCGGCGGTCAGGTGCACGCGCGCCTTGGGCGGCGAGTAGCGCGTGGCGTTGTCCAGCAGTTCGGCGAGCGCGTGGATGAGCGGCTCGACAGCGGGGCCTACCACGGCCACATCGGCGACCGAGTGCAGCTCGACCCGCTGATAGTCCAGGATCCGCGACATGGCACCGCGCAGCACGCTGTAGAGCGGGACGGCCTTGCTCCACTGGCGGCCGGGACGCGCGCCGCCGAGCACGGCGATGCTGTCGGCGAGTCGGCCGATCAGGGCCGTGCCGTGGTCGAGCCGGAGCAGGTCGGCGAAGAACTCGGGCCGCTGACCGTGCCGGTCCTCCATGCCCCGCAGGTCGGTGGCCTGCTGGTGGACGATCGCCTGCACACGGCGCGCGATGTTGACCACACCGCGCTGCGCCGAGTCCCGCATGCTCTCCTCGGCCTGCACCGCCTCGACGACCGAGCGCAGCAGCGCCTCGTGCGCGGCCTGGAACTGCGGGCTGAGGCCGTCGGCCTCCGGCCGCATGGACATCAGCACGTCCTCGGCGAACTCGCCTTCCTGGAGCCGGGCGACCGCCTCGGGAAGCCGCTCTCTGGCCAGCCGTACCGTGCCGGCCTCCTGGAGGTCGAGCCGGTATTGGAGCGCGGTGAGGCGCTCCTCGCTCGCGGCGCGCAGCGCTCTGAGCGCCTTTCCGCGCCGGGCCACCTCGGCGGTGAGCAGGGCCAGGGCGACCGTGGCGATTCCCCCGCACAGCGCGACAGCGAAGCGCGCCTGCTCGGGTACCAGCACCGTGGCCACCACGGTGGCCACGGCCGTGACGACGGCGGGCACCGCCCATGCCGCGACGGAGCGCGACGGTATACCTCCGGGTGACGATTCACTATGAACCATCAGCATCCTCAAATCATCGGGAGATCACGTCAGGACAAGGGATGCTTGGCACCACGACAGGGCCGCCGGGACCGTCGTACGCGCGGACCCGAGGCGGCTTCAGGTCAGGGGTGGCCCGGGGCGACGCCCGCCCCAACTCTCCGAGCCCATCGCAGCATAGCCGCATTTGATCATCGTTCGCACGTGCCCCTCGTATATGCGTGCGAGGGGTGACGGTCGCTCAGGGTGCCCCGGAGGAGGGGCTGTCGACCGGAGCGGACGAGCCGGGGTAGGCGGAAGTTCGTCACGTAGCGTCATGAAAGACGCTCCCCGTCATGCGGAACCCCAGCATCCGGATGGTGTGGTCGTCGCGGGAGCATTCCCCTGGCGATAACCCTGCGCACACGGCGGGAGATGGGGCGCCCCGAGGTGATCACGCCACCGGAGCGCACGTCGTGACGGGTCAGGGAGCGGCGGTCACGAAAGTTTCACAACTCGGCGCCGCCCGGCTGTACTCGGGCCCCAGCGCGCCCGCTCGGCGGGCGCACGCTCAGTCCTTGGCGCGCGGGTCCAGTGGCAGGTGGGGATTGTGCTCCTGCTGCCAGGCGGTCGCCAGCGGCTCGGGGTTGTGCAGCGGGATACCCGGGTCGGCGTCTCCGGTGGGCGGCCAGTCAGGACGCTGGTCGGCGGGGAGAGTGCGCAGCGCCTCGCTGACGCTGGAGTAGACCGGCAGCATCTCGGTGCTCCCCGTCAGCGTGAGCACGGCGGCCAGCCGCCGCCCCACGCACGCCAGCAGGAGGCTGCCCTCCCTGCGGTGCAGCAGCCAGCGCAGCGCGAGCAGGCAGTTGAGGCCCCGGGAGTCGCAGAAGACCAGAGCCGTCACATCGAGGACGAGGTGGCGGTAGCCCGTTGCGACCACGGCGCCGATGCGGTCGAGGTAGAACTGCTCTGATCCCCGGTCCAGTTCCCCGCTGAAGCGCAGCACCGCGCACTCGTCCTTGACGGCGAGCGGGGTGATGGCCAGCCGGTCCTCCTCCCGCGCCCTCACTCCTCCTCCGTCCCCCGGCGCGGCGCCGGTGCTAGGGGGCCCGTCATGCCGGTCGTCCGTTTCCCGGGCGCCCGTTGCCGGTGTGTCCGCTGCGGGTACGTCCGTTCCGGGGCCGTGCGTTTCCGGGCCCACGTCGCCTGAGTATCCCAAACCGCGCCATGCGAACATGCCTTCCCTGAGTCGGACGCCACGGACAGCTTGGCGCGTTCCGGGCAGCTCACCTCGCCTCTCGTGCAGAGCGATCGTACGTCCCGGGCAGATCTCGTGACGGCTCCTGGGTACCGGTGCCGGGTGTGGGTGCCCCCGTGTAAGAGACAGCCTGCCCCTCGTTCGCGTCCGGGGGAACGCCGTCTCGTCGGCGCCCGGGTGGCGCGGTCGCCGCGCCCCCCTCCGCACGCCCTCCGCGCCCGGCCCCCGACCGCATCCGTCCGGTGCCGACGGTGCATGAAGGCGAAAGTGCCGGGTAAATGGAACCGCATCGTTCGACGGTTTACCCGGAGCCGTCCGGCTGATGGTGGAGTCGCGGGTAGCCGTAGCCTCCACCAAAGCAATCGATCGCGAATATCCCGGGACACCCCGAATATCAAGCCTTGCCGCGGGAAGGAGAGCCCGACAGCGCAGGGACAGCGTGATCCTCATGATTCCGGTTCATGATTCCGGCCCGCTCCTGCGGCAATTCACCTGGCGGAGACGGGAGACGCAGATGAACAACGCAACGGCCATCCGCAATGGCGATCCGCGGGAAGCCGCCACGGCCCATACCGCCCATACCCCCTACTTGCGCAGCAGCTTTCAAGCCCGGCAGATCACCCGCAGTTTTCTGTCCACCCTCTCACCACGGCCCTCACCCGAAGTGACGGAGTCCGTGCTCCTCGTGGTCTCGGAACTGGTGACCAACGCGCTGCGGCACGCGAACGGCGTGACGGGATTCCATCTCGGCGCAGCGCACCGCACCGTCACAGTCGAAGTCGAAGATTCCAGTTCCGCTTTTCCACGGGAACGACTTCCCGGCAGCTTCGACGAAGCGGAGAACGGCGGATTCGGCTGGCCGATCGTCCGCCATCTCGCCAATGATCTCACCGTCCGGCCGACCCGGAACAACGGAAAGATCATTCAGGCCCGCCTGCCCCTTTAGCGCCCGGCGCGGCTTCGGCATGTGCAGGTGCCATGAAGTCCGGTGCCCGGCTTGGCAGTGGCCGAGGCCGACGTGGCTCTTGGCGGGGAGCAATACCGCTGCGGGCCCCGGGCGTACTCAGTCGGATACGAGGAGTTCGGCCAGAGCCGGGTGCGCCGCAGCTGCCCGGCCGCGGTGTTCGGGGCGTCCGCCACCGTCTCGTTGCTGACCACGAGCACCGCCGCGTACCTGTGCCCGCGCCCGGTACCGATCGTGCGCGCCGTTGCCACGGCACCCAGGGCCGCGCGCCGTCGCGGACCATCAGGCGGCGGCCCACTCCATGCCGAAAGAGCCGCCCCCGACGGGTACGTCTTCGAGCGGCCCCGCCCCGAGGCGGTGAACAGGGCGTCGAACTCGTTCAGTTCGCGTTCCCCCGGTTCGTCACAGCGAGTCGCCGGCCGACGGCACCCGGGCTGCCGGGCACCCTGTCGACGACCGGGTCCTGGTACCTCTGGTGCGGTGCGGAGCCTGGCGCTTCGTCAGGCCGCGCGTGACGTCGGGCACCGCGGCCCACGCTGAGGAATCAGCAAGGGGCCGCGGTGCGGGGAGCCGTGAGGGGCCGGGGCCTGTCCTCGATGAGCGGCAGGCCGGCCGACATCAGCTACCGCCTGCTGCCGGTCCGACGGCTCGGCCTCACTTCAGATGTCGGGTGAAGAACCGGGCCGCGGCCTCCCCCGCGAACCGCGGGACGCCGGTGTGCCCGCCCATGTTGGCGTTCAGGCACTTCTCCTGGGAGCCGAAGGCGTCGAACAGGTCCAGGGCCGCCTGCCGGTCGTTCCCTTCATCGTCCCACTGCAACAGGACATGCAGCGGAATGGTGACCCGTCTTGCCTCCTCGAACATGGCGCGAGGCACGAAACTCCCGGCGAACAGACCGGCGGCCACGATGCGCGGCTCGACCACCGCGAGCCGGACGCCCAGGGAGATCACTCCCCCCGAGTACCCGACCGGGCCGCGCGTCTCGGGCAGCGACAGGAGTGCGTCCAAGGCGGCCTGCCATTCCGGGACCGCCTGTTCGACCAGCGGGAGAATGAGGGCGTCGATGATCTCGTCGCCGACCGGCTCGCCGGCCGCCAACGCCCGGCGCACGTCGGCGCGGGCCTGCTCGGTGGCGGGCCGGCGGGGCCGGTCGCCGCTTCCGGGGAGCTCGATGGTGGCCGTGGCGAAGCCCTCCGCCGCGGAGTGCCGGGCGCGGGCCGCCAGCCGGGGGTACATCTTGCCCAGTCCGCCGGGGTGGCCGAGCAGGATCAGCGGCACCGGCGCGGATGCGGACGCGGACGCTGGTGTCCACACAATGCCGGGGACCTCGCCGAGGGTGAATTCGCGTTCGAGCACGCCGTCGTCGAGGCGCTGCTCGGAAGTGAAATGCATGGTCGTGCCTTTCGGGAGTGCACGGGAACGGCGCTCCCGGACGACCTGTCTATCGTCCGACCGTGACCCCGGAGGAGAGCACCCATGTCGATACTGCGTTCACGGGTACCACCTCCTCGGTCTCTCGCACGGCCTCCGGAAACGTAGCAGCGGTCGTCTCCCGTCCGCCAACAGGTTTATGCGGAGCCCAGTGCCCCGTCGCCCGATGCCCTACGAGCGCGGTACGCCGCCGCCCCGCCGGCGCCCAGCAGCGCCCGACTCCGGCGGGGCTTCCGCCTCCGCCTCTGCCTCCTGACGTGCGCGCAGGCGCTCCCGCTGGGGGACCAGCGTGTACTTCGGGTCGGCCAGCGCCGCCCGGCCCGCGTGGAAGACCCCCAGCCGGGTGCAGAGCGAGCCCGCGAGGAGCGCGGCCCCGGACAGTGCCGCCGCGCCCCTGGAGAGCGCTGCCGTCCTACCGCCCAGGCGCCCCGCCGCGGAGCCCCCGTCCGGCGCGCCGCCGAGCACGCGGCCGAGCACCCCGCTCACGGCGCCGGCCAGCGCGCCGCCCGCCGTGAGGACCGAGGCGCTCTTCATCAGCCGCCCCGCCTTCCCCTCCTCGTACGTCTCGGCCACCATGCCGAGGCGGCGCTTCATCGCTCGCGTCGCGCCCGCTTCCAGGGCGGCGCCGAAGAGCGCGGCGTGCCGGGCCGGGGCGTTCTCCCACGCCGGGGACGCCAGGAGCGCCACTCCGGCGGCGGCGCAGGTGGCGGATCCCGCGAAGACGAACGGCAGTTCGCGGTGGCCGTCGTGCCAGGCGGGCACGGCCGTATCGGCCACCAGGACCGCCGTATAGGTGGCGACGGCCGGGCCGAGCAGCGCGGCGCCCGCCGTCGCCGCGTCCCCGGCGCGCGGCAGCAGACCCGTCAGATCGCTGACGGCCGCCGCGCCCGCCAGCGGCCCGTATCCGGCCAGCAGCCAGGAGCCCACGCTCATCGGTGAGGTGGGCTTGATGACGCGCAGCATGTTGCCGAACCGCGACGGCCTGCCCAGGTCGTGGACGAGGGCCGCGGCCGAACCGGCGATCGAGACCGTGGAGGAGATCTTCAGGGCCCGCGCCGTGCCGGGGCGGCCGGTCAGCCGGGCCCCTGCCGCCAGTACGGAACCGGCGCCCGCGAGCCCGCCGAGGAAGAAGTACCCGCCGATGTTGAGCGGCTTCCACGCCGGGGTGTTGAGGACCGGCCTGCCGTAGTACGAGGTGAACTCGGCCCGGGGCACCACCGTCCGCTCACCCCGGCCTCGGCCCCGGCTCCTGCCCCGGCGGCCCTGTCCGCCGTCTTGTCGCCGCCCGCTCATCGCCGTGCTCCCTTCCCCGGCAGGCCGCGCCCGCCCGCGGCGAACGCGGCGGCGGTGACGCCGAGCAGTGCCAGTGCTGCCGCGCCCGCGTGCTTCCACATCGCCGGCAGATCGCGTGTGGTGACCACCGGGTCCGGCGGCAGCCCGTAGACCTCCGGTTCGTCCAGCAGCAGGAAGAACGCGCCGTCGCCGCCGACTCCGTCCGCCGGATCGTGCCCGTAGAGCCGCGCGTCGGTGACGCCCGCGCGGTGCAGCTCGGCCACCCGCGCACCGGCCCGCTCGCGCAGTTCCGCCAGCGGACCGAACTGGATGGACTCGGTGGGGCACGCCTTGGCGCAGGCCGGCTCCTGGCCCTCGCCGAGCCGGTCGTAGCACATGGTGCACTTGAAGGCCCGGCCGTCGTCCGGGCGCTGCTCGATGACGCCGTAGGGGCAGGCCGGAACGCAGTAGCCGCAGCCGTTGCAGATGTCCTCCTGCACCACCACCGTGCCGAACTCGGTGCGGAAGAGGGATCCGGTGGGGCACACGTCCAGGCAGGCGGCGTGTGTGCAGTGCTTGCACACGTCCGAGGACATCAGCCAGCGCAGCTCGGAGGAGCCCGCGCCCCGGGGCGGCCAGCGCGAACACATCGGCCTCCGCCCCGCCGCCCGCCGCCGCGTCCTTTTCGGGCCCGGCCCCGTCACGTCCAGCCCCTTCGCGCGCCTCCCCTTCCCGCCCGGCCTCGCCGTGCGGCTCGCGTGCCAGTGGCTTGTTCTGCTCGATGAAGGCGACGTGCCGCCACGTGGAGGCGCCCAGGCCCTGGGAGTTGTCGTAGCTCATCCCGGTCAGCTCCATGCCGTCCTCCGGGATGGCGTTCCACTCCTTGCACGCCACCTCGCATGCCTTGCAGCCGATGCACACGGAGGTGTCCGTGAAGAATCCGAGGCGCTCGGCAGCTCCCCGCGGTGACCTGTCCGTCCGCGTCGCCTCGCTCATCCCCGTACCTCCGTACCGGTGTGCTCCGTGATGCCCGCGCGCTCGCGGTAGTCCGCCAGCAGGGCCGGCACGGCGGGGCCGCGGGGGCGGCGGCCCGGCCTGATGTCGGCCGTCAGCGCCTTGACCTCCTGGATGTGGACGTTGGGATCCAGCGCTATCGACGTCAGCTCGTTGGCGGCGTCCCCGCGCGCGTAGCCGTTGCCGCCCCAGTGGTAGGGCAGGCCGATCTGGTGCACCTCGCGCCCGCCCGCGCGCAGCGGCACCATCCGCTCGGTGACCAGCACCCGCGCCTCGACGACCCCGCGCGCGGTCACCACCGTCGCCCAGCCCGCGTGCTCCAGCCCGCGCTCGGCGGCAAGACCTGGGGAGACCTCGCAGAAGAACTCCGGCTGCAACTCGGACAGATACGGGGACCAGCGCGTCATACCGCCCGCCGTGAAGTGCTCGGTGAGCCGGTAGGTCGTCACCACGTAGGGGAACACCCCGGCGCCCGGCTCCAGTCCGCTGGGATGGTACGGATTGGCCGGGTGCGGGTGGGTCTCGCGCACCGGGTTGCGCTGCTGGCCGGGGTGGAGCGGGTTGTGGACGGGGGAGTCCTGCGGCTCGTAGTGGGTGGGCAGCGGACCGTCCACCAGCCCGGCCGGCGCGTACAGCCAGCCCTTGCCGTCTCCCTGCATGATGAACGGGTCCACGCCCGTCAGCGCGTCCGGGCCCGAGGCGTCCGGCCCGGGACGGTAGGAGGGCGGCCGGTCCTCGACGAAGTCGGGGATGTCGTGTCCCCTCCAGCGTCCGGCCGCCTCGTCCCACCACACCAGTGCCTTGCCCGCGCTCCAGGGGGCGCCCTCCGGGTCGGCTGAGGCGCGGTTGTAGAGGATGCGCCGGTTCGAGGGCCAGGACCAGGCCCATTCGGCGGCGATCCAGTCCTGCTCGGTGTGCGGTTTCTTGCGGGCCGCCTGGTTGACGCCGTCCTTGAAGACGCCGCAGTAGATCCAGCAACCGCAGGAGGTGGAGCCGTCCTCCCTCAGTTCCTGGTAGCGGGTCAGCGGACTCCCGTCCGCGCGGCGGCCGTTGATCTCGGCGAGGACGCTCTCGGCGACCGGCTCGTCCTGCGGCCCGTCCACCGGGTAGTCCCACGTCAGGTCGAGCACGGGGCGGTCCACCGGATCGTGCGAATCGCGCAGCCGCTCCCGGATCCGCCGCCCCAGGTGGTACATGAACCACAGATCGCTGCGCGCCTCGCCGTCCGGCTCCTTGGCCGGATAGTGCCACTGGAGCATCCGGTTGGTGTTGGTGAAGGAGCCGGCCTTCTCGGTGTGCGAGGCGGCGGGGAAGAAGAACACCTCGGTACTGATCTCCTCGGTGCGCAGTTCCCCGGTCTCGGTCTCCGGCCCGTCCTGCCACCAGGTCGCCGACTCGATGAGGGAGAAATCGCGGACGACGAGCCAGTCGAGGTTCGCCATGCCCAGCCGCTGCATCCTCGCGTTCGCCGAACCCACTGCCGGGTTCTCGCCCAGCAGAAAGTAGCCCTTGCACTCGCCCGCGAGCTGCGCGAGCACGGTGTCGTAGGTGCTGTGCGAGCCGGTCAGCCGGGGCAGATGGCCGAAGCAGTAGTCGTTCTCCTCGGTCGCCGCCTCGCCCCAGTACGCCTTGAGCAGGCTGACGAGGTAGGCCCGCATCCCGGCCCAGAAGCCCTTGTCGGTGCCCATCGCGCGCACGAAGGTGTCCAGGTCCTCGTGCCGGTGCGCGTGCGGCATCGGGATGTAGCCGGGCAGCAGGTTGAAGAGCGTCGGGATGTCGCTGGAGCCCTGGATGCTGGCGTGCCCGCGCAGTGCCTGGATGCCGCCGCCGGGCCGCCCGATGTTGCCCAGCAGCAACTGGAGCACGCACGCGGCCCTGATGTACTGCGCGCCGATGGTGTGCTGCGTCCAGCCCACCGCGTAGGCGAAGGCAGAGGTGCGCTCCCGGCCGGAGTTGGCCACCAGCGCCTCGCATACCTGCTGGAAGGCCGCGCGCGGAATCCCGCACGTCTCCTCCACCATCTCCGGCGTGTAGCGGGCGTAGTGCCGCTTGAGGATCTGGTAGACGCAGCGCGGATGCTGGAGCGTACGGTCGTGCACGCGCCCGTGCGTCACCGGAGCGCCCCCGGAACCGTGCGACTCGGCGCCCCCCGCGCTTGCCACGGTGCGGCCCTGCCCGGTGCGCTCCTCGTAGAGCGTGTCCCGCTCCCCGGCTGCGGCCTGCACCGTGTCGCCCTCGTACTGCCAGGTATCGACGTCGTAGTGCCCGGTGCTCTTGTTGAGGCCGGAGAAGACGCCGTCCAGGTCCTCGGTGTCGCGGAAGTCCTCGCCGACGATCGTGGAGGCGTTGGTGTAGTCCAGCACGTACTCGCGGAAGTCGGATCCGGTGCTCAGCACGTGGTTGATGATCCCGCCCAGGAAGGCGACATCCGTACCGGCGCGGATCGGCACATGCAGATCGGCCAGGGCGCTGGTGCGGGTGAAACGCGGATCGACGTGGATGATCTTCGCGCCGCGCGCCTTGGCCTCCATCACCCACTGGAATCCCACGGGGTGGGCCTCGGCGAAGTTGGAGCCCTCGATGACGATGCAGTCCGCGTGCTGGAGGTCCTGGAGGAAAGTGGTGGCCCCGCCCCGCCCGAAGGAGGTGCCCAGCCCGGCGACCGTGGAGCTGTGGCACACCCGCGCCTGGTTCTCGATCTGGACCACACCCAGCGCCGTGAACAGCTTCTTGATGAGGTAGTTCTCCTCGTTGTCCAGCGCCGCGCCGCCCAGCGCCGCCAGGCCCATGGTGCGGTTGACGGCCACACCGTCCCGCTCGCTCTCCCACGTCTCGGCGCGCGTGCGCACCACCCGGTCGGCGACCATGTCCATGGCCGTCTCCAGGTCCAGGCGCTCCCAGCCGGTGGCGTACGGGCGCCGGTAGAGCACCTCATGGCGGCGGGCCTCGCCCGTGGTGAGCTGAAGCGTCGCCGCCCCTTTGGGGCAGAGCCTGCCCCGGCTCACGGGGGAGTCCGGGTCGCCCTCGATCTGGACGACCCGCTCGTTCTTGACGTACACGTTCTGGCCGCAGCCGACCGCGCAGTAGGGGCACACCGATTTCACCACCCGGTCGGCCGTGCTGGTGCGGGCCCGCAGCCCCCGGGTGCGCGCCGAGGCCGCGGCCGGGCCCCGGCCGGTCGGATCGTCGCCGGTCAACTGCCGGTACACGGGCCAGTCCTGGATCCAGGTGCGTACGCCCATCCCACGTCCTTCCAGCGGTCGGTGCGCGAGACCGGTTCCCCTCTCGCGGCGGGTGACACGTCCTTCTCCTTCGCGGCGGGTGACGGGCGGCGGGTCATGGGTCCAGGCCATCTCGCCGCGCGCGGGCTCAGGCGGCCCGACGGGTGCCGGCGCGCTTGCTCCCGCGCTTGCTCGCGGACCTGCCCGTGGACTTGCCTGTCGCCGCGCCCGCGGACTTGCCCTTGCCCTGACTCGCCCTCTTACTCGTGCCCTGACTCGCCCTCTTACTCGGACTCGCGCTCTTGCTCTGACTCATGCTCTTGTTCCGGCTCGTACCTTTGCTCCCGCCCTTTTCGACGGCGTCGAGCAACTGGTCGCGGGTCATGCTGGAGCGGCCCCGGACACCGAGGCCGGCCGCGCGGCGGTACAGCTCGTCCTTGCCGAGGTCTTTGAGCGGGGCGGCGCGCTCGCGGCTGCGGCTCCCGCCCGAACGGGCCCGCTCGATGCTGCGGTTGAGGGCTTCGCTCAGGTCCACCACGTTCGTGGCCTCCGGCGGCCCCTCCTCGGGGGTGACCTCCTCGCCGTTGGCCTTGGCCTCGACCAGCGCGCGCACCCGGTCCTCGTAGGTGTCGGTGTACTCCTCGGGACGCCAGGTGGTGGACATGCTGTCGATGAGCTGTTCCGCCGTCTTCAGCTCCTTGCCGCGCGAGCGCTGCCGCCCGGGCAGCGCGGGCAGTTCCTCGTTCGGGTCGCGCACCTCGTCCGACCAGTGCAGGGTGTGCAGCGTCAGCACGGCGTCGGCCGCGCGCAGTGCTACCAGGTACTCCCTGCTGTGCATCACGAACGTCGCGATGCCGGTCTTGCCGGAGTCGGCGAGCGCGGCGCGCAGCAGTTCGTAGGGCTTGGCGTACTGCTCGCCGCTGGGGGACAGGTAGTAGGGGCGCACGAAATAGACCGGATCGACCTCGTCCGTCGCCACGAACCCGCTGACGTCGATGACCTGGGACTTGCCGGGGGCGATCTCGTTCAGCTCCGCCGGCTCGACGGTGATGTACTCCCCCTCGCCGATCTCGTAGCCCTTGACGATGTCGTCCCGGTCCACGTTCTTTCCGGTGCGCTCGTTCACCCGTTTGACGCGGACGCGGTCGTTGGTGCCGCGCTGGAGCTGGTGGAAGCGCGTGGTGTGGTCCTCGGTCGCGGCGTACATCCGCACCGGGACGGTGACCAGCCCGAAGGTGATCACTCCGCTCCAGACCGGGCGTGCCATTCGCGTCTCCCGCCGATGAGGCGACCGAGGTCGATGGATGGTGGTGCTCTTATCGGTGCCGGTGCCGGTGCCTGTACCTGTGCCGGTGCGTGCGGGCACCTCTCACCCTTCGACTTTCGCCGTCGTACGGCGCGCCCGCATCCGGGACGGTCAAGAGCGGAGTCGGGGCCGGGGCCGGGATCCGCGTAAGGATCCGGTCCCGGCCCCCGGCCCGTCAGGTGGCTCGGACAGGGGCCCCGCCAGCGGCTCAGATCGTGCCGCGCCAGGCGCCCGTCTCCGCGCCGCGCCGCTCGATGTAGGACTTGAAGCGCTTGAGGTCCCCCTGGGCCTGGCGGGTGACGAAGCCGAGCTTGTCGCCGACCGAGTCGGCGAGGCCCTGCGGATCGTGTTCGAGCTGAAGCATGACCTTGGCATGGTCTTCGTCCAGCCGGTGGAAGGTGACGACCCCCGACTGACGCACCTCGCCCTCCACAGTTGTCCACGCCACCCGCTCATCGGGGATCTGCTCGGTGATCTCCGCATCGAACTCGCGCCGGACGCCCGCCACGCTGGTGACCCAGTGCGTAAGCCTCGGGGTGCGCTGCTCGATGCGCTCGACACCGTCCATGAACTGGGGAAACTCTTCGAACTGCGTCCACTGGTTGTAGGCCGTCGAGACCGGGACGGCCACCTCGACGGATTCCTCTACCTTCGTCATGTCTCCCTCCCGGGAGTCGTGGCTTGCGAAGCGTCCCGGTCCGGGTTTCACCTCGCGGCCGTCTCACACACCGTGATCCGGTCTGATCCGAACCGGTCCGAACTGTCCGATGGACGGGGACCTGACGCGGCGACCCGGGATCGGGCTCGGGCTCGGCACCCCCGGGGAGCGGATGGCGGGGGAGGGGGTCGCACGCCGAACGGGCGGCACGGTACAGGTCGCACAGCGGGCGGGTGCGGTCGGCCGACGGGCCCCGGCCCGCCCCTGCGCGGGACCATGCGCCCCGTGTGCTTCGGACAGGGGCGCGAATGCGGGAGTCGAGTGGCAGCCGCGCGGGAAAGTCGATTACGGAGAGCGCATCGCTCCCCACGCTTCGCGCATATCGGCGCGCCCGGCGCTCCACTCCGGGAGAAGGGAGAAGCCCCTCCGCCATGATGAGTCAGGACCTTTCCACCGCGTCCGCCACGGCCCCCGCCCCGCTTTCCGGGCCCGTCGCTCCCTCCTTGCTGGACCACGCCAACGAACGGGCCGAACCGGTCCTGCGTGAAGTGGTCGGCACCCTCCAGCCGGAGCTGCGTCGCGTGTGCGGCTACCACTTCGGCTGGACCCAGCCCGACGGCAGCCCCACCCACGGGGTCACGCCGGGCGTCTGTCTGCGTGCCGCCCTGGCCCTGCACGCCGCGGGCGCCGGCGCCCGCACCACCGCGGGGGCGGCGGAGGCGGCGGAAGAGGCCGCCGCCGCTGTGCTGCCGGGGGCCGTCGCCGTGGAACTCATCCACAACTGGTCGGCGCTGCACGACGACGTGATGGACGGCGACGCGCTGCGGAGGGGCCGCGCCGCCGTGTGGGCGGTGTACGGCACGGGCTGGGCCATCCTCGCGGGGGACGCGCTGCTGGCCGCCGCCCACCGCCTCCTGCTGACGCTGGACGAACACGGTCCCGCCGCGCTGCGGCTGGCCGCGCACACCACCTCCCGCCTCGTCGGGGGCCGCTCGGCCGAACTCGCCCTGCGCCACCGGGCCCCCGCGGGCGTCAGCGTGGAGGAGTACGCGGCGGTGGCCGCCGCGCGCAGCAGCGCCCTGCTGGAGTGCGCGCTGGCGGGCGGCGCGCTGCTGGGCGGCGCGGACGAGCGGGTGGTGACCGCCCTGACCCGCGCGGGCCACCACCTGGGCATCGCCTGGCGCGCGTCCCGGGACATCGAGGACCTGTGGTCGGGTACGTCGCTGACCGGCAAGCCGGTCATGAACGGGCTCCGTGAGGGCGGCCCCAGCCTGCCGCTGATCGCCGCGCTGCACGCCGGAAACCCGGCGGCGCGCACCCTGGCCGACTCCCTGGGCGGCGGCCCCGCCTGCCCTCCGCCGCCGGACGAACTGGTCGCGCTGATCGAACACGCGGGTGGCCGGGCGGCGGCCCACGAGATCTCCGCCTGGCAGCTGACGGAGGCCCTGACCCGCCTGGACGAGGCGGGCCTGCCCTCCGCCACCCACTCCACACTGCGGGCCCTGTTCCGCTACACCCTCAGCCACGGGTGAGGGGCGCGCTGGGCACGACGGGCCCATCTGACTCGGCGCCGACGGGGGCGCTCCCGGCCTGTGCGGCCCGCCAGGTCCGGCGCGCCCGCCAACCGAGCGCCAGGAAGGCGGCCATGGCCAGCAGGAGGTGGACCGGCACCAGCAGGGGGACTTCAGGCGAGAGGCCGGTGGCCGACCAGCCGGCGCCGCGCCGTTCGCCCTCCAGAGCGAGCCGGTTGACCGTCAGAAAGGTGAGGTGGGTGCCGATGGCGGTCCAGAGGGGGGCGTGGCTCAGGGCCGTCCGCGCGGCCACGAGCGTGAGGCCGAAGACGGTCAACAGGATCAAGTAGTCCGCCGGTTGCTGCCCTTCGGGGACGAGGCCGATGGGGTGGCCCCCTTCCCCGACGGCCCATGCCGCACCCGCGCTCACGATCGTCGAGGCGCCCGGGACCAGCAGGAAGAGCGCCGTCGTTCCCAGTGCCGCGGTCCGGCCGCCGAAGGACGCGCGCAGGGAGGACCAGGCGTAGCCCCGCAGCGTCGTCTCCTCCGGAAGGGCCTCCAGAAGCAGGGCGGTCACCGTGTCGGTGACGAGGAACCAGGCCAGTGTGCCGAGGTCGGGGCGCGTCCAGCGCAGCATGCCCGCAGCCGTGCCCAGCCCGAACACGAGCACGGCGGCCCCACCCGTCACACCGACTCCGGTCAGCAGAGCGCGGACGCTCGCCCCCGCACCACCGAAACCGACCCGGACGGGTGACAGGCCCGAGCGGCGCAGCACGTACAGCACCAGGAGAACGGCGAGGACGGCCACGATCCCGGCTGCCACAAGCCGCCCGCCCGTACTCGAGGCGTCCAGTCCGAGGCCCCGCGCGAGCGCGGGTCCGGCCCCGGTGCCGACGCCCAGCGCCGTGGCCATCGTCAGCGCCCCGGCCGCAGCGCGCCCCAGTGCGCGGCCTGGTCCGGAATGAAACTCGGTCACGCGTTCCTCCGTCGGGAGTTCTCGTCGGTCGGCGGGTCTGCGGCGCCCGTTCGCGCGGTGCTCGATCGCGCCCCGGGCCGCGCCTCCGTCGGCCCGCATGTTCGCCTCGGCCGTGCGGGTCGCCGATCGCCGGGAGTCGCTCGCCGCAGCCCAGGTACCGGACGTCGGCCACAGATCGCAGGCCAGTGCTCGCACCGTCCGTACGGCCGGGAGGTGAGGCCCGGCGCGTCCGGGTGACTCGGTCCCAGAGCGCTTCGCGCACCGGGGAGTGCGCGGCCCGCCCCCGCCCTCACCTGCTCATTCTCGGCTTTCCGTGGCGGCCGGGGCCTCGTCCGGGGTGATGATCCGGAGGGATCCGGGAGTACACAGAACGATCTACCGGGTGCACCTTCTGGGCCGTATGGCCGGTATTCGCGGTGTCGCGAGCCGGAAGCGGGGACCGGTGAGCAACCAGTGCGTTTATCGCACTTATCTGACCGGTTCCCGTGACCGAGCACCGAGCACCGAGCACCGAGCCCCTTGGAGCACCTCGTGACGCATCGTCGGAGAACACGCGCCTCCCACAGACCCAGGTCCTCGTCCGTCCCCCGCCGCGTCGCGGGCGCGGCGGTGGCGGCTGCCCTGCTGGGCGGGCTCGCAGGCTGCGGTAGTCCGACGTCCGAGCCACCGCAGCACGGCGCGCCCAAGTACACGGGGACCGGATACGAGAAGGAGGAGGACGGCCAGGCGGCGGCGAAGGGCAGCGGCGAGACCGGCAAGCGCGGGCAGGCCCTGCCCCAGGGACACCGGAGCAAGCGGGCGGCACGCGGCTTCTCGCTCGTGGCCACGGGCGACCTGCTGATCCACGACTCGGTCATCCGGCAGGCCCGCGCCGACGCGGGCGGCTCAGGCTACGACTTCAGCCGGATGATCGCCGCGGCCAAACCCATGGCCAGCGGCGCGGACCTGGCGATCTGCCACATGGAGACCGTCTACGGGGCCGACGGCGGGCCGTTCACCGGATACCCGCTCTTCCAGACGCCGCCGCAGCTCGCACACTCCGTCAAGAAGACCGGCTACGACTCCTGTTCGACCGCGTCCAACCACACCCTGGACGCGGGCGCCGAGGGCGTGGGCCGCACGCTCAAGGCGATGGACGCGGCAGGGCTGAAGCACGTGGGATCCGCGCGGTCGGCCGCCGAGCGGAAGCGGCCGGCGGTGCTGCGGGCCGGTGGCGCCAAGGTCGCGCAACTCGCCTACACCTACGGCACCAACGGCATCCCCGTGCCCGAGGACAAGCCGTGGCTGGTCAACCTCATCGACCCCGAGCGGATCATCGCGGACGCCCGTGCCGCGCGGCGCGCGGGCGCCGACGTCGTCGTGGCCAGCATGCACTGGGGCACCGAATGGCAGGAGGACCCCGACTCCCTCCAGCGCTCGGTCGCCGGCAAACTCACCGCGTCGCGCTCACACGGGCGCCGCGACATCGACCTGATCATCGGCACCCACGCGCACGTTCCGCAGGCGTACGAGAAGGTCAACGGGACGTGGGTCGTCTACGGCATGGGCGACCAGATCGCGGGCAAGATGAACGATCCGCGCGGCAGCATGGGCACCGCCGCGCGCTTCCGCTTCGCGCCGCCGACCAAGCGTGGGCACGGCGAATGGACCGTCGAAAAAGCCGAGTTCACGCCCTTCCTCATGGAGACCGAGCCGCGCCAGACCCTGGTCGATCTCGCCACCAAGGAGAGCAGAAGCTCGGGCAACGCACAGCAGGACGAGGCGTACGACTCCATCCGCAAGGTCGTGTACAGCCGAGGGGCCGCTAAGGACGGGCTGCGCATGGTTCCTTAGCCCGCGTCAGGGCCACGACCGACTCCGGACAGCCGCCTCGGGGCTTCGGCCTCGACTCCGCGTCGGGTGAAGGGGCCTGGTGCCATGCGCCCCCGGCACCTGGCCCGGCCCGGGCCGTGGCGCGGCTTCGAGTTCGTGGCGCTGCCCCGGGTTTGTGGCGCGGCCTCGGGTTCGTGACACGGTTTCGGGTCCGTGGACAGCCTCGGGCTCGTGGCGGCGGCCTCGGACTTCTGGTCGTCGGCCGGAGGCGCAATAGTGCTCGCCCTACCATTCGTACTCGGGGTGGCCCCCCTCCGAGAGGGGGGGGCGGACTGGATGGCCGGCGCGGGATGATGACGGAATGCTTGTGTCCCATGACGAGGAACCCCTCACCTTCCCGACGCGCCACGACCCCGGCCCGCCCACCCACTTCGGGCCCGAAGCCTGCTCGGGGGCAGACGTCCGCTTCGGGCCTGCCGCCGTCTTCGGGCCTGGCCCTCTCTCCGGGCCCGGCGCCCGCTCCTGAGCTGTTGCCCGCTTCGGGCCTCGCGCCTGCCTCGGAGCTGTCGTGCGTCGGGCCGGCGCCGCCTTCCTCTGGCCCGCCGCCCGTACCACCGCTGCCGTTGAACACACGGGGTTTCACCCGCTGTTCGGCTCTCCTGGCCGAGCCTCCTCTCCTGTCAGCGGCTACGTGCCCTTCCCGTGATGCCACCCGTACACCGCTTCCGCCCGCGCCGCACGCCCGTAACCGCACCGGGCCCGGCCGCGCATCGTCAGCCACACCAAGTCCTTTGTGGCCGGTGCCTTGGGGGAGTTCGCCGCTGTCAGGGGGGACGAGGCCGGGGGCGCCACCGGCTGTCGGGGTCGCGGCGGTAGCGTCAGGGGCGCCAGGACCCGGGGCGGGATCAGCGCCGGCGGCAGCCGTGCTGGTCGTCGGTGACGAACTGGCGCACGCGGCGGACGCGTCCCAGGCCGTGGCGGACATCGAGGAGCGCACATACCGGCACGTCCCGCGCGGGCCCGTATACGCCCGCGCGGCAGAAAGGTGACACCCCGACATGAGGCGACGATCCCCGCAGCGCACCGCAGGCGCGGCGGCACTGGCCGGCGCCGCGCTCCTCACCGTGCTGCCCTTCACCGCCCAGGGCGCACTGGCTGTTCCACCGGCCCCCGGGGCCGACACGACGCAGCTGACGGAAACGGAGCGCGCGGGCACGGGGCGCGAGAGCACGGGGCGCACGGGCACCGAGGGAGGCGGGAAGAGCGCTGAAGAGACCGCCGCGCTCGCCCGCTTCGTCCAGCAGCGCCCCCACTACGAGAAGTGCGGTCACAAGGAACTGGACGCCGCCGGGGCGCGCTGCGCGCGCATCCGGGTGCCGCTGGACTACCGCCGGCCGGAGGGCAGCACCCTGACCATCGGGTTCTCCCGTATCAGGGCCAAGGACACCGAGCACCGCATCGGCTTGATGATGCACAACTCCGGCGGCCCTGGCGGCATTACGCTGGACATGCCGCTGATGGACGAGCCCGCCATGGGCAAGCAGCTGGCGGCGCGCTACGACCTGATCGGGATGGACACGCGCGGCGTCGGCCGTAGCAGCCCCCTGCACTGCGGGACGACGGGGCACTGGCTGCGCTCGGCGGGGTACGACGAGCAGGGCTTCCGCGCACAGGCACGTTACGAGAAGGACCTGATCGCAAGCTGCCGCCGCGTCTACGGCAAGGACCTGGCGTACCTGCGGCACTTCACCACCCGCAACACCGTTCGCGACCTGGACCTGCTGCGCGCGGTCCTGGGCGAGTCCAAGACCTCCTACTTCGGTATCTCCTACGGCACCTACCTCGGTGCCGCGTACGCGAAGATGTTCCCCGCCACCATCGACCGGCTGCTGCTGGACAGCGCGCTGAACCCGGCGCGGTGGAACGTGAAGAGCTTCCACGACGTCGCCCGGGCGAACGAGGAGTTCCTGGACACCTGGTCGGCGTGGGCGGCCCGGCGGAGCGGTACCTACGGCATGGGGGACACGCCGCGCGAGGTCCGTGCCACGGTCGAGGGCATCGCGCGCCAGGCGGCGCGCGAGCCGCTGAAGGTGGGGAAGTACACGGCGGACGGCCAGCAGGTGCCGATGGCGCTGGCGATGTCGATGTCCGACGACCGGGACTTCGAGCGGGCCGGGCAGAACATCAAGGCATTGCACGAGGCCGCGCTCGGCAGGCCGACCGAGCCGACCGGCGACCTGGCGGAGGCCCTGGGCATGCCCGATGAGGGCTCGGACGCCCAGAACTCCCTCCAGATGGCCCTGCTGTGTGCCGACAGCGAGGCGTCCCACGCACTGTCCTGGTACCGCAGGAACGTCGAGCGCAGCCGCGCCCGAAGTCCGCTCTACGGCCCGCTGTTCAACGGCGTCCACCCCTGCGCGCAATGGCCGAACCAACCTGTGGAGAAGCCGATGACCAGTGGAAACGGCCTACCGGGGCTGATAGTTCAGGCCACCGGCGACCCCCGCACCTCCTACGCCAACGGCAAGGGACTGCACCACAAGATGCCGCGCTCCCGTCTGATCACCCTCAAGGCGCAGGTGCACGGGGTCTATGGCCTCTACCCCAACCGCTGTGTATACCGCCAGGTGAACGCCTACCTGCGCACGGGCACGCTCCCGGCGAAGGACGTCACCTGCGAGAAGGACCCGGCGGGTGGCGAAGGCGGCCGGGGCGGGAGGTGAGCCGCCGCCCCCCGTGTGCCCCGGGTCCACTGGGCCGCCGCCCGCCCTGTCGGGATCGCCCGCTCTGTCCGGCCCGTCGGCTCGCCCACCCGGCCTGGTGCGTGGGTCACCCGCCCGGCACGGCCCGCCGGGGCCCCACCCGGTCCGGCGGGCCGGGCCGGCCGGACCGGACCGTGCTGGGCCTGCCGGACAGGCGGATCGGGAGCGTGCCGGGCGTGCTGGACGTGCCGGATGGGGGCAGGGCCGGGCGGGTCGGGCGGGCCGGGCACGGGGGCCGGGGCGCGGTCCGCCGGAGTCCGCGTACGCCGACTCCGGTCGTGCGGGCGCCGGTTCAGCGCGGGGGGCCGGGGAGTCCCGGGGCGGTGGGCGTGGGTGCCGGGTTCGCGCGGCGGCGGCCCGCCCTGCTGACGAGGACGGCGCCGGTCACCATCAGCAGTCCCGCCCCCGCCGCGCTCAGCCCGATGGCCAGGGGCTCGGTCTCCAGTTCCGGGTGCTGGACGGGGGAGGTGCCGTCCGGGGAGGCCAGGTGCTGCTTGCCCTTGTACGCGGTCGGGGCCGCTTGGTCGGCCGGGGGCTTGGCCACGGCGCGCACTGCGGCGGCGGCGTTGACCGTCCCGTGTCCGACCAGCGCGTTCCAGCCTCCCGAGGGGTGTGCCGCGGTCTTGGCGAGGAGCTGGCGGACCTGGGAGGGGCGCAGCTTGTGGTCCTTGGCGAGCAGCAGCGCGGCCACCCCGGAGGTGAGAGCGGCGGCCGGGGAGGTGCCGTTGACGGGTGCGTAGCCGCCGGTGTTCTTCGCGCTGACGATGCCCACTCCCGGCGCGGCCACCGTGTTGTAGGTCCGCACGGTGGAGAACTCGGCGCGGCTGCCGCCCTGCTGGACGGCGGCGACGGCGATGACGCCGGGGTAGCCGGCGGGGTAGGAAGCGTCGTTGAAGATGTCGCCGTCGTTGCCCGCCGAGGCGATGACCGTCACGCCCGCGTAGGCGGCGCGTGCCAGGGCCGCGGTGTCCTCGTCGTTGAAGCTGCTTCCGAAGGAATCGCCGCCCAGCGACATGGAGATGACGTCGGCACCGTGGTCCACGGCGTAGTTGATGCCCTTGGCGACCGGGCTCGGCCCGGACTGGAGCCCCTCGTGCTCCTTCTTGTCGTCGATGACCCGCACCGACAGGATTCTCGCCTTCGGGGCGACCTTCAGGACGTCGGAGGCCATCGCGGTGCCATGGCCGCCCCAGCGCGGATCGCCCGGCCGGAGGCTGTCCTTGAGGAAGTCGGGGCCGGTGGTGACCTTGCCCGTGAGTGCGGGATGGTTCGTCATGGCACCGCTGTCCAGCACGGCGACCTTGACGCCCTCCCCCTGGCTGATCCGGTGTGCCGAGGGCAGGCCGAGCGCCTGGGACTCCCAACTGGCGGGGGTGGCGGCCTGAGCCGGTGCGGCGGACACCGCGCACAGCAGCGAGCCGAGGCCGACAGCGGTGACGGCGGTGCCGAGGCGCCGGACGCTCATGAGGTCTCCTCCAGCAGCAGGTCGCCGTGGTACAGGTTCAGATCGTTGGCGAGGGATTTGGCGGCCTCGCGCCAGGGGCCCCGGTCGGACTTCGCGTCGAGGCTGGTCCGGCCCCACTCGCCCGGCAGGTGCCCGGCCTTGCGGCCATCGACCGAGCCGGTCGTCGCCACGTACGCGTACGGCAGGTCCAAGCTGGTGGCCTGGACGCCTTCGCCTCCGTTGCGGTTGCTGTCCTTGAATCCGGCGGCGACGGTGTGCGGGACGGCCATGGCCTTCACACCGGGCTTGGGGTTCCGCTTCTCCTTCTCCGTGTCGAAGAAGGCGCTCATGCCCTCCTCTGGGGAGTCGGTCCCGGGCAGGACGATGAGGCCGACGGTGCCCAAGACGTTGCCGGTGGGGTCCACATAGGTGGCGCGCAGCACCGCCTTGCAGCCCTTCTTCTCCGCCTCGGCCAGCGTGGCCCCGGTCAGCGAGTCGGCGCAGCCGGTCCGCTGGGAGACGCCCACCCGGTGCCATTCGGCGTGCTTGGGGTCGGAGGCGCCGGACCGGGAGTTCATCTTCGGGCCCAGGGTCTTGGGGAAGAGCTTGTCCGCCGACAGGTTGCGCCACATGGTGGGCCCGTAGCCGCTGCGATTGGGCACCTTCTGGGCCGCGTTGGAGAACGTGTGCGCGGTGAGCGCGGCGCCGCCCAGCAGCGCCAGGCCGCCGACCGCGCCGAGGAAGGCGCTCAGACAGGTGCGGCCGGTGTTCTTCTTCGGCGGCAGGGGCAGCGGCGCTTGCGGCATGCCGGGCGCCATCCCCGGGGCCATTCCGGGCGCCATTCCGGATGGCGTGCCGGGGGCGCCGGGGCCGGGCTGACCGGGGAAGCCGGGCGGGAAGCCGGGGCCGGGCGCGCCGTTCGCCCCGGGTGGGCCGACGGCACCCGGGGGCGCCGACTGTGGTGGCGGTGGCATCGGTGGCGGGGCGCCGCCCTGGCCCTGTACCTGCTCCGGCGCCCAACTCCGCTGCCACCCCCCATGCTGGGGCTGCTGCCCGTACGGCCCGGCGCTGCCGGGGCTTTCGGGCGGGCTCGGGTGTGACATGGCTCCCCTCCTGGTTTCTCGGCGCCCGGTGCGGGGCGCTGAACAGCGGGGGAGGTGGTGGCTCGGGCTAAATGCGCGTCCCCCCGCAGTTGCGTGAACACTATCGAGCATGTGCGGTGGCGAATCAGTCGATCCCCTGTCTCACCTCTGTCACAGGTGAGCAGCCCTGATCAGATGGTCCGCTTCTGCCGCTTTGGCTGCTTCTGTTACTTACGCTGCCTCTGCAACTTCCGCCGCTGCTGCGCGATGTGACGGGAAATCGGGGTGGCTCCCGGTCCCTCTCTCGTAGCGGGCTCTCCCGCAAGCAGCGCAAACAGGCAAGCAGCGCAAGCGGCGTGCAAAAGTTGCGTTAGCCTTGCGCGCATGACGCGACGACTTGCTCAGGTGGCGAAGAAGGTGGGGGTCAGCGAGGCCACGGTCAGCCGGGTGCTGAACGGGAAGCCCGGTGTCTCCGAGGCCACCCGTCAGTCGGTGCTCACGGCGCTGGACGTCCTCGGCTACGAGCGCCCGACGCAGCTGCGCGGCGAGCGGGCCAGGCTGGTGGGCCTGGTGCTGCCCGAGCTGCAGAACCCGATCTTTCCCGCGTTCGCCGAGGTGATCGGCGGCGCCCTCGCCCAGCAGGGGCTCACCCCTGTCCTGTGCACCCAGTCCAAGGGCGGGGTGACCGAGGCGGACTATGTGCAGCTGCTGCTCGAACAGCAGGTGTCCGGCGTGGTGTTCGCGGGCGGTCTGTACGCGCAGGCCGACGCGCGGCACGACCACTACCGGCTGCTCACCCGGCGCCAGGTCCCCGTCGTGCTGATCAACGCGCCGATAGGCGAGCTCGGCTTCCCCTGCGTTTCCTGCGACGACACGGTCGCCGTCGAGCAGGCGTGGCGCCATCTGGCCTCGCTCGGGCACGAGCGGGTCGGCCTGGTGCTGGGGCCCGCCGATCACATGCCCTCCCGGCGCAAGCTGGCCGCGGCGCGGGCGATGGCCGAGGCGGCGGGCCGCCCGCTGCCCGAGGAGCGGGTCGCGCGGGCGATGTTCTCGCTGGAGGGCGGTCGGTCGGCGGCGGCCCGGCTGCTGGAGCGCGGGGTGACGGGCTTCATCTGTGCCAGCGATCCGCTGGCGCTCGGGGTGGTGCGCGCGGCGCGGCGGCGCGGGCTGTCGGTTCCGGGCCAGGTCTCTGTGGTCGGCTACGACGATTCGGCGTTCATGAACTGCACCGAGCCCCCGCTGACCACCGTGCGGCAGCCCATCGAGGCGATGGGACGGGCCGCCGTCGAGCTGCTCGCGGTGCAGATCCAGGGCGGTGCGACGGCATCGGAGGAGCTGCTGTTCGAGCCGGAACTCGTCGTACGGGGCTCCACAGGACAGCCGGGGTCGCCGACAGCCGACTGACGGTCGATTAATTGCGAGTTCCGCGCAAGGTATTGCGGCTTCTTGTCGGCGGTGCTTGGCTGTGACCCGCACCGCACCAGCCAGCCCCGCACAGCGCCACATGGCACGGCACCGCACCACCAGGCACGGCACCGCACGGCGCGCCGCCGTGCGGCTTTCCCGGTCTCGCCCGAGGGGGGCCTCCGATGAGCCGCTCCAGGAAGGCAGTCAGGCCGCCGCGGGCGACCGGTGGCGCTCGGCCGTCATCTACCAGGTGTACGTCCGCAGCTTCGCCGACGGCGACGGGGGCGGCACCGGCGACCTGAGCGGCGTCCGTGAGCGGCTGCCCTACCTGGCCGAACTCGGCGTCGAGGCCCTGTGGTTCACCCCCTGGTACCTCTCGCCCATGGCCGACGGCGGCTACGACGTGACGGACTACCGCGTCATCGACCCCGCCTTCGGCACCCTCCCCGAGGCCGAGAAGCTGATCGGCGAGGCGCGCGAGCGGGACCCGATGCACGCGCGCTCCGGCGGCATCGACCCGGGAAGGGACGGGTGCCGGGTCCCGCTGCCGTGGATCAGACAGGCGCCGTACTGCGGATTCGGCTCGGCCCGCGAGCCGTGGCTGCCGCAGCCCCCCCGGCTGGGAGCGGTACGCGGCCGACGCGCAGGAGCGCGACCCCGGCTCGATGCCCAGCCTCTATCGGAGGCGCTGCGGCTGCGCCGGAGCGAGCCCGGCTTCGGCGGACCGGACCTGCGCCGGCTGCCCGCGCCCGAGGGTGTGCTCGCCTTCGTCCGGGGGAGTCCCTGATCTGCGCCGTCAACCTCTCCGGCGCTCCCGGCGGCTCCGTCGCCCTGCCGTCCCACCGCGCGCTGCTGCTGTCCAGTGCGCCGCTGGGCGCGGACGGCCTGCTGCCCCCGGACACGGCGGTCTGGCTGCGGGCCTGAGCCGCCTGTTCCCCACGCCCCGCACCGAAGCTCGCACACAAGCCCGCACCGCATCGCGCACCACAAGGCCCCGCCCTTGGAGAGGGATCGACATGACACACCAGGTCCACCGCCGCTCATGGCCGGGTTACGCGCTCTGCTCGCGCTCGTCTGCGTGGCGGCCCTCGGCACTCTGGCGCCCCTGGCCGGCGCGGCCCCCGGCGGGCCTGCCGCCGGGCCGCCTCCCGCCGGGTCCGCCGCGACGTCCGCGCCGCCCGCAGCGCCGGTGCAGTCCCCGTTCGACATCGCAGGCCGCGGGGCGACCGTGCCCTTCACCGAGTTGGAGGCAGAGCGGGCGGCCACCAACGGCTCGCTCATCGACCCCGACCGCACGTATACGACGCTGCCCTCGGAAGCGTCAGGCCGCAGCGCCGTACGGCCATCCGGCTCCGTCTCCGTCGTGGACAAGGGCGCCGATCCCAGCGGAGAGGGCGACTCCACCCAGGCGTTCCGCCAGGCCACAACGGACGCCAAGGGCGGCGCCGTCTGGATCCCCGAGGGCGATTTCAAGCTGACCTCGGAGCTGAGCGGCGTGCAGGACGTGACGCTCCAGGGCGCCGGGAACTGGTACTCACAGGTGCACAGCTCCCGCTTCATCAACCAGCCCTCCTCCCTGGGCAAGGTCCACCTGAAGGACTTCGCCGTGCTCGGGGAGGTCACCGAGCGCGTTGACAGCAGCCCCGACAACTTCGTCAACGGCGCGCTGGGCCCCGACTCGTCGGTCTCCGGGATGTGGCTCCAGCATCTGAAGGTGGGCCTGTGGCTGATGGGGAACAACGACAACCTGACCGTCAGCGGCAACCGTTTCCTGGACCTGACCGCCGACGGGCTCAACCTCAACGGCGGCGCCGAGAACATCACCGTCAGCGACAACTTTCTGCGCAACACCGGGGACGACGCGCCGGCCATGTGGTCGCTGAACACCACCAACTCCACCAGCACCTTCAAGAACAACACCGTCACCCAGCCCAACCTGGCCAACGGCATCGCCGTCTACGGGGGGCGGGACATCTCCGTCAGCGACAACCTGGTGCTGGACACCAATGCTCTCGGCAGCGGCATCGCGCTCTCCAACCAGAAGTTCGCCGAGCCGATCTTCCCGCTGGCCGGGACGGTCAAGGCCGACGGCAACGCGCTCGTGCGGGCCGGTGCGATGAACCCCAACTGGCACCATCCGATGGGCGCCTTGCGGGCCGATTCCTATGACTCCGCCATCGAGGCGCAGGTCAGCATCACCGACACCACGGCCACCGACAGCCCCTACAGCGTCTTCGAGCTGGTCTCCGGCGGCGGCGCCGGGCACCCCGTCAAGAACGTGACCGTGGACGGCGCCACCATCGAGAAGGCGGGCACCGTGGCCGTCCAGGCCGAGACCCAGGGGGCGGCCACCTTCAGCGGCGTCAAGGCCACCGGTATCGGCGTCACCGGCGTCTACAACTGCCCGTTCCCGCAGGGCAGCGGCACCTTCACCGTCGAGGACGGCGGCGGCAACGCGGGCTGGGACGGCCGGTGGGCGGACTGCGGCAGCCGGCCGCAGCCTGCGTCTGCACACTGACCCGCGTGCCGAGGGGCCCCACGTCGGCGTGAGCCGACGCCAGCGGGCTCACGTCGGCGCGGGCTCACGTCGGCGCGAGCCCGCAGGGCGACAGGCGCCCCCGGCCACCGGAACTCGGGCCCGGCCGGGGGCACCGCGCGCCCTGCCGGGGGCACCCGCGCGGTCACAGCACCACGCCGGCGGTCTGGATCAGGCCGAGGGCGATCACCGAGGCGCCCGAGACGGTGACCGTCACCGTCTTCAGCGTCCCCCTGGTCGTCTGTCCCAGCAGGGTCTGCAACAGCCAGAAGGTGTTGCTCGTCGCGTGGATCGCGAACAGGGAGCCGGCGCCGGCCGCCAGCGCGATCAGCACCGGCTGCACCTCCAGGCCCGGCGCCACCGGGGCCAGGATGCCGGCTGCGGTGATCGCCGAGGTGGTGACGGAGCCGATCGCCATGTGGAGCACCGCCGCGATCAGCCACACCAGCGCCAGCGGTGCCCACGTGCTCGCCGAGAACGAGTCCTTGACCAGGTCGCCCAGCCCCACCGCCTCGACCACGGCGGCCAGCGAACCGCCCACCCCCGTCAGTACCAGGATCTGGCCGCTGGTGCGGAACCCCTGCCCGAACGCCTCGCCGACCGCGCCGGGCGGCAGGCTGCGGCGGGCCACCAGGCAGGCGAGGACCAGCCCCGTCAGCAGCCCGGTCACCGGGTCGCCCAGAAATCCGGCCACGGGCGAACGCCACCCGGCCACTTCGGCGAAGGCCCCGGCGGCGATCATCACCAGCGCCAGCAGCAGTGGAGCGAGCGACAGCGCCAGGGGAGGGCCGGTGACGGCGGGTCCCGCGCCACCCTGGGGAGGGGCGACCGCCGTCTCGGAGACCGCCGTCTCGGAGACCGCCGTCTCGGAGACCGCCGTCTCGGAGACCGCCGTCTCGGAGACCGCCGTCTCCGATGCCGCCGCGTCGGTTGCCGCCGCCTGCGCGCTCTCGTCCCGCTCCGGGTTCCAGAAGCCCCGCTTGACAAGGGCGCTGAAGACAAGCTGCGTCAGCAGGATCGTCACCGCCGCCAGCGGGAAGCCGTACAGCAGCATGATGCCCAGCGGTATGTGCAGCAGTCCGGCCAGCGCGAGCGCGCCGATGCCGGGGACCGACAGGGCGATGCCCACCTCCACACCCAGGGCCATGGCCGCCGCCATCCGCGCGAGACCGTACGGGCCGATGCGCGCGCCCAGCGAGCGGGCCAGCGGCGCGGTCATCACCAGCAGGACGTCCGCGAAGATGGACTGGAGCACCGTGCCCATCGTCACGGCGAAGGAGTACGGCAGCCGCCGGGGTCCGAGCACCCGCAGCAGCAAGGTCACCAGCTTCTCGATGGCGCCGAGCGCGGACAGCAACTGGCCCAGCAGCACCCCGAGAACGATGAGCAGGCCCACCTCGGCCATGAGGTCCCCGAAGCCCTTGTTGACCGTCTCCAGGGTGCGTTCGGCGCCGAGCCCGCCCACCAGACCGAGGTAGAGGGCGCCGAGTACCAGCGCGAGGGCCGGGTTGACCTTCGCCTTGAGGATGAGCAGGACCACCGCCGCGATGGCGGTGGCGGTATGCACCAAAGGTGCCGCGTTTCCCATCGTTCCTCTCCCGTCCCGTCCCGACCCGTGTTGTGTCGTGCCGTTCGGTGCCGTCCCGTTCCGGCCTGGCGGAACGCCGGTTGCTGGTTCGTCCGTGGCCGGATCATCGTCGGTGCGCGGCGTCCCGGGCGGAATCCGTGTCTCACGATGTGGCCCGCGCGGCAGCCGGGCGCGCGCGCTCGGCCGGGTGCCTCCCCGCATCCCCCCGGCCGGGGACCGCCTCGCATCCCCTCGGATCGCACCCCCCTCAGATGAGGGATGTCTCCCGACGCGTGTGCCCCACAGGATTGCGGCGTTTCGTCCGGACACCGCGAGGAGGCAGCAGTGCCGTCAACCAGGGAGCACTACCGGCCACCGGAGGGGGCGGCACCGCCGCAGGAGGCGGTCGCCGGGCTCGTGGCGCGGTTAGGCGGACAGGTGCTGCGCCCGCGGGATCGCGCCTACGACGCCGAACTCGCCGGATACAACCGCATATCCGGGCACCGCCCCGCACTGATCGTCGTCGCCCTCCGCGATGAACACATCCGGGTCGCGGTCGATTTCGCGCGCGCCTGGGGAATGCCCGTCGGCGTCCAGGCCACCGGCCACGGGCCCGCCGCCGACACCGCGGGCGGCCTGCTGATCAGCACCCGCCATATGCGCTCCGTCAGCATCGACCCGGTCTCCAGGACGGCCCGCGCCGCCGCCGGTGCCCAGTGGCACCAGGTCATCGCCTCGGCGGCCCACCACGGGCTGGCGCCGCTCAACGGCTCCTCGCCGACGGCGGGCGTGGTCGGCTACACCCTGGGCGGCGGCCTCGGGCTCATGGTGCGCAAGTACGGTTACGCCGCCGACCATGTGCGCTCCATCGAGGTCGTCACGGCGGACGGGGAGCACCGCACGGCCACCCCCACCCAGGACGCCGGGCTGTTCTGGGCGCTGCGCGGCGGCAAGGGCAACTTCGGTGCGGTCACAGCCCTGGAGTTCGGGCTGGTGCCCGTGCCCCGGCTCTACGGCGGCGGCCTGTTCTACCCGGGGGAGCTGGCGGCCGAGGCCGTGCACCTGTGGCGGGAGTGGACCGGCGAGCTGCCCGAGGAGATGACCTCCTCACTCGCTCTGCTGCGGTTGCCCGACGTTCCCGGGACGCCCGAACCGCTGCGCGCCCGGCTCACCGTCCACATACGCGTCGCCTACGCGGGCCCGCCGCGGGAGGGCGCGCAGCTGGTCGCCCCGCTGCGCACGGCCTTGACGCCGATGCTGGACACCGTCGCGGACATTCCGTACACCGCCGTCGGCGACATCCACATGGACCCCGAGGGGCCGCAGGAATACCACCAGAACTCCCTCATGCTCGCCGACCTGGGCCACGAGGCGACCCAGCGGCTGCTCGCCCTGGCAGGCAGCGGCGCCGCCTGTGACGACTACGTCGTGGAACTGCGGCACCTGGGCGGCGCCGCCGGGCGCGCCCCGGCCCAGCCGAACGCCGTGGACCACCGCGACGCGGGCTTCGCGCTCACCACCATCTCGCCGCCCGCGCCCCCCGGCGCCACCCGGCCCGAGCCGCTCACGGACGCGATGGCGCCCTGGGGCACCGGGCTCAAGTACGCCAACTTCCTCGCCGGTCCGGGCACGGCGGACTGCGTGCCCGCGGCCTACGACAGCGCGACCTACGCCCGCCTCGCGCAGCTCAAGGCGGCCTACGACCCGCACAACGTCTTCCGCCTCAACCACAACATCCCCCCGGCGCCGGGCCCGGCCCCCTCCGAGTGAGCGGCCTCCCGGCCTCCCGGCCTCCTGGCTTCCCGGCCGCCCGAAAGCCGCGAAGAGATTCACCGACAAGTCGGCCAACAAGCCCGCGACGAAGCCCGCGACGAAGCCCGCGACGAAGCCCGCGACGAAGCCCGCGACGAAGCCCGCGACGAAGCCCGCGACGAAGCCCGCGACGAAGCCCGCAACGAAGCTCACGAAGACGAGGACTCCCACATGACAGCCAACTCCCCGGTGCCCTCCCCGATGCAGGGGTCTCCAGGCGCCGCGCTCAGCGCCCGCTCCACCGGTATCCGGCTCGGGGCGCTGTTCGGGCCCGCGATCTTCGGCGTCACCGCGGCGGGCGTCGCGTTGCCCGATGTCGCCGCCGCCCTCCACGCGACCCCCGCGGGCGCGGCCTGGGTGCTGACCGCGCACGCCCTCGCGCTCGGCGTCGGCACCGCGCTCTCCGGCCGCCTGTCCGACACCTGGGGCATCAAGACCACGCTCCTGGCCGGGACGGTCGCGCTGCTGCTCGGTGCCGCGCTGTGCCTGACGGCGCCCAACCTGGGCACGCTGGTCGCCGGCCGGTTCGTCCTGGCGGCCGGCTCCGGCGCGATGTCCTCCAGCGCCCTCGCGCTGGCCGCCTCCTCCCAACCCGCCGCGCGGCCCAGAATCCTGGCCATCTTCGGCGCCACCATGGCGATCTTCTCCGCCGGGGCGACCCTCGCCGGCGGGCTGGTCACCGACTGGATCCACTGGCGCGGCGCTCTCGTGCTGCCCGCGCTGTCGGTGCTGGCCGTGCCCTTCTGCCTGCGGATGGCGGCCGCCCGCCCCGGCTCCGGCAAGACTCCCGACCTGACCGGCGCGGGGCTGCTGACCGTCACCGCGGCCTCCTTGCTGCTCCTGGTCCAGTCCTCGGCGCTGGAGCTGGGCACCGGGCTGACCGTGCTGCTCGCCGCGCTGCTGGTGCTCTCGGCCGCCGGTCTCGCGCTGCGCGTCGCCCGCGAGGCCGACGGGTTCGTCCCGCGCGAACTCGCCACCAACGGCGCCTTCCTGCGCGCCTCGCTCGTCGGCGCCGGGGTCTACGCCGGGCTGTTCGGGGCCATGTACGCGGTGCCGCAGGCGCTGGTGGGCGGGCACGGCTGGAGCGTGCTCTCGGTCGGCGCCTGGCTGCTGCCGGGCGCGGCGGTGGGCGCCGTCGCCTCGCGTGCCGCGTCGCGGTTCACCGCGGGCAGCGGCGGCAACCGGCTGCTCGCGGGTACGGCGGCAGCCGCCGCGCTGGTGCTGGGGCTGGTCGGCGTGCTGCCGGGCGGACCCGTGCTGATCGTCACCGGCGCCTCGCTGGGCTTCGCCTCCTTCGCCGTCACCCAGGTGGTCACCACCGGGCTGATGTCCACGCTGATCGCCCCGATGCGGCGCGGCGGCGCGATCGCGCTGCTGAACCTCAGCTTCTTCGTGGGCGGCGGCGTCGGGTCGGCGCTCGCGGGCGCGCTCGCCAAGAACTACGCGCTGACCACTGTGCTGGGCTTCCTCGCGCTGCTGCCCCTGCTGGGCGCCGTGGTCGCACTCACCCTGCCCCGCCCGGCCCCGCAGGAACCGGCGGGGCAGCGGCCGTCCGTTCAGGGACAGCCGGGACCGGGTGAGCAGTCGGGACCGGGTGAGCAGTCGGGGCCGCGGGCTCCCGGACAGCAGGCGGCGAACGGCCAGCAGGCGGACGGTCGGCAGGCGGACGGGCCGCAGTCCCCGGCGCCGCAGCGGGCCACCGGACGATAGCCCGACGAAAACCCACGGATAGGCGAGGCGGAGACCGTGGCCAGCGGCACGGCAAGCACAAGTGGCCCACCGGAAGGACTCAGCAGCATGGACGCGGACGCGGCGGCGGACTTCGACAGCCATGTGCGCAAGTCGCTGGCCTGGCACTTCGGCACGGCTACCGGGTCGGCGTTCTGGCTCGGCAAACGGCAGAGCCTGGGCTTCGACCCGGTGGCCGACATCCAGGGGGCGGCCGGTCTGGCGCGATTCCCCGACCTGAGCGCCGAGTTGCGCACCGTTCCCGTACGGGACCTCATACCCCGGGGACTGGCCGACCGGCACTTTCGCGTGCACGAGTCGGGCGGCACCACCGGGGCCCCGGCGCGGATCGTGGCGGGCGAGGGGCGGCTGCCCATGCTGCGCTGGGCCCGCGAGGTGCTGCTGGCGGGCGGGCTGCCTCCCACCGGGGACTGGTTGTGCCTGGGCCCGAGCGGGCCGCATGTCGTGGGCGCCGATGTCCAGCGGCACGCCGCCATGGGAGGCGGGCTGTGCCACACCGTCGATCTGGACCCGCGCTGGGTCAAACGCGCCGTCACCGAGGGCCGCGGCGACCTGGCCGACGCCTACGTCCAGCACCTGCTCGACCAGGCCGGGACCGTGCTGGAATCCCAGCACATCGAGGTGCTCAGCAGCACACCGCCGCTCCTGGAGAGCCTGTGCGGGCGCCCCGCGCTGGTGGAGCGGATACGGCGCGGGGTGCGCGCGATCATCTGGAGCGGCACCTCCGCCTCGCCCGAGACCCTGCGTCAGCTCGACGAGGTGTACTTCCCCGAGGCCCGGCTCATCGGGGTCTACGGCAACACGCTGATGGGCCTGGCGCCCCAGCGGCCCCCGGCCCCGGGCGACACCCGCGCCTGCGTCTTCGAGACGCATCCGGACACCACGCTCGTCGAGCCCGTGGACGAGGCGGGCGCCGTGGTGCCGTACGGGGAGCGGGGGCGGGTGCGGCTCCACCTGGTCAGCGAGGAGACGTTCCTGCCGAACGTGCTGGAGCGCGACACCGCCGTCCGCGTCCCCGCCGCCCCCGGCGCCCGGCGCGACGGTCTGGCCGATCTTCAGCCCTACCGCGCGGCCGGGAGCGCCGACATCGTGGAGGGGGTCTACTGATGAGCGGCGAACACCCCGTCGTCCTCGACCCGCTGGTGGCCGGTGAGGCCGTGCCCAGCGCGGACCGGAGCACGCTGCGCGGCGTCCACGGCCGGGCGCTCGCCGATGTCGGGCTGGCGCCCCGGCTGATGGCCCAGAGCGCGGTCGATACGCTGCGGGCCCGGGCGAGCGGTGAACCGCCCGACCCCGCGCTCTTCCGCCGGGCCGCCGAGCTGCTCGCCCAGGACACCCTCGGCGGCGAGACCCCCGAGGACTACACCCGGCGAGTCGCCCTCAGCACCGGGCTCGCCCAGTCGGCCG
Organism: Streptomyces axinellae; assembly: GCF_039532135.1. Classification (NCBI taxonomy): domain Bacteria; kingdom Bacillati; phylum Actinomycetota; class Actinomycetes; order Kitasatosporales; family Streptomycetaceae; genus Streptomyces; species Streptomyces axinellae. Next base: position 255,136 of record NZ_BAAARJ010000006.1, read on the forward strand.
TGCGCAACGCCCTGACCGAACTCGCCGCCGAATTACGGGAGTTGTCCGAGGCCACGGCGGCCGAGCTGCCGGGCGGCGACCTGGGCAGCGGCTTCCGTACTCGCTGGGTGCCCCGGGGCCGCCTCTTCGCCGCCGTCATGGCCAGCAACCACCCGGCCCCGCACGGCGCCTGGGCGCAGGCGCTGTTCCACGGCTACAGCGTGCTGGTGCGCCCCGGCGGCCGGGACCCGTGGACGCCCCGGAGGCTGGCCGCCGCGCTGCTGGGCGCCGGACTGCCCGCCGGGCGCCTGGCGCTGCTGCCCAGCTCGCACCAGGTGGGGGAGTTCCTGCTGGGCGCCGCCGATCTGGGCATCGTCTACGGCGGCGAGAGCGCCGTCGGCCGCTGGCGGGGCCGCACCACCACGGCCGTACGTGGGCCGGGCCGCACCAAGGCGCTGCTGGATGTCCCGCTGACCGAGGACGTCCTCGCACACCTCGTCCACACCGTCGCGTTCGACGGCGGCACCCGCTGCACCAACGTATCCGTGCTGCTGACCAGCGGGCCCGTGGAGCAGACGGCAGACAAGCTGGCCGAGCGGCTCAGCGCGCTGCCCGCGCTGCCGGTCACGGACCCGGCCGCCGCCTTGCCCGTGACCGGCCGGGAGCGCGCGGGGCAGCTGGCCGCGCAGGTGGCGCGGCTGGCCGAGGGGCTGACCGACCACAGCGCGCGGTTCGACAGCCGCCCCCTGGCGGTGGAGCTGGCGGACGGCTCGTACTGTCCGCGGCCCGTCGTCCTCTCCTCGGCCACCCACGACCACCCCTCCGTCGGCGCCGAACTGCCCTTCCCCTTCGTGGTCGTCGTGCCCTGGGACCCGGCGGACGGCACGGCGCCTCTGCGCGATTCGCTCGCCCTCAACCTGCTGACGGACCGGCCCGGTCTGCTGGCGGGCGCGGTGGGCGAGCCCAGCGTCCGCAAGGTGACCACGGGCGCCGTGCCGCCCTGGAGCACCGCACCGGGCATCCCGCACGACGGCAGCTTCACGGGCTTCCTGCTGGAGCCCAAGGGCGTCGTCGGCGACCACCTCCGGTGAGGCGGTCCGGCCACCGGATCCAGCAAGGCGGCGAAGACGACCGGATCGAGGACGACACCGAAGGCCACCGGAACGAAGACCACCGGAACGGGGAGCGATATGGGACGACGCGACATGAGACGGCGCGACGTGGTGAAGGCCACCACGGGCATCGCGGCGGGCGTCACACTGACCGGCGCCGCCGGGGCCGTGATGGTCTCGGCGGACGGGCCGGGCGGCCAGGAGCAGGCGGTCAAGAGCGCCGCAGCGCCGGGGCACACGGAGAAGTACCGGGGCAGGACCATCGAGGTCACCGAACACGAGGGCGTGGAGACCGTCCGGATAGACGGCGAGGAACTGCACCTGATGAAGCTGGGCGAGGGCGCCTACCTCAGCGCCCTGTGCCACTACGGACTCGTCGCCAGCCCGCTCCAGGCCGGGCGCCGCGCGGTAGAGGAACTGCGCGGCGCCGCCCTGCTGCCGCTCGGCCACGGCGGCCGGCACCACGGAAGCCAGGGGGAGAGCGCGTGACACACATCCGGAAGAACCACCTGGATATGACAGCCGAGGAAAAGCGCAGATTCGTCGCGGCCGTCAAAGAGATCAAACGCCGCGGAATCTACGACGAACTCGTCCGGATCCACATTCAGATCAATTCCACCGACTACATCGACAAGGACAGCGGAAAGAGGTTCGGGCACATCAACCCCGGATTCTTTCCCTGGCACCGCCAGTACCTGATGCGCTTCGAATCCGCGCTGCGCCGCGTCGATCCCCGCGTCACCCTGCCCTACTGGGACTGGACCACCGACCAGGGCGCCGACTCCCCGCTGTGGGACGAGGAGTTCATGGGCGGCAACGGGCGGCCCGGTGACCGGCGCGTGATGACCGGGCCCTTCGCCCGCGACAACGGCTGGATCCTGCGCAACAGCGTGGTGCCCGTCGGCGACGAGCCGCCGTCCTTGAACGGCCACTACACCCAGGACGACCGGGACTTCCTCGTCCGCGAACTGGGCACCCTCATCCCCGCGCTGCCCACGCCCGAGGAACTGTCCGACACGATGGCGCTGAGCGTCTACGACTGCCCGCCGTGGAACTACACCTCCGGCTCCGAGGCGCCGTACCACAGCTTCCGCAACCACCTGGAGGGCTACGCGAAGTTCTCCTGGGAGGCCGACTTCGGCAAGCTGCACGGCGCCGGGCACACCTGGATCGGCGGCCACATGCTCTACATCGGCTCGCCCAACGACCCCGTCTTCTTCCTGCACCACTGCTTCATCGACAAGATCTGGGCCGACTGGATGCGGCTGCACCCCGGGGTGCCGCACTACCTGCCCGCCGACGACACGGCCGACGTGCCCTCCCTGCGGACCAAGCTGCCGCCCTGGCGCTCCATGACTACGGCGGACCTGCTCGACCACACGGAGTTCTACCGGTACGCCTGACGCCGCCCGAGCGGTTGGGCCGCCTGGGCGGTTGACGGGGTGCCCCCTGGGGCGCGTTGCCGACCGCGGGTTGATTGTGGCTGGGAGCGCAGTTCCTCGCGCCCCTTCGGGTCCGTCGTTGTCCGGAAGGCGGCCCGTATCCCGGAAGTACGTGATGTGCCCGGCCCGCACCGGCGGGGACGCTGAAGCCCTACGCGGCGAGGCCCACTCGCCGTCGGATGGGGGAGGGCACATGGGGGGAACGCAATACCGCGTCCTGGGGCCGCTGGAGGTCGAACACGCGGGTGCGGCCGTGCGCGTGGGCGGGCTGCGGCAGCAGATCCTGCTGACGCTGCTCGCCCTGGAGGCCAACCAGGCCGTGCCCGTGCCCCGGCTCATCGACGGGATCTGGGGGGAGCGGCCCCCGGCCTCGGCCAAGGGCCAGGTGTGGATCTGCGTCTCGGGCCTGCGCAGACGGCTCACCGAGACCGGCGCCGGCGACGCGGTGGAGACCCGCCCGGCCGGATACGTGCTGCGCGCCGGCCGCGAAGCGCTGGATGTGACGCGGTTCCGCGACCTGGTGGCGCGGGGCCGCAGCGCCGCGCGCGAGGGCCGCGCCGAGGAGGCCGTCGGGCTGCTGCGCGCCGGAGCCGAACAGTGGCGCGGCCCGGTCGGCGCCGGGCTGGACAGCGCGCTGCTCGCCTCGGCGGCCGTGCGGCTGGAAGAAGAGCGCGTCGCCGCCGCCGAGGAGTGCTTCGACCTGGAACTCGCCCTCGGCCGCCACCACGGCATCGTCGGGGAACTGATGGGCCACGTGGCCGAGCACCCCTTCCGCGAGCGGCTGTGCGGCCAGCTCATGCTCGCGCTCTACCACTCGGGCCGCCGCGCCGACGCGCTGCGCGTCTACCGCGAGGTGCGGCTGCGCTACAGCGACGAACTCGGCCTCGAACCCGGCGAAAAACTCCGCGCGTTGCAGGGGGAAATCCTCGGCGAACGCGCCCTGCGGCCCATTCCCTTCACCCGCAGCGCACATGCGATAGGTGCCTGAAAGCAGGCCGATAGAACCCCGTCGCATGCTCACAGCGCAGCACAGCACTTCGGGTCTCGTTCTGGAGCAGGAGAAGGAATGGCAAACGAACTGAACACGCCGTTCGGCCGCAGACTGCGGCTCCGGCGCCTCTACGGCGGGGACTCCCAGCGGCTGCTGATCGTCCCCCTGGACCACTCCGTGACCGACGGGCCGGTGACCGGCGGCGGCCGGCTCGACGACCTCGTAGGGCAGCTCGCCGCCAGCCAGGTGGACGGCGTGGTGCTCCACAAGGGGAGCCTGCGCCATGTACGCCCCGGGCTCTTCCGGGAGACCTCGCTGATCGTCCACCTCAGCGCCAGCACCGTGCACGCCTCCGACCCCGACGCCAAGTACCTGGTGGCCACGGTCGAGGAGAGCCTGCGGCTGGGCGCGGACGCGGTGAGCGTCCATGTGAACCTCGGCGCGCTGGAGGAGCGGCAGCAGATCTCGGACATGGCGGCCGTCGCCGAGGCGTGCGACCGCTGGAACGTGCCGCTGCTGGCGATGATGTACCCGCGCGGCCCCCAGATCGACAACCCCCGCGACCCGGAGCTGGTGGCCCACGCCGTCAGCCTCGCCGCGGACCTGGGCGCCGACCTGGTGAAGACCATGTACGTCGGCTCCGTCGCGGAGATGCGCGATCTGACCCGTGCGGCGCCGCTGCCCGTCATCGCCGTGGGCGGCCCGCGCGCCGAGGACGACAGCCAGGTCGTCGCCTACGTGGAAGAGGTGCTGGCGGGCGGCGCCGCGGGCGTGGCGATGGGCCGCAACATCTTCCAGGCGCCCGACCCCGGCGCGATCGCCGCCAAGCTCGCCTCCCTCATCCACGCCGACTGTGTACCCCTCACCCCGACCATCCGTACGCGCGAAGGAGTTCTTTCATGAAGCTGAGCTGGCTGGACATACGTGGTCTCGGCGAGCTGAAGGAGGCCGTCCTCCAAGAGGCCCTGCACTACCGGATGGAGGGGATCGTCGCGGACGACGCCGCCGACCTGGCGGGGCTGCCCCCGACCCTGAGCAAGGTCCTCTTCCCGGCCGGCAGCACGCTGCCCGAGGACTTCGGCGAGGCCACGGTCGTCGTCGTCGACCCCGTCCGGCACGGCGTCACCCCCGCCGAACTCGCCGTACGCCACCCCGAGGTGGAGTTCGGCCGCTTCGTGGAGATCGTGGACGCGCCCACCCTGGAGGAGGCGTGCGACGCGGCCAGGACCGAGACCTGGAGCGTGCTGCTCTTCCGCGACCCGACGAAGATCCCGCTGGAGATCGTCATCGCCGCCGCCCGCTCCACCGGCAGCCTGGTGACCATCGCCAAGGACGTCGAGGAAGCGGAGATCATCTTCGGGGTGCTGGAGCACGGCTCCGACGGCGTCATGATGGCCCCCGCCAAGGTGGGCGACGCCGCCAAGCTGAAGGCGGCGGCGCAGTCCGAGGTGCCGGATGTGAACCTCACCGAACTGGAGGTCGTCAAGACCGAGCACATCGGCATGGGCGAGCGGGCCTGCGTGGACACCTGCACCCACTTCCGCGAGGACGAGGGCATCCTGGTCGGCTCCACCTCCAAGGGCATGGTGCTGTGCGTCAGCGAGACCCACCCGCTGCCGTACATGCCCACCCGCCCCTTCCGGGTCAACGCCGGAGCGATCCACTCCTACACGCTCTCCAAGGACGAGCGCACCAACTACCTGAGCGAACTCCAGGCCGGCAGCAAGGTGATGGCCGTGGACATCAAGGGCGGCACCCGCATGGTGACCGTCGGCCGCGTCAAGATCGAATCCCGGCCGCTGATCTCCGTGGACGCGGTCGCGCCCGGCGGCCAGCGGGTCAACCTGATCCTCCAGGACGACTGGCACGTGCGGGTGCTCGGCCCCGGCGGCACCGTGCTCAACAGCACCGAACTCAAGCCCGGCGACCGGGTGCTGGGCTACCTGCCCAGTGAGGACCGGCACGTGGGGTACCCCATCGACGAGTTCTGCATCGAGAAGTGACCCCATGACCGGTACGGAGCAGCACCCACCGGTGTTCGACGCCCACGCCCATCTCCCCGGAGCCGAAGGGGCCACCGAACGGCTCCTGGCGGTGATGGACAACGCCGGCATCGCCCGTGCCGTCGTGGTGGCGGGCGGGGCGGTCGATCCCGACCGCCTCTCCCGCCAGATCATCGAGGGCGGTCACGTCGAGACCGACGCCGACAACGGCGCCGTGCTCAGCGGGTGCGCCCGCTCCGGCGGCCGGCTCGTGCCGTTCTTCTTCGCGAACCCGCACCGCCACGGCGCGGACTACCGGGCCGCCGACGCACGCTTCCGCGGCCTGAAGCTGGCACCCTCCGTACACGGCGTCGGCCTCCTCGACGCGCGTACCACCGCGCTCGTCGAGGAGGCCGGTGCCAAGGGCCACGGCGTCTATCTGCACTGCCTCCAGCGGCCCGGCTCCGGCGTCGCCGAACTCGCCCGGCTGGCCCGTGAGTTCCCCGACATCACCTTCGTGCTCGGCCACGGCGGGGTCGGCGACATGGACCTCTACGGCATCGACTTGATCCGGCCCCGGCCCAACGTGCTCTTCGAGACCTCGGGCTGCTTCAGCGCCGTCGTCCGTGCCGCGCTCGACCGGCTGGGCGGCGAGCGGGTCCTGCTGGGCACCGAATACCCGCTCCAGCACCCGGCCGTCGAACTCGCCAAGTACCGGGCGCTGGACCTGTCCGACGAGGTGTGGCACCGCGTGACCTGGCAGAACACCTGCCGACTCATAGGAGACAACGCCCGTGAACACCCTTGATACGAGCGCCCCGCCGCCGGCCGCACCGCCCCCGCTGGGGGCGTGGGAGTCCGTCGATGACCTCTACCGGCTCCAGGACGCGCGGCTGCCCGCCGCGCTCGGCCTGGCCCGGCGCTCCCCGTTCAACCGGCCCCGCCTCGCCGCCGCGGGACGCTGGGAGACGGCCGCCGACCTCGACACGGTGCCGCTGACCACCAAGCAGGATCTGCGGGAGCAATACCCCTGGGGGATGCTGGCCGTCGAACGCCGCGAGCTGGCCACCTACCACGAGTCCAGCGGCACCTCCGGCGAGCCCACGCCCTCCTTCTTCTCCGAGCGGGACTGGCACGATGTCACCGACCGCTTCTCCCGCCACACCGTCGGCCTCTGCCACGACGACACCGTGCTGGTGCGTACGCCCTACGCGATGCTGACCACCGCGCACCAGGCGCACCAGGCAGCGCGCAGCCGGGGCGCGACCGTCGTCCCCGCCGACAACCGCTCGCTGGTGATGCCCTACGCGCGGGTCGTGAAGGCCCTGCACGATCTCGATGTGACCGTCGCCTGGTGCCTGCCCAGCGAAGCCCTGCTGTGGGTGGCCGCGGCGCGCGAGGCCGGCTACCGCCCCGAGCGGGACTTCCCTGCGCTGCGGGCGTTCCTCGTGGCGGGCGAACCGCTGAGCGGGGCCCGGCGCGCTCGGATCAGCGAACTGTGGGGCGGTGTCCCCGTCCACCAGGACTACGGCTCCACCGAGACCGGCAGCCTGGCGGGGGAGTGCGCGCACGGGCGGCTCCACCTGTGGGCCGACCGGTTCCTCGCCCAGGTGTACGACCCGGCGAGCGGCGCCACCTCGCGCGAGGGCCGGGGCCGGCTCACCATCACCACGCTCTACCGCGAGGCCATGCCGCTGGTCCGCTACGACCTGGAGGACACCGTCGAGATCTCCTCGGCCGAGTGCCCCTGCGGCTGGCAGCTGCCCACCGTGCGGGTGCTGGGACGCTCGGGACAGGGGTACCCCGTCGCCGGCCGCCGGGTGACCTCGCACGAACTGGAGGAGCAGGTCTTCCGCCTCCCGGCCGAGTACGGCGTGCTGTTCTGGCGCGCCCGGGTGTGCCCCGACGCGGTGGAGGCCGAGATCGAGACGGCCGAGGGCCGGGGCGCCCTGGCCGCCGCCGCGCTGACCCGCGCCCTGCACACCGGGCTCGGCATCCCCGCACGGATCCGGTGCCTGCCGCCCGGCGGCCTCGTCTCCCCGGAACTGCTGGGTCACAGGCGCGAGTTCGTCAAGCCGCGCACCGTCTTCGGCGCGGACGAGGACTGGAACCGCGCCGTCCAGTACTACTGACCACATCTACCGCTACTGACACACCTGCCGCTGCCGACCGCATGTACCACTACCGACCTCACGCACCACCACCGATCTCAGGGGCACGACCGACCGCAGGGGAGAGGCGTATGCCGACCGCCAACGCCGCACTGGAGAAGGTCCGGGCCTACGCGGCGCCCAAGGCCGGCTCCGCACTGGAGCCGACCGTCATCCGCCGCCGCCCGCCCGGCCCGCACGACGTACTGATCGAGATCCGCTACACCGGGATCTGCCACAGCGACATCGACCAGGTACGCGGCGACTGGGGCCAGGGCATCTACCCGATGGTCCCCGGTCACGAGATCGCGGGCGTCGTCACCGCCGTGGGCGAGCGCGTGACGCGCCACGCCGTGGGCGACCGGGTGGGGGTGGGCTGCTACGTCGAATCCTGCGGCAGCTGCGTGAACTGCGCCGCCGGGGCCGAACAGTTCTGCGCCCGCGGTATGACCTCGACGTACAACGCCGTCGGTACCGACGGCGAGCCGACGATGGGCGGCTACAGCACGCACATCACCGTCGAGGAACGCCATGTGCTGCGGATCCCCGACAGCATCCCCCTGCACCGCGCCGCGCCGCTGCTGTGCGCGGGCGTCACTGTCTACGCGCCCCTGCGGCGCTGGCGGGCGGCACGCGGCACCCGCGTCGCCGTCGTCGGCATGGGCGGCCTCGGCCACCTGGGCATCCGGCTGGCGCGGGCGATGGGCGCCGAGGTGACGATGCTGAGCGGCAGCCCCCGCAAGGAGGACGACGCACGGCGGCTGGGCGCGCACCACTTCCACACCCTGCCGGGCCCCGAGGAGTTCGCCGCGCAGGCCGGCTCCCACGACCTGATCCTCAACACCGCGCCGGCCGGCGTGGACCAGGACGCCTATCTGTCCCTGCTGGCCGTTGACGGCGTGCTGGTCCACCTCGGCATCGCGGACGGGCCCACCAGCGTGGGCCCCTTCTCCCTGGTGTACGGCAGGAAGGTGGTCGCCGGATCCATGATCGGCGGCCTGCGCGAGACCCAGGACACCCTGGACTTCTGCGGCGCCGCCGGCATCGGCGCCGAGGTCGAACTCGTCGATGCGGCACGGGTGAACGAGGCGTTCGCCAAGGTGGTCGCGGGCGAGGTGCGCTACCGCTTCGTGATCGACGCGGCCACCTTGTGAAGTCCGCTGCCCGGGTCCCGCTGCCCGGATCCCGACGCCCGGATCCCGACGCCCGGATCCCGGTGCCTGGAGTCCAACGTCCTGGAGCCCGACGTCCTGGAGCCCGACGTCGTGGAGTGCGACGCCGCGAAATCGTCACCTCCTGAAGGGGTTACCTTCTGAAGAGGGCCGCCACTCGGCCCGGACGGGGCCGCCACGCGGCGGCCCCGGGGCACGGCCCGGAGGACACGAGCCGAGGGGGCAGGGCCACGACAATGAGCGTTCCCTTACAGCGCAGATCGCCCAGGGAGCGGGAGGAGTTGCTCTCCGGAGCGGCCCGCGCCCCGGACGCCACCCGGCTGTTCGCCGGCGCCGCCGAGCGGATGCGCCGCCTCGTCCCCTACGACGCGGCCGTGTGGCGGGTCACCGACCCCCTCAACGGCATGATGACGGCGCCCGTGCACGCGGAGAACATCGACGGCACCGAGTGCGCCGCCTACTGGGAGTGCGAACTGCTCGCCGAACAGGTCAACCTCTTCCGCGACCTGGCCCGCGCCCCGCTGCCGGTGGCCGGCCTGTGGGAGAGCAGCCAGGGCCGCCCCACCCGCAGCGCCCTCTACCACGAGTTCATGCGCCCCCGGGGCATGCACGACGAACTGCGCGCCGTGCTGCGCGTCGGCGAGCAGACGCACGGCTACATCAGCCTCTTCCGCGAGCGGGGCCGCACCCCCTTCACCGCTGCCGACAGCAGGTTCGTCGGCACCCTGGTCACCCCGCTCGCGCGGCGCCTGCGCGCCTTCACCGTGCCGCTGGGTGCGCCGCCCGGCACCCGGGGCGGCCGGCCGGGGCTGCTGCTCTTCGACACCGGCGGCTCCCTCGTCTCCGTCAACGAGGCGGCGCTCGGCTATCTCCACGAACTCCCCGACGGCCCCGCCACCCCCACCGGGCTCGGCTACCGCATTCCGGTGTGGATCCACAGCACCGCCATGAAGGCGCGCGCCCTGGCCCGCGACGGTGAGCGCGGCGAGGCCCGTATCCGGCTGCGCACCCGCGCGGGACAGTGGCTGGTGTGCCACGCCTCGTGCCTGCGCTCGGCGGACGGGACGCTCCAGTCCTTCGCCGTCGTCATCGAACCGGCGGGGCTGGGCGAGATCATGCCGCTGATCGCCGGGGCCTACGAGATGTCGGGCCGGGAGCTGGAGGTGACGGTGCACGTCGCCCGCGGCCTGTCCACCGAACGCATCGCCCAGGAGCTGTACCTCTCGCCCCACACGGTGCGCGACCACATCAAGTCGGCCTTCGAGAAGGTCGGCGTCACCAGCCGCGGCGAGCTGGTCGGCAAGCTGTTCATCGAGCACTACGCCCCCCTCGCCGAAGCCGAGGGGGGCGGGCGCGAACTCTAGCGGGGTCGGCCGGCACTGCCAGGAGCACCGGTACGCGCCACGAGCACCGGTATTCGCCACGAGCACCGGCAGCGCCTGGCCCTCACTGGTAGAGCAGCGCCTTGTCCCAGTCCTCGTGGGGGCCGAAGAGGCTGCGGGGCTTGACCACATCGGGCATGGCCCGCAGCAGTTCGGTGGGCAGCAGACCGCCGGGCGGCAGGGCCTCCACCGCGGCGGCGACGCCGAGCCGGGTGCGCAGGACGTCGGTGAGCCGTGCCGCGGCGCCCTCGGCGCGGCCGGGCGCCGCCTCGATCTGCACGCGCAGCCGGTCCGGTTCGGCGCGGGCGCGCCAGAACAGCACCTCATCGGCGTCCGGCAGCCCGTAGACCAGCTCCTCCAGGCGGTGCTGGGTCACCGTACGGTCCCCCACCTCGTAGCCGAAGGCGGAGCGGCCCAGCACCGTGACGGTCGGCAGGTGCCAGCCGCAGGGGCACTCCTGGCAGGACACCTCCACCGTGTCCTCCAGGTTGTAGCGGACCAGCGGCATGGCCTCCCGGTAGAGGGTGGTGACCACGAGCTGCCCCGTGCCCTGGGGGGAGCAGTTGCCGGTGTCCGGGTCGAAGACCTCGAACCGTGCCCGGTCCGCCCACAGGTGCAAACGCCCCTCGGGGCACTCGCCGGCGAGTGTCCCGGTCTCGGTGGAGCCGTACTCCTCCACCACGGGCACCCCCCACAGCCGGCTGATGCGCGCCCGGCGCGGCCCGCTGAGCGGCTCCCCGCCGACGAACAGGGCGCGCAGCGCCGGGAAGTCGGCCCCCGGCTCGTACCCGGCGGCCCGCGCGCCTGCGGCCCACAGCAGGCACTCCGTCGGCATCGACCAGGTGAGCGTCACCTCCAGGTCGTGCAGCGCCCGCACGATGCGCGAACAGGGCGTCGCCAGCGAGCGGTTGTCGCCGGGGACGACGGTGGCGCCGTTCAGCCGCGCCGCGGCGTGCGCCAAGTGCCCGGTCAGCAGCAGCGCGTAGGGCGTGCGGACGAGCAGGGTGTCGGAGGGGGTGATGCCGACGTGCTTGCGCGCGAACCGCTCGGCCAGGTCCGTCCAGTCCTCGGCCGTGTAGTAGGAGGGGGTCGGGTGGCCTGCCGTGCCGCTGGACTCGTGGTAGGTGGCCAGCCGCTCCTTCTCCACCGACAGGAGACCGAACGGGTAGTTGTCGCGCAGGTCCTGTTTGGTCGTCAGCGCGAGGTCCGCCAGGTCGGCCGAGCCGGACGGCAGGGGACCGGGACCGAAGCGCCGCGCGTAGAAGGGGGAGCGGGCCGCCCAGGAGAGGCTGCGGGCGAGCTGCTTCTCCTGCCCCTCCAGCAGCTCCTGGATGCCGCCCCAGTCTCCGAGCTGCGGCAGAATCGAGTTCATACGACATCCTCCCCGAGTATGCGGTGGGCGTTCTCCCAGGTGATGCGGGCCAGCGTGGCGCCGTCGAGGCCGAGCGCGGCGAACTTGGCCAGCTCCACTCCCGGGTCCTGCAAGGGGTACTCGGAGCCGAAGAGCACCCGGTCGGCGCCGAGTTCGCCGAGCGCGGCGCGCAGGGTGACGGTGTAGCCGCCCGAGGTCTCGACCAGCACGTTGGGGCTGTCGCGCACGAGGGAGAGGCCCCAGACGTCGATGTTGCCGATGCCGCAGTGACCCATCACGAAGGTCACCGAGGGGAAGCCGGCGGCGAGACGGGCCAGGTCGGCGACGCCGGAGCCGGGCAGCGGCAGGCAGACGGTGTAGACGCTGTGCCCGGCGTGCTGTGCGGTCTCCACCAGCGCCGCCGTCCGGGGATCGGCCAGCGGCACCCCGTGCACGGCGGGGGAGATCTCCACGGCAGCGTGGTCCTTGCCCTCGGCGGCGTAGGCGTCCGGGTTGTGCGGGCTGGCGAAGTAGCAGGGCACCAGGCGTTCGTGGTGCTCCTGGCAGACGGAGAGCGCGGCGCCGTTGTCGGCGTCTTCGGTGACTCCGCCGCCCTTGATGAACTGCCGGGAGATCCGGGCCAGGGTCGCGGTGCCGCCGGGGGTCACCATGGCGCGCCGGATACCGTGCGCGTCCATGGTGGCCAGCAGCCCGGCGGCGGCGTCGGCGCCGGGCCGCAGCCGGACCCGGAAGTCGAACAGCGGCCCGGCGCCCGGCAGCCGGAGCGCCCCCACGGGCTCCGGCCCCCGCGCCCTCCCGTGCCAAGGACCCGGCTGCGTCCCCTGCCCCGCTCCCGCTCCCGCTCCCGGCTGCGGTCCCGCTCCCGGCTCCGGTCCCCGGCCCGGGCGTGCCACTGTCACGAGCCGCTTCCTTCCGGCCTGTTGCCGGTGACCAGGTCGAGCACCTCGCCCCAGTCCGCGGGCGGCGCCTCCCCGCGCCAGGCCACGTGCTGGTCCGGGCGGACGAGTACCAGGTCCCGTTCCCACACGCCACGCGCGTGCGGATCGTCCACGGCCAGCACCTCAAGTGGCATCCCGCGCTTGCCGGCCGCGGCGGTCACCGCCCGGCCGAGGTCCTTGCCGGAGAAGTCGACCAGGGTGAACCCGTCCGAGAGCCGGTCGAGCAGCGGCGCGCCATCCGGCAGCCGCACGCTCGGTACCCGTCCGCCCGGCCAGGTGGACGCGGTGATGCCCGTCCACTTCCAGTTGGGCGGCACCTCGCCGCCCGCGTCCTCCCCGAAGACGAGCGGCGAGGAGCTGTACCGGTAGCCGAAGTGGATGCCGGTGTTCTCGATCTGGTAGCGCTCCTGGGCCAGATAGCCGGCCAGGTGGCTGGGCGGGGTACCGGCGGCGGCGAGCTGCGGGAAGCGCTGCCACACCTCCAGGAGGTTGAAGCACATCTCCCGGTTGAAGAGCGCGACCGGCCGGCGCTCGGCCTCGTAGGACTCCAGCAGCCCGGGCCCGCCCCAGCCGTGGAGGACCCCGGCCAGCTTCCAGCCCAGATCCACCGCGTCGCCCAGGCCGGTATTGGCGCCGTGGCCGCCCATCGGGTAGAACTCGTGAGCCGCGTCCCCGGCGAGGAAGACCCGCCCCTCGCGGTAGCGCTCGGCCACCCTCATCCGGCCCCGCCAGCGGGTGACCTTCAAGACCTCCTCGACGGTGATGTCCGTGCCCAGGCGGCGGCTGAGCACGCCGATGGGGTCCCGCTCGAAATCGGTGTCCCCCAGGACGGGGAAGAAGGCCGTCCAGGTGTCCTTCTCGTCCCGGGAGACGAGGGTCGCGCCGGCCGCGGAGATGCCCAGGAAATACCTGCCGTGCGGGCGCAGACGCGGGTCGGTGCTGCGGAAGTACACGTCGCAGTGGTCGGTCTCGGGACCGATGGTGGGCACGGTGATGGCCGTGCTGCGCCGTACCGCGCTGTTGGCGCCGTCGCAGCCGACGACATAGCGGGCCCGTACGGCGTACTCGTCGCCGGTGGCCATGTCGGTGAGCGTCGCCGAGACGGTTCCGTCGGGCAGCTGGGTCAGCTCGCGGAAGGAGGTGCCGGTGCGCAGTTCGACCAGCGCCTCCTCACCGGCCCGCCGCCGCAGCAGCTCCTCCAGGATGTTGCCGGGCAGCCGCTGGTAGGGCTCCAACGGGCTGGTGCCGTCGTTGTGTTCGGCGATGCTCGCGAACACGTCGTCCACGCAGGGGTGGGTCCACTCGTCGACGGGCGGCTCGGCGAAGGAGCGGAACCACTGGAAGTTGAAGGAGTGCCGTGAGGGGACGCCGCGTGCGCGGATCTCCTCGGCCACCCCCAGACGGCGGAACAGTTCCATGCTGCGGCCGTTGACGAAGTCCATCTTCGGGTGCAGCGACGGCGCGTCGTGCCGTTCCACGAGGAGGCTGGTGACCCCGTGGTGGGCCAGTTCCAATGCGAGTGTCGAGCCGACCGGGCCGGCCCCGACGATCAACACGTCGTGTTCGCCGGGCTGTTCGGCCGGAGTATGCCGTTTTCCCATGGTCCGACTCTGCCGAGCGGCACGAGGGCCCACATCACGCGAACGCGCGATAGTCCCTCCGTCCCCGCCCCGGCTCCGGCGCGAGCCCCGGTGCGACACCCCGGCGCGAGGCGGCTCAGACCTTGCGCTGCCGCAGACCCTCGGCGAGCCCCGGCAGGGAGCCGCTGAAGGAGCGCAGATAGTCCAGGACCGTCTCCAGCTCCTCCTCGGTGTGCGCGGCGCACCAGGCGTCGAGGGCGTCCAGGACCGGGGTGTACAGCTCACCCGTGCGCTCCCGCTGGGCGTCCTGGGGATGGATGATCACCTTGCGACGGTCGTCCGGGTCCTTGGCGCGGCGCGCGAACCCCGCCTGCTCCAGGCGGTCGACGACGCCGGTGACCGCGCCCGTGGTCAGGCCGGTCAGCTCGGCCAGCCGGCCGGCGGTGACCGGGCCCGCGTGGTCGAGCACCCCCAGGCAGAGCAGGTCGGTGCTGCCGATTCCCAGCCGGGCCGCGACGGCCTGATCGACCAGCGCCTGCCGGGTGGCGGCGGTGCGCGCCTCCCGGTAGATCGACCGCGTCAGCTCCCGGCGCCGCGGGGCTCCCGTGTGAATCCGTGTGTCGCCCAACGCTGTTGCACATCCCTCACGTTGTAAATATCTTACCAACTAAGCTAAGTAAGTTACCTCACCTCATACCCACCCTCCCCGGAAGGACTCCTCAGCATGAGCAGTGAAGCAACGCAGGCGGCCGGGCCGCCCGGGGCCCAGGAGCGGGACGAGGGCGGCGGCCGGACCACGGGCGTCCTGGCCGTCGTCCTGATCGCGGTCTTCGTGGATGTCCTGGACGCCAACATCGTCAACGTCGCCATCCCCGCCATCCAGAGCGACCTGGGTGCCACCAACGCCGCGATCCAGTGGTCCCTCATCGGCTACACCCTGCCCTTCGCCCTGATGCTCATCACCGGCGGCCGGCTCGGAGACATCTTCGGCCGCAGGCGCCTCTTCCTCCTGGGAATGGCGGGCTTCACCCTCGCCTCCGCCTTATGCGGCTTCTCCGTCTCCCCCGCGATGCTGATCTGCGGGCGTGTCATCCAGGGCGCCATGGCAGCCATGATGGTGCCGCAGGTGCTCTCGATCATCGCCGCCACCATCCCGCCCGCCAAACGCGGCGGGGCCTTCGTCCTCTACGGGATGATCGCCGGGACCGCCAACGTCAGCGGGCCCATCCTGGGCGGACTGCTCCTGAAGGCCGACCTGTTCGGACTCGACTGGCGCCCCATCTTCCTGGTCAACCTGCCGGTGGGCATCTGCGCCTTCGTCATGGCCGTGCGGCTCCTGCCCGAGAGCAGGAGCGAGAAGCCGCTGAGACTGGACCCGCTCGGCGTCCTCCTGATCACCGGCGCCCTGCTGGCCATCCTCTACCCCCTGCTCCAGGGCCGGGAGATGGGCTGGCCCGGCTGGGGCTGGGGTCTGATGGCCGCCGCGCTCCCCGTCATCGCCGCCTTCGCCCTGTGGCAGCGGCGCAAGAACGCCGCCGACGGCTCCCCGCTGGTGCCGCCCACGCTCTTCCGGCTGCGCGGCTTCAACGCCGGGCTCGTGGTGATGCTCACCTTCCTCACGGCGATCATCGGCTTCTTCCTCATCCTGACCCTCTACCTCCAGCAGGGGCTGGGCTATTCACCCCTGGCAGCAGGTGCGGCCAGCCTGCCGTGGCCCATCGGGGTCACCCTCGCGGCGATCTTCATCAGCAACGCGGGCGCGGCACCCAAGCGGATCGTCGTCACCCTCGGCGCCCTCGGCATGGTCGCCGGACTGCTCATGCTGATCGGCACCATCCAACTGGCCGGCACCGGCATGAGCGGCTGGTACCTGATCCCCTCCCTGCTGGTCGGCGGCCTGGGCATGGGACTGGTGATGGCGCAGGCGACCAACGTCAGCCTGCTCGACGTCCCCGCCTCCGACTCCGGCGCCGCCTCCGGCGTCTTCAACGCCGTGATGCAGACCGGCGGCGTCATCGGAGTCGCCCTCATCGGCGTCCTGTTCTTCGGCGCCGTGGGCGGCCAGGCCCACGCCGGATCGGCCTCGGTGGAATCGTCACTGCGCGGAGACCTGCGAGCGGCCTCCGTCAACGGGGCGGTCCAGGACCGCGTCGTCGCCGACTTCCGCGCCTGCCACCAGCGGCAGATGCACGCCCAGGAGGGCGCGGCGGCCCAGCGCGGCTGCGCCGCCGCACTGGCATCCGCACCCGCCCAGGCGCGCCCGGCCGTCGGCAAGGCCCTCGCTCACGCCGCCGAGGACGCCCGCGCCCACACCTACACCGACGCGATGCAGCGCACCCTGTGGTGGAACGTCGGACTGCTGGTGCTGGTGACCGCCCTCACCGCCCTCCTCCCACGCGGCGGCAACGCCCCGGCCACCGCCGAACATGCCCAGGGCGACGGTGACTTCGCGGACGGCACCGAGGCCGCCCCAGGAGCGGCCCCCCCACCCGGGGAAGCAATCCGCCCCAGTAGCTGACCCGCCCGGCCGCACACCGCGAGGACGGGCCCGCGACCACCGCGGACCCGCCCTCGTGCCCCGGCGCCCAGGGGGCGCGGGGAACTGCGCGCCCAGCCACGAAGCACCCGCAGCCGAATGCGCGCCCCCCGGGGGGCACTCCGCCTCCGTACCCCAAAGCGCGCCCCCCGGGGGCGCTCAAGCGGCTCCGCCGAGCCGGGTGCGGCTCAAGGGGCGCGGGGAACTGCGCGCCCAGCCACGAAGCACCCGCAGCCGAATGCGCGCCCCCAGGGACACCCCGCACTCACTCCGCGCCACTACACGCCGTGCTACGCGCGGCCCCCGCGTCCAGGCCGAACGCGGTGTGCAGCACGCGTACCGCCTCGTTCAGCCGGTCCGCCGGCACCAGCGCCGAGGCTCTGATCTGCGAGGTGAGGATCCATGTCGTGGGGATGTCCGCGTCGGACAGGGCGCGGAGCATGCGGGCCGTGCACTCGGGCCGGTTGAGCAGCCCGGTGCCCACGACCGTCACTTTGCCCACCTCGCTGTCGATCCGGATCCGGCCGCCCAGCGTCCCGGCCAGCCGCTCCAGCGCCGGTGCGGCCTCGCACAGTTCGCTGCGGCGGGTGGCGAAGCCCATCCGGAATTCCTCCTCGTGCGGCCCGGAGCGGGCCACCAGGTCCACCGGCAGCGCGTACTCGGCGAGCACGGTGAGGAAGTCGGCGGCCATGTCCGGGGCCGTGCCGGCACAGTGCACCAGCACTCTGGCCACATCGGCGTCGTGGGTCACGGCGGTGATGGCCGGTGCGGTCTCCAGCGCCGTCTGGTAGGTGCCCGTGATCACTGTTCCCGGTCCTTCCGTGGAGGAGCTGAGCACGAGGGTCTCCACCCCGTGCGTGGCGGCCAGTTCCACCGCCCGCGAGTGCAGTACCCGCGCGCCGGTGAAGGCCATTTCGGCCATCACGTCGACGGGTATGTGCCGCAGCGGCCGGGGGGCCTCGACCACTCGGGGGTCGGCGCTGTAGACGGCATCGACGTCGGTGTAGATCTCGCAGCGCTCCGCGCCCAGCCCCGCGGCCAGTGCGACGGCGGTGGTGTCGGAGCCGCCCCGCCCCAGTGTCACCGTGTCGCCACTGGAGTTGACGCCCTGGAACCCGGCGATCACCGGGACGGCCCCGGCCTCCAGCAGCCCCAGGATGCGTCCGGGCGCCACCCGGTCGATGAGGCCGCTCCCGTGCCGGCCCAGCGCGCGTACGCCCGCCTGGCCGCCGGTCAGTGAGAGCGCGGGGGTGCCGCGCTCGTGCAGCGCCATCGCCATGAGCGCGGCGGAGGCGACCTCGCCGGTGGCCAGCAGTTGGTCGGCCTCGCGCGAGTCGCCGTGCGGCGCGAAGCCGCGGGCCCGCGCGAGCAGTTCGTCCGTGGTGTCGCCCTGGGCCGAGACGACCACCACGACGCGGCTCCCGCGCCCCCGGGCCGCGCTGATCCGCGCGGCGGCGTGCCGTACCTGTCCGGGCGTGGCCAGCGAGCTGCCCCCGTATTTGTGCACGACAAGATTCCGGCGCCGCCCCCGCGCCGCACCGGATACCTGTGGCGCGCCGGATGCCCGTGCGGCGCCCGGTGTCCGAGCCGTGCCGGACGCCTGTGCCCCGTGCGGGTCCGGGCCCCGCACCGGACCGTTCCCCCGGGGGATCATCGCGGCACCGGCCGGCCTTCGACGACGCGGAAGTCCGTCGCCTCGATCTGTGCGGAGACCGCGGCCAGTTCGAAGCCGGCCGCCTCGAAGACCCGCCGCATCTCGGCCTCGGTCCGCTCGAAGCCGCCGGCCGTCAGCACCAGCATGTTGACGTCGCTGAACGCGGTCTCGACGCACACCGACTCCCGCGCGGTGACGGGCAGCACGGGCTCCAGCACCAGCAGCCGGTCCGCCTCGTCCATCGCACGGCGGCAGGTGCGCAGCAGCGCGACGGCCCGTTCGTCGTCCCAGTTGTGCAGCACGCTCTTGAGGAGGTAGCCGTCGCCGCTCTCGGGGACCTTGTCGAAGAAGTCGCCCTCCACGACCTCGGTCCGGCCTGCCAGCCCCGCGCCCGCCAGCTGCTCGCGCGCCTGTTGGGCCGTGGCGGGGGTCTCCAGGACGACGCCGCGCTGTGCGGGGGTCTCGCGCAAGATGGCGGCCAGCAAGGTGCCGTCACCGCCTCCGACGTCCACGAGGGTGCGGTAGGGCGAGAAGTCGTAGCCGGCCACGATGTACGGGGCCTCGAACGCGGCGTTCGTGCCCATCGCGTCCCGGAAGACCTGCGCGAACTGCGGGTTCCGCGCCACGTAGGAGTAGAAGTCGGTGCCGTGGAGGGTGTCGAAGGCGGCCTCGCCCGTGGTGATGCTGTGGGTCAGCCGCTCCCAGGACTGCCAGAACTCCGCGCCGCAGAACAGCCGGACGATATCGGTGAGATGGCCGGGCGCCGTCGAGTCCAGCAGCGCGCCGGCCGACGCCGTCGCGAACGTGTGCGGCTCCGGCTCGGTCAGGATCCCGAAGGCCGCCAGCGAGCGCAGCAGCCGGTACAGGGACGGCGGGTGGGTCCCGGTCAGCGCGGCCAGTTCGTCGCTGTCGCGCGGGCCGTCCCGCAGCAGTTCGGGTACGCGCAGCTCCACCGCTGTGCGGATCATCTGCGAGGTCATGTAGCCGTAGGTCAGCCGGACGAGCATCGCCCGGGTGGCGGCGTCATCGTGCGTCATCGGAATCCTCCTTCACGAGGTGCGAGGTGCGCTTCACGAGGTGCGCTGCACGGGCGTACGGGCGTACGGGCGTACGGGCGCGAAGGCGTGCGGGCGTGTCCGGCGCGGGCGGGCGCCGGAGGCCGTTTCGCCCCCGGCGCCCGCCCGCCCGGCTCGCCCGCTCACGCGCCGACGGGGACACCGGCGAGTACGCAGGTCACCACGGCGTCGAAAGAGTCGACGACGGTGTCGGCGCCCGCCGCCGTCAGCTCCGCGGCGCGCGCGACCCCGTAGCTGACGCCGATGGTGGCCATGCCCGCCGAGGCGCCCATCTCGATGTCGCCCACGGCGTCGCCCACCACGACGCACTCCTCGGGCGCGAGCCCGAACTCGTCCGCGACCCGCAACGCCATGTCCGGGTGGGGCTTGCCGCGCGGGACGCTGTCGTGCCCGGCGACCGCGTCGAACAGCTCGTGGATGCTGGTGAGTTCGACGGTCTTGACCGCCGCCGCGTGCACCTTGGAGGTGGCGATGCCCAGCTTCCGCCCCGCCTCGCGCAGGTGCAGCAGCCCGGAGGCGACCCCCGGGAAGAGCAGCCTGCGGCCCTCGGCGCGCACATGCTCGCCGAACAGCTTGCGGTACTCGCCCATCGCGTGCGCGACATCGGCGTGGTCGGGGGAGAGGCCGAGCAGCTGGGCGAAGTTCTGGTCCAGCGGCTTGCCGACCGTCGCGCGGATCTCCGCCTCGTCGGGGGAGCGCCCCATGCCGCTGAGGATCTTCGCGGTGACGGCCGTGATCGCGGGCGCCGTGTCGGCGAGGGTGCCGTCCAGGTCGAAGATCACGCCCCGGCGGACGGGGCCGGTGGGAGCGGCCATCTCAGCTCTCCTTCCGCACGGCGGACAGCGCGACGGCGAACTCGCCCGCGAGCCGCGCGTTGCTGATGAGCACCGAGCGCGTCGCCGCGCCCGAGCGGCCCGCCGTGGCCTCGCCGACGGCGCGCATGAGGAACGGGCTGATCGCGTTGCCGACCACGCCCGCGCCGTCGGCCTCCGCCAGCGCGCCCTCGATGACCCGCTCGATCTCCTCACCGTCCAGCGCGTCCTGCTCGCTGATGGGCGCGGTCAGCAGTACCGAGCCGCCCTTGTTGACCTCCCAGTGCAGCAGGACGGCGCGGGCCGCCTCGGACAGGTCGTCCACCCGGGGCACCGGTACATCCGACTCGCGGACGTAGAAGGCGGGAAGGGTGTCGGTGCGGTACCCGAGGAGGGGCACCCCGGCGCTCTCCAGCACCTCGGCGGTCAGCTTCAGGTCGAGAATGCTCTTGGACCCCGCGCACACCACCGTCATCCGGCTGCGGGTGAACTGCTGGAGGTCGGCGGAGATGTCGAAGGTCTCCTGGGCGCGCCGGTGCACTCCGCCGATGCCGGCCGTGGAGAACACCGGGATGCCCGCACGCTCGGCGCCCACGATGGTCGAGGCGACGGTGGTGGCCCCCAGCCCGCCCCCGGCCATGACGCGGCCGATGTCCCGGGCGCTGACCTTCGGGATGCCCTTGGACTGGCCGAACCGCTCGATCAGTTGCTCGTCCATGCCCACGACGAACCTGCCGTCGGCGATGCCGATGCTCGCGGGTACGGCGCCGGTGTCCCGTACGGCCTTCTCCAGCGCCGTGGCGATCTCGACGTTGGCCGGGTAGCCGGGCCCGTGTGCGATGAGGGAGGACTCCAGTGCCACCACGGGGCGGCGCTCCGCGACGGCGGTCTGGATCTCCTCGCTGATGTGTGTCAGTGCGTCGATGTGTTCCACGTTGTGCTGCTTCCTTTCGATGCCGAATCCTGAGTCCGAGGCCCGAGGCCCGAGGCCCGAGGCCCGAGGTCCGGGAGTCCGGGAGCCGGGAGTCCGGGAGCCGGGAGTCCGGGAGCCGGGATCCGAGGGGGCCCGGGGTGCCGGGCCCCCGAGCGGCTTAGGTGTGCGGCGGTGCCGAGGGGCCGCGCCGCTCCCACGAGGGCGCCACGCGGCGGCCGGTGCCGGTGCGGCGCCGCAGCGCCGGGTCGGCCAGCGCCTCGGGGGTGTAGTGCGAGTCGGCGGTGTTGAGCACCGTGCCGGGCGGCACGCACGCGTCGATACGGTCGAGCAGATCGGCGTCCAGCTCCGTCTCGGCCGCCGCGAGCAGGCCCGCCAGCTGCTGCGGGGTGCGCGGGCCGATCAGCACGGAGCTGACCGCCGGGTGGTTGCGGACGAAACCGAGCGCCATCTCGATCAGCGTCAGCCCGGCGTCCGAGGCGAGCTTCGACAGCTCGGCGACGGTGCGCTGCTTGAGCTGGTTGCCGCTCAGGCCGAGGTCGAAGTTGGCGCGGTGCGCCGCCTGCCGGCCCTGGCTCAGGTCGATCTCGCCCTGGAACCTGCCGGTCAGCCAGCCCTCGCTCAGCGGACTCCAGGTGGTGACGCCCAGCCCGTGCCGCAGGCAGGTGGGGAACGTGGCCGCCTCCGCCGCCCTGTTGAGCAGCGAGTAGGGCGCCTGCTCGGTGCGGAAGCGGACCAGGCCGCGCCGCTCGGAGGCCCACTGGGCCTCCACGATCTCCTCGGCCGGGAAGGTGGTGGTGCCCACGGCGCACACCTTGCCCGCCGCGACCAGATCGGTCAGCGCGGAGAGCGTCTCCTCGATGTCCGTCTCGGGGTCGGGCCGGTGCACCTGGTAGAGGTCGATCCGGTCGGTGCCCAGGCGGCGCAGGCTGTCCTCCACAGCCCGGGTGATCCACCGCCGCGAGTTGCCGGAGGCGTGCGGCCCGTCACCCATCGGGAAGTGGAACTTGGTGGCGAGGACGACCTCGTCCCTGCGGCCCGCTAGGGCCTTGCCGACGATCTCCTCCGAACCGCCCCAGGAGTAGACGTCGGCTGTGTCCACGAAGTTGATCCCGGCGTCCAGGGCCGCCCCGATGACGCCGACCGACTCCTTCTCGTCCGGGTTGCCCCAGACGCCGAACATCATCGTGCCCAGACACAGCGGGCTGACCTGCATACCGGTGCGGCCCAACGTCCGTAGTTCCACTGCGAATCCTCCTCCTCGCGCGTGCGCGGGGTAGCTGTCGATGGCGGGCGGGTGCGGATACGGGTGCGACCGCTGCGGGGGCGCGTCCGGGTGCGCGTGGGAGCGCGGGTCCGGGTGCGCCGCCCGCCGCACCGGTCAGGAGCCGGAGTGCGCCCACTGGTTCCAGGGCTGCGCCGCTATCCACTGCCGCAGTGGGGTCAGCCGGATGCCCAGGTGCTTTTCCACCGAGTCCGGGTCGGCGGTGAAGGAGCTGTCGTCGGCGGCGGCACGGGCCCAGTGGTAGCCCCCCGCGATCCCGGCGCCCAGCTCCGGCCCGAGAACGGCGGAGACGGCGGCCTCGAAGTCGTGGGGATCCATGGAGTGGAACCTCACCTCACGGCCCAGCACCTCCTCGAAGACGGCCGCGAGCCGGGGCCCGGTGACCGCCTCCGCGCCGCCGACGCGCAAGGCGCCGCCCACCAGTTCGTCGGCGCCCTCCAGGGCCGCGACCGTGGCGGCGGCCATGTCCTCCAGGGACATCCAGCTCACCGGCAGGCTCTCGGGCAACGGGAAGGCCAGCACCCCGTCGTTGACGAGCGCGGGGGCGTGCCCGGGGCCGAAGAGGTTGTCCAGGTAGAGGGGCGGGCGCAGCACCGTGACCGGCAGGCCACTGGCCATCAGCGCCTCCTCGGCCAGCCGCCGGGTCTCGAACGCCGGATAGCCGGTCGGCGCCGGGGGGACGGGCAGATTGGTGTTGAACACCAGCCGCCGCACCCCCGTCTCGCGCGCGGCGTGCACGAGGTTGGCCGCGTAGCCCGCGGCGACCTCGGCCTCGTAGACCAGGGGCAGGCTCGCGGCCACCCGGGTCACCCCCTCGAAGGCGCGGCACAGGCCCGCGCGGTCGGCGAGGTCCACGGCGCGGGAGGCGACGGAGGAGCCTGCCGCCCCGCTAGCGGCGCCGCGCGAGATGCCGACCGCGGTGCGGCCCAGCGCGGTCAGGCGCCGTAGCACCGCGCCTCCCTGGGCGCCGGTCGCGCCCATCACGAGATAGCGCTCGGGCTGTGCGTCGGACATGGTGTTCCCTTCCTGTCGGGGGTGCGGGCCGGGCCCGTCTGGCCCCGGGACCGGTGCCTGCCGGAGGCGGGCACCGGCCCGCGGGACGGGAGCGGACGGTGGCCGGGCGGTTCGCTGCGGGGGCGGGGGCGGGGCCGGGGCCGGGCAGATCGGTGTCACGGCCCGGGTCAGGGCCTGGGCACCCAGCCGGCCCGGTCCCAGAAGTCGAGCTGGCGCAGCTTCGGGGTGGCCGCGATCCGCGCCACCGGCTCGCCGCCGAGCACCAGGGAGCGCGGTGCGCGGGGCGAGAAGAGGGGCCAGTGGGGGGCGTGCGCACTGCGGGGCACGCCCGTGTGGGCGAAGGAGGCCACCAGGTCGATGAAGGTGGCCGAGACCCGGCGCTCCAGCGGCCCGTCCCCGTACACCGGCGCGTTCTCGGGGATGCCCTGGGTGCCGAACAGGAACGGGGAGGTGGCCTCGTGCGGCGTCCCGTGCCCCGGCGGCAGCACGGGGTGCGCGAAGTCCATGTGGTACTGCGGGGCCCGGCTCTCGTGGGCGCGGCGAGCCGCCAGCCGCAGGATCTGGTAGCGGAACAGCCCGTCGCCGTAGATCTCGGTGTAGAGCGAGAACGGGTCCTGGGGCAGCCCGTCGGCCCGCGCCGCGTCCCGGTAGGCGTCGAGCACGCCGTCCAGCAGGGTTCCGGGGACCTGCTCGGCGCCGAGCAGGAGGTAGTCCCGTGTCATGCGCCGCAGTTCGGCCTCCGTCCGCGGCGCGGGCGCTGTCTGGTCCGTGTAGAAGGAGCCCTCGGTACGGGTGTTGACCACCATCGTGGGCAGTCCGGGCGTGGGGAGGGCGTGGTCGTAGCCGGTCATCCACCGGCCGTCCACGACGGGCCCCCGGAAGTACCGGCCGCTGGCGACCGCGCGGGATCCCGGGTCTCCGGTGAAGCGGCCCTCCCAGGCGTCCATGACTTCCAGCGCCTTCCGCCGCCGCAGCCCGGGGACGGTGGTCCCCAGCTGATCGGCCACCGCCGCGTAGGAGGTGCGCGCGTCCTGGGGCGTGAGGGCGCCCAGCGGGCCCCAGATGTGTGCGGCGCTGACCGGCACGATGCGGCGGATCAGCTGCCGGGTGGACTCGCGCAGGGCCAGCTGCCACACGCTGGAGCCGCCCGCCGAGGTGCCGCACAGCGTGATGTTGTCCGGATCGCCGCCGAAGGCGCGGGCGTTGTCGTGCACCCAGCGCAGCAGCGCGGCCTGGTCCTGGAGCCCCCAGTTGGCCACGGCGTCTCTGCCTCCGGCGGGTCCGCCGTCTCCGCCGTCTCTGCCGCTTGTGCCGTCTCCGCTTTCACCGAATCCCTCGTGCAGGCCGAAGCCGAAGCAGCCGAGCCGGTAGTTGAACGTGACGACGACGAGATCGCCGCGCCGGGCCGGCGCCGTTCCGTCGTACGTCGGGTTGTTGCCCGTGTTGTACAGCCAGGCGCCGCCGTGGATGTAGACCAGCACGGGGCTGCGGCCCCCCGTATCCGGGCTCCAGACGTTGGCGTGGAGCGCGTCCTCGCTGCCGTCGCGGGCGCCCGGTGAGAGGAAGGGGCGAGAGAACTCGGCTGTCTCGCGCACCCCCGTCCACGGCAGCGGCGGCGCCGGCGGCGCGAAGCGCAGCCCGCCCACGGGCGGCCGGGCATAGGGCACGCCCCGGAAGACGGATATCCCGGACTCGCTCACGCCCCGGATCCGCCCCGCGGTGGTCCGCACCACGGGGCCCGGCGGCGCGGCTGCCGCGGTGCGCGGGGCGTGGCTCGCGGCCTCGGCGGGCCGCGCGGCGGCCGGGGTGAGGGCACCGGTGGCGGCCAGGGCCGCCGACCCGGTCAGCAGGGTGCGTCGGTGCACCGGTCACTCCTTCCGAGGGCCGGTGCACACGCACCGGCGGACGACGGGCTGCGGCTGCGTCAGCCACGGTCAGCCTCGTACGGAAGGGCCCCGCGCCACCTCACGCGAACGCGGGATATGCGCGGCTCGCGTGGTCTGCGGGGCGGATCGGAGCGGGCTGCGGACATCGAACTGGAGTGCTGTCTTCCGCCCGGGAATTCCTGTATGCATGGCGCTGAGCATCACGCTCACGCACAACTCGATCCCTGCTCGAACAGCTCGCGGAAAAAAATGGGAATCCACGGGGGGTGGATCAGCGAATGACGCTGCCGTGCCGCAAGTGCCCGACAGCGCCAAAGAGATCAAGCGTCACAGAGATCAGCCGACTGATTCTCGACTTTCCGACCGCGCCGACCCGCAGCGGCTCAGGAGTCCCCGGTCCTGAGCCATGGCCCACACCAGTGGCCTCTCGAAAATCTCCGTTGTGAGCACTGCCGTGCCCTGGACGCGCAATTCCGCGTCGTTTCTTCGCACCGTGCCGTCCGCGGGCGGCATGAGCACTGCTCACATCGAGGCCGGCGCCGGTCGCCATTCCGAGGGAGATGGGAAAGTGTCCGTAACCGTACTGACGAGGGCGGAGATAATCCAGACAGCGGGCCGGAGCAAAGAGCAGGGCCTGCTCCGCACCGCACTGGCGGAATTACGCGGCGGCACCGGCGGCTGCGTGATGATCGAAGGCCCTGGAGGCATCGGCAAGAGCCATCTGCTGGAGGCCGCAGCGAGCGAAGCGGCCCGGCTGGGCATCCGGATCATCGCCGCGGGCGGAGCGGGGGGCCCGCTGGCACCGCACACGGGCGGACCCGCCCTCGTCACCCACCTCGCCGAGCAGCTCGCCACCGACCCCGCCGGCCCCAGCCCGCTGGAGAAGGCCGAAGCACACGTACGGGAACTCACCCTCGCCCACGGCCCCCTCCTCCTGACCCTGGACGACGCGGACAGCGCTCAGGAGGCAACAGCACGGCGCCTGACCGCACTTGTGCAGCGCACGGAGGGCCTGCCCGTGCTGTGGCTGCTGGCCCGCAAGCCGACGCTCGCGGTCACCGCCGGGAGCCGGGCGCTGGAAGAGATCGCCGGCCACCACGCGACCCGGCTCCGGCTGGGCCCGCTGGAGGAGGCCGCGATCGACGAGATGGCCGTCTCCGCGTTCGGCGCCCCGATGGAGCCCCGGCTCGCCGAGCTGGTCCACCGCTCCGGCGGCGCGCCCGCACTGGTGAAGCTGCTGCTCGACGCGCTCTCCCGGGAGGGCCTGGTACGCGTCACCCGGGGGCGCGTGAGCCTGCGCAGCGACGAGCTGCCGCGCCGCGTCCTGGACGCGGTGGCGCTCAAGATGCACGAACTGTCCGACGACGCGCGCTGGCTGGTCTCGGCGCTGGCCGTCTTCGACCGGCCCTGCACCCTGCACGAGGCCGGTGCGCTGGTGGGCAGATCCACTCTCGACATCGTCGGCGCGATCCACGAGGCGCTCGGCATGGGCGTGCTGGGCGAGCGGGACGGGGAAGTGGACTTCTGCTTCCCGCTGGTGCGGGACGCGACCTACGACAACCTGCCCGAGACCACGCGCAGGGCCCTCCACCGGGAGGCGGCCACCCTCCTCCAGCGCGACGGCAGCCGCAGCACCGAGGAGGTGGCCCGGCACATCACCCTCGGCAGCAGACCGGGAGAGGACACCGCGGGCAGACTCTTCGCCTTCCTGGAGCGCACGGCCCGCTCTCCCCGGAGCATCACCGACTCCATCCGCCTGCTCGCCACCGCCGGCCACCACGCGGAGGCGCGAGCGCTGGTGGCCGGCGTCCTGAGCGGCACCGGGCCCCACGGCCCGGCCGCCGATCCGGCCGTCAAGATGCGCACGCTGCTGGCCGTCGCCTCCGTCTGGCTCTACACCGGCAGGAACGACGGGCTGACCGCGCAGGCCGTCCGCCGGCTCGGGGAGGGGGAACTCCCCGCGCCCCAGCGCGCCCGGCTGCTGGTCGCCGAGACCGTCGCCCACCTGTGTGACGAGGCTCCCGCTCAGTGCGGCGAGGCCCCCGCGCGGTGCGGCGAGGCCCTGGCGCGCCCCGCCGCCCTCGCCGCCGCGACCGCCACCGGCCGCCGCGCCCTGCGGCAGGGCGAGGCCGACGGGGACATGCTCTCCCAACTCCTGGCCGACATGCTCCTGAGCCGCTGCGCCCTGGAGTCGGGCGACCTCGACGAGGCCGTCCGCCGCGCCTGCGAGGGCATGCACCTGGCCCAGCTCGGCGGCAGCGAGACCGCCCACCACTACCCCCATCTGATGATGGCCGCCGCACTCGCCGCCCACGACGAACTGGCCGAGGCCGAGATCATGCTGCGCCTGGGAGAGCAGCAGGCCGTACGCAAGGGCGACACCTGGCTGCGCCCCATGTGGCACTACCAGCGCGCGCAGCTGCGGCTGGCGGCCGGGCGGCTCGCCGAGGCCGAGGAGGCCGCCGAACTGGCGGCGGCGGCCGTCGAACCGCGCAGCCCCGTCGGCTCCGCCGTCCTCGCGCTGCTCAGCCATCTCGCCCTGCTGCGCGACGACTTGTCCACCGCCCGCTACCACCTGCGCTGTGCGGCCCTGGGCCCGTTCGAGACCATGCACTCCGCACCCGAGGACCTGGTGTGGCGGCGCGGCCTGCTGCGGCACGCCGAGGGCGACATCGCCGGGGCCTTCAAGGAGCTGCGCCCGCTGTACGAGACGCTCCCGGCCCGCCCCCGGCTGCTCACCCGCGAACCGGAGGCGGCGGCGACCCTGGTGCGGATGGCGCGCTGCGCCGGATCCAGGGAGCACGCCGGGACGGTCGTGGCCGTCATGCGCGACCTGACGAGCCGTCACCCCAACATCCGGGCCCTCCAGGGCGCCGCCATGCACGCGGAAGGCGTCCTGCGCGACGACCAGCGCCTGCTGGAGCGCGCGCACCAGGAGCAGCGGCTGGCCCGGCGGCCCCTCGCGCTGGCCGCCGTGCTGGAGGACGGCGGGGTACTGTCGCGCGGCGCGGGCGGGCGGCCGCCGTCCGGCCAGGTCCAGCAGGCCACCGCCCGGCTGCGCCAAGCCCTGTGCCTGTACGAGAAGGCGGGCGCGGCCCTGCACGTCCGCCGGGTGCGCGGACGGCTGGCGGAGCAGCCCGCGCGGCCGAACGCGGCGCAGGCGGCGGCCACCGTGCCCGGCTGGGAGTCGCTGACGGAGGCCGAGCGGCGCGTGGGCACCCTCGTCGCCGAGGGGCTGACCAACCGCGAGGTCGCCAAGCGGCTGTTCCTCTCCCCGCACACCGTGGACAGCCATCTGCGCCAGTGCTTCGCGAAGTTCGCCGTCAACAACCGGGTCGAACTGACCAGGGCCGTGCTGGAGCACCACACGCCGGACGATCCCGAGAACACGTGATGTGCCAGGGTCCCGTGCCACGGGAGAGTGAGGAAGCGGTGGCGCTCTCAAGGGCGCGCCGCCCGTGGTCCTCCGGCCGCAGCCACACCGGCCAAGCGACGTACAGGGGGCCTCCTCACGCTGGAGGGAACGACCGTGCCAGTACGATCCTCACCCGCCCAACCCGACCTCCCCGCCTCATCAGCCCCGCCCGCCTTGTCCGTACCGGCCGCGGCGGGGGCACCACGCGCCGCGTCCGAGGCGGGCATCGAGCGCATCCTGGGACCCGACCCCGGGCCCTTCGCCCTCCTGTGGCGGCCCGCCGTCCACGGGCAGGACACCGTGGAAGTGCTCACCGGGCCCGTGCGGGAACTGCGCGAGCTGAGTGAACTGTCCTGGCACCGCACCGGGAACCCCCGATCCCGGGCGGTGCTCGCCCTGCTGCCCTTCCGGCAGATCGCCGAACGCGGCTTCGACTGCCACGACGGCAAGGAACCCGTGCTGGCCATGCTCGTCGAGCAGCGGGCCGACACCCCGGCCCAGGGCCTCCTGCCGCTGCTGGAGCGCCTGCCACTGGGGGAGGCCGAGGCCGCCTTCGACCTGGACGACGCCGAATACGCCGCGTGTGTGCGCCGCGTCGTGGACGAGGAGATCGCGACCGGCGCCGGCGCCAACTTCGTCATCCGCCGCACCCTGAGCGCGAAGCTCCCCGGCTACTCCCACCTGAGCGCGCTCGCCATGTTCGGCCGACTGCTGCGCCAAGAGGCGGGCGCCTACTGGACGTTCGTGATCCATACCGGCGAGCGCACCTTCGTGGGAGCCACCCCGGAGCGGCATGTGTGCCTCAACGGGGGCCGGGCCGTGATGAACCCGATCAGCGGCACCTACCGGCACCCCGCGACCGGCGCCGAACTGGAGGGCCTCGTCTCCTTCCTCGCCGACCGCAAGGAGACCGACGAGCTGTCCATGGTCGTGGACGAGGAGCTCAAGATGATGGCCGGGGTCTGCGCGCGCGGCGCCAGGCTGCGCGGCCCCTACCTGAAGATGATGGCCCGCCTCTCGCACACCGAATACCTGCTGGAGGGGGAGAGCGACCGCGACCCGGTGGACATCCTGCGCGCCACGATGTTCGCGCCCACCGTGACCGGAAGCCCCCTGGAGAACGCCTGCCGCGTCATCACCCGGCACGAGCGGGACAGCCGCGGCTACTACAGCGGCGTGGCGGCCCTCATCGAGACCGACCACCTCCAGCGCCCCGTGCTCGACTCCTCGATCCTCATCCGCACCGCGGACATCGACTCCGCCGGCACCCTGCGGCTGAGCGTCGGTGCCACGCTCGTACGCCACTCCGACCCGGCCTCCGAAGCGGCCGAGACGCGGGCCAAGGCCGCCGGGCTGCTGGACGCCACGGGTCTGCGGCTGGCCGGGGAGACCGAGCTGCCGGTGTCGGCGCCGGGGCGGGTGCCGAGGCCGACGCCGGTGCGGGTGCCGTCGCCGTCGCCGTCGTCGCCGGAGGGGGAGCGGGGCGCGGGCGTGGAGGAGGCCGGGACCGGGGAGCTTCCGTCCCCTCCGCGTATGCGCCCCGCGCACGCGCTGCTGGCCGGGCATCCGCGTATCCGCGAGGCACTGGAGCGGCGCAACGCACCGCTCGCCGGATTCTGGCTGGCGGACACCCCGAGGCCGGACAACACCCGCCGGGCGGACGGCACTCGGCGGGCGGGCCGCTCCGCGCCGGCGCAGCCGCTGCTGGGACTGGACACCCTGGTCGTCGATGCCGAGGACACCTTCACCGGCATGCTCGCCATCCAACTGCGCGCCTTGGGCGCGCGCACCACCGTCCTGCCCTACGGCCAGGCGGCGGCGCAGCAGCGCGGCGGCGGACGGGACCTCGTCGTGGTGGGCCCGGGTCCGGGCGATCCGAGGGACGAGGAGGACCCGCGCATCCGCACCGTCTCGGGCATCGTCGAACGGCTGCTGGCGGGGAACACCGCCTTCGTCGCCGTCTGCCTCGGCCACCAACTGCTGGCACGGCGGCTCGGCTTCGAGGTCGCTCCGCGCGCCCTGCCCCACCAGGGCTTGCAGAAGGAGATCGACTTCTTCGGGCGCGCCGAGTCCGTCGGCTTCTACAACTCCTACGCCGCGCGCGCCACCGCTCCCCAGGTCAGCTGCCCCGGGGTGCCGGGCGAGGTGCTGGTCTCCCGGGACCCGCACACCGGCGACATCCACGGGCTGCGCGGGTCCGGGTTCTCCTCGGCCCAGTTCCACCCCGAGTCCGTGCTCACCCGCAACGGCATCGACCTGGTGGCCGGCCTGGCCACCAGTGCCCTCGCAGGCCGTCCGGCGGCCGGCGGCCGAACCACCGACGACGCACGGAGGAGCGCATGACCAGCCCGGTGGGCCACCCGGCCACCCGTAACCCGGCCGCCGTCCGGCCACTTCGCACCGATCCGCCGCTCCCGGCGGTCCCGCCGGTCAGGGACGCACAAGGGCCCCGGTGGCGTGACCACCCCGAACTGGGGGAGATCACCGCACGGCTGGCCGCGGCGCCGCCGCTGGTGGAAGCCGGGGAGGTCCGGCGGCTGCGCGAGACACTCGCCTCGGTCGCGCGCGGTGAGGGGCTGGTCCTCCAGGCGGGCGACTGCGCGGAGAGCCTGGAGGAGTGCGGGCCCGTCCAGGCGGACCACCGGGTCAGCGTCCTGGGCCAACTCGGCGACCATCTCCAGCGCAGCTCGGGCCGCCCGGTGGTACGCGTCGGGCGGCTGGCGGGACAGTTCGCCAAGCCCCGCTCCCAGCCCACCGAGCGGGTGGAGGGCCGCGACCTTCCGGTGTTCCGCGGCCATATGGTCAACTCCGAGGTGCCGACGGCCGAGGCGCGCCGCCCCGACCCCCGGCGCATGCTGCGTGCCTACGAGGCCAGCGGTGCCGTCTTCGAGGCGCTGCGCGGCCATCGGGGCGAGCGGGTCGCGGGGCCCTGGGCCAGCCATGAGGCGCTGGTGCTGGACTACGAATCCCCCCTCGTGCGCGCCGATCCGCTCACCGGCGAGCCGCTGTTGACCTCCACCCACCTGCCGTGGGTCGGCGAGCGTACCCGGCAGCCGGGGTCGCGGCATGTGGCACTGCTGGCATCGGTGGCCAACCCGGTCGCCTGCAAGATCGGCCCCTCGGCCACCCCCGACGAGGTCCTGATGCTCTGTCAGCAGCTGGACCCCGAGCGCCTTCCCGGCAGACTCACGCTGATCGTCAGGATGGGGCGGGCCCGGATCTCCGAGGCACTGCCGCCCGTTGTCGCCGCCGTACGCCGGGCCGGCCACCCCGTGGTGTGGCTGTGCGACCCCATGCACGGCAACACCGTCAAGGCCGCGGGCGGTCTCAAGACCCGCTATCTGCCCGACATCATCGCCGAGGCCGCCGCCTTCCGCGCGGCACTGGACCGGCAGGGGCAGCACGCGGGCGGCGTCCATCTGGAGGTCGCGGCAGGCGGGGTCACCGAGTGCGTGGGCGGGCCCGTCACCTCCCAAGAGCGCCTCACCGAGCGGTACACGACCCTGTGCGATCCGCGGCTCAATCCGGAACAGGCCCGCCGCTTCTTGAACACCTGGGCCTGAACACCTGGGCCCGGGCCTGAAGACCTGGGCCTGAGCATCTGGCTCGAACACCCGGTCCCGGCGCTTCGGCTCCGGGCCGTCCGAAGGGGGAGAAGCATGAGCACCACAGCTGGAGACCCGGCGCCGCTGCCGGAGCCCGTCGCGCTCGTGACGGGCGCGGCCGGCGGCATCGGTGCCGCCGTCGCCCGTACGCTCGCCCGCCAGGGCATGGCCGTCGCGGCGGCCGACGCCGCGGCCGAACCACTTTCGTCACTGGTCAAGGAGGTGACGGAAGCAGGCGGCACCGCCCGCGCCTACGTCCTCGACGTCTCCCGCAGCGCGGACGTGGAGGAGACCGTCTCCCGCGTCGAGGACGAACTCGGCCCCATCGGGGTGCTGGCCAACGTGGCCGGAGTGCTGCGCCCCGGCCCCGCGCTGTCGCTGAGCGACGAGGACTGGACGGCGACCTTCGCCGTCAACACCACCGGCGTCTTCCACGTCTCGCGCGCCGTCGGCAAGCGGATGGCCGTGCGCCGCGCGGGGGCGATCGTCACGGTCGCCTCCAACGCGGCCTCCGTACCCCGCTCGCAGATGGCCGCCTACGGCGCCTCCAAGGCCGCGGCCACCTCCTTCACCAAGACCCTCGGACTCGAACTCGCCGAGTACGGCGTGCGCTGCAACGTGGTGGCGCCCGGGTCCACCGACACCCCCATGCTGCGCGGGCTGTGGCACGACGAGGCGGGCGAACAGGGCACGCTGCGGGGCGACATGGCCGCCTACCGGGTCGGCATCCCGCTGGGGAAGCTCGCCGCGCCGCAGGACGTGGCCGACGCCGTCGTCTTCCTGCTGTCCTCGGCCGCGTCCCACATCACCATGCACGACCTGTACGTGGACGGCGGCGCCGCGCTCGGCCGCTGACGACCACCGACCCCAAGGAGGCGTCCGCGGTGCGGATACCCGACAACGTGACCTACCCGATGCCCGACACCGGCCGCGCGCCGGGCGAGGGCGACGAGGCGGACCTGTGGCGGCTGGCCCCGGGGCGCGCCGCGCTGCTCGTCCACGACATGCAGCGCTACTTCCTCGACTTCTTCGCACCCGACGCGGCCCCCCGCACGCAGCTGGTGGCGCACACCGCCGCGCTCGTCGGGGCGGCCCGCGCCGCCGGGGTGCCCGTCCTCTACACCGCGCAGCCCGGCGCCATGTCCCGGCAGGACCGCGGACTCCTGCACGACGTATGGGGCCCCGGCATGTCCGCCGACCCCGCACACCAGGAGATCCTCCCCGAGGTCGCGCCGCGCGAGGGCGAGACGGTGCTGACCAAGTGGCGCTACAGCGCCTTCGCGCGCACCGACCTGCTCACCCGGCTCGCCGCACTGGAGCGCGACCAGCTGGTGATCTGCGGCGTGTACGCGCACATCGGCTGTCTGGTCACCGCCGTGGACGCCTTCACCTCCGACATCCAGCCGTTCCTGGTGGCCGACGCGGTGGCCGACTTCACCCCCGAATACCACGCCCTCGCCCTGGAGTACGCGGCGGAGCGCTGCGCCGCGACCCCCACCACCGCGGAACTGCTGCGGGCGCTGGAGGGCGCCCGTCCGGACGGCGGAGTGAGCGCGGCCCGTGCGGTGACCTCGCATGCGGGATGAGCGCGACGGCCGGGAGGCAGCGGCCCGGCCCCCGCGCCGGCTCGTCGTCGGCATGACGGGCGCGACCGGCGCGGTCTTCGGCATCCGGCTGCTGGAGGCACTGACGGCCGTGCCCGATGTGGAGTCCCATCTGATCCTCACCCGGTGGGCCCGCTCCACCATCGGTCTGGAGACGGACCGCACCGCCGCCGAGGTCGCCGGCCTCGCCGATGTCCACCACGGCGCCGACGACCTGGGCGCGACGGTGGCCAGCGGCTCCTTCCGCACCGACGGCATGATCATCGCGCCGTGCAGCATGAAGACCCTCGCGGCGCTGAGGTCCGGATACACCGAGGGCCTTGTCGCCCGCGCCGCCGATGTCACGCTCAAGGAGCGCCGCCGACTGGTACTCGTCCCCAGGGAGACCCCGCTCACCGAGGTGCACCTGGAGAACATGCTCACCCTCTCCCGCATGGGCGCCGTCGTCCTGCCGCCGGTCCCGGCCTTCTACAACCACCCGCGCACCATCGACGACCTCGTGGACCACCTGGTCTCGCGCGTGCTGGACCAGTTCGACATCCCCGCACCGGCCCACCGCTGGGAGGGCCTGCGCGCGGCCCGGCTCCGCGCCACCTCCTAGCGCCGTCCAGCGCCGTCCAGCGCCGTCCAGCGCCGACCAGCGCCGACCAGCACCGTCCTCCGGACCACGGACAGCCCCCACCCAGCCCGCACCCACGACACCCACACTCCCTGGAAGGCGGCGAACCGTGCCGTACGACGATCTCCGCGGCTATCTCGAAGCACTGGACAAGCACGGCCAGTTGCTCCGTATCGGGGAGCCGGCCGACCCCGAACCCGACCTCGCCGCGGCGGCCAACGCCGCGGCCCGCATGGGCGCCGAAGCACCTGCCCTGTGCTTCGAGAACGTCACGGGCTACTCGGCAGGCCGGGTGGCGCTCAACGTGCACGGCTCCTGGGCCAACCACGCCCTCGCGCTGGAGCTGCCGCCCAGCACCCCGGTCCGCGAACAGGTCGCGGAGTTCAGCCGCCGCTGGGAGTCCTTCCCCGTCGCGCCCGAGCGCCGCGCCGACCCCCCGTTCCTCCAGAACACGCTGGAGGGCGAGGACGTGGACCTCTACCGGGTGCTGCCGCTCTTCCGCCTCAACGCGCACGACGGCGGCTTCTACGTGGACAAGGCGGCCGTGGTCACCCAGGACCCCGAGGACCCGGAACACTTCGGCAAGCA
Source organism: Streptomyces axinellae (assembly GCF_039532135.1). NCBI lineage: Bacteria > Bacillati > Actinomycetota > Actinomycetes > Kitasatosporales > Streptomycetaceae > Streptomyces > Streptomyces axinellae. The sequence continues at coordinate 290,261 of NZ_BAAARJ010000006.1, forward strand.
GAACGTGGGCATCTACCGTCTCCAGTGCAAGGGCAGGCGCCACTTCGGCATCCAGCCCGGCTCCGTCCACGACATCGCCCGCCATCTGCGCTCGGCCGAGGAGCGCGGCGAGGACCTGCCGGTGGCCATCGCGCTGGGCAACGAGCCCGTCATCTCCCTCGTGGCCGCCGCCCCCATGGCGTACGAGGAGTCCGAGTACGAACTCGCCGGTGCCCTGCGCGGGGCCCCCGCGCCGATCGCCCGGGCGCCGCTCACCGGGATCGACGTGCCCTGGGGGTGCGAGGTGCTGCTCGAAGGCGTGGTGGAATCCCGCGTCCGGGAGATCGAGGGCCCCTTCGGCGAGTTCACCGGGCACTACTCCGGTGGCCGCAGGATGCCCGTCATCCGCGTGGACCGCATCTCCTACCGCACCGACCCGCTCTTCGAACACCTCTACCTCGGCCTGCCCTGGACCGAGATCGACTACCTCATGGGGCCCGCCACCTGCGTGCCGCTGCTCCAGCAGCTGCGCGCGGAGTTCCCCGAGGTGGTCGCCGTCAACGCGATGTACACGCACGGCCTCGTCGCGATCGTCTCCACCCGCTCCCGCCTCGGCGGCTTCGCGCGGGCCGTGGGGCTGCGCGTGGCCACCACCCCGCACGGGCTGGGCTACTGCAAGGTCGTCATCGTCGTGGACGAGAACGTCGATCCCTTCGACCTGCCGCAGGTGATGTGGGCGCTGTCCACCAAGTTCAACCCCACCGACGACCTCCTCCAGCTGCCGGGCATGTCGATCCTGCCGCTGGACCCCTCCTCCGACCCGACCGGAATCAGCGGCAAGGTCGTGCTCGACGCCACCACCCCGGTCGCCCCCGACCGGCGCGGCAGACACACGACTCCGGTGCGGGACCTGCCCGAGACCGGCGCGTGGCTGGAGCGGCTGCGCGCCCTCACCCAGGAGGTCCGATGACCGGCCCCGACACCGGCCCCGACACCGGCCCCGGCCCCGGCCCGGAAGGAGAGCCCGCCGTGATCTGCCCGAGGTGCCGCTCGGAGCACGTGGAGACCGTCACGGTCGCACCCCGGGGCGGAGTGTGGGAGGTCAGGCAGTGCACCCGCTGCTGGTACGCGTGGCGCACCACCGAACCGGCGGCCAGGACCACACCCGAGCTGTTTCCCGAGGAGTTCCGGCTGACCGGGCAGTCCATCGAGAGCGCACCCGAACTGCCCGCCGTGCCACCGCTGTTGGAGCGTCCGGACGGCGCGGCGGCGCGGGCGCGCGAGGAGAGGAGCTGAACATGGGGCAGGACGTGCACGCGACGTGGCCACGGCAAGGCGCCCCCACGCAGAAAGACAGCCAAGACAGCGAGGGCCGCCAAGACCGCAGGGGCCGCCAAGACGGCAGGGACAGCCAAGACAGTCCAGGCGACAAGGGCGATCCGGGCGGCCACCGGCACGGCAGGCGTCCGCTGGGCCGCCGTCAGGCGCTGAGCGGCCTCGCCGCCTCGGCCGGGGCCGCGGCGCTGCTCGCCCCCGGCGTCCCCGCGGGCGCCGCGGCCCGCATCGGCGCGGGGAGCGCCACGAGCGGCTCCGGCGACGCGTACGAGCCGCACTTCACCACCACCCACACCTTCCGCCCCGTTGACCTGATCGCGCCGCGCTTCCTCGACCACGACACCGGGCCGCTGCACCACCCGCCCGCACGGCTGCTCGCCCCGACCGGCCCGGCCGCCCCGTTCGCGGCCGTCATCGCGGACGTGGTCGCGCTTCCGCCGGGAGCCGGCGTGGCCCCGGGCCTGGAGACGGCCGACGGCCGCGAAGCGGTCCGGGTGCGCTGCCACAGCACGGGAACGCTGGCGATCGAGGTCGTGGGGCCCGGCGGTACCACCACCGTCGCGACGGTACGGGAGCGGCTGAGCGCGCCCTTCCGCCTCGCCTTCACGGTGACCGGCCACACCGTCGCCGCGTTCGTCTCCACCGGGTCGGCGCGCGGCGGGCTGCCCTGGCGGCCCCTGCTCACCGACAAGGGCGCGGTCGCGGCGCTGCTCGACCTGCGGCGGCCCGCGCTCCTCGGGCGGCTGCGCTACTCCTGCCGCAGCGACCGGGGCGCGGCCCTGCGGCGGCTGCGGGCCGGCCACTTCGGGCAGCTCGGGCTGCGCGACCTGCACCTGGTACGGGACGCGGGCGGGCGCCCGTACGTGCGCGGCGGCAAGGTCTTCTTCACGGCGGGCTGCGCCGGCGCGGGCTTCTCCCAGGAGGCCCACACGGGGGTGTGGGCGATGGACCCGGCCCGCCCCGAGAGCATGGAGCAGGTCGCCAAGCTGTTCTTCGCCCGCGACGGGCTGCTGTTCGGCGACCACGGCGGACAGCTCGTGCACGACCCGGCCCGGGACCGCTTCATCGTCCTCACGGTCGGCGGCAACCTGCCCACCCCCGGCGTGGCGATGTATCACACGACGACCTCGGCCGACGTGCTGCGCGGGGTCCACATCCTGCACGACCGGCCGCTGGAGGCGCCGTTCACGCGCAGCGCCTGGGACCCGGCCCTCATCCGGTACGAAGGCCGCTGGCACTGGGCCTATGTGGACGTCACCGACTACGAGCCCGAGCTGAGCTTCCGCCCGGTGCTGGCCGCCGCCGCGCCGGGCGGCGACTACGCGGACGGCATCGCCTTGCGCCGGGTGCCCAAGGGACCGCTCGACACGGAAGGCTGCCGCTGGCAGCGCTTCGGCGGCCGGCCCCGGCTGCTGGTGAGCGACCGGGCGCGCAAGACCTATCCCCGCTTCGACCTGTCGATGCGCCCGCGCGGCGCGATCGACGCCCCCTACCCGCTGGGCACCCCTTTCCCCCAGGTCTTCCCCGAGCCGGGCAGCCGGTCCGGTGACTGGCTGCTGGTCACCTTCGACGAGTCGATGTACGAGGAGACCGTGCTGTCCTACGGCACCCACGGCAAGGTCGTCACCATGCGCGCCCCGGGCCCGGGACGGTAGCCGCCCAGCGCGCCATGGACGCGACGGCCGCGCGCACCCGAAGGGGCTCCCCGTGCCCGGCACGGAGAGCCCCTTCGCGTATGTGCTGTTCCCTCACCGGCATGCCCTCACCGGCGTTCCCTGACCCGGCGTCCGCTCACCGGCGTTCCTTCACCGGCCGATGGCCTGGGGGAAGTCGAAGAAGCGGCCCGGGTCGTAGCGGTGCTTGACGCCCACCAGACGCCCGTAGTTGCTCCCGTAGTAGGCCCGCCGCCAGTCCTTCAACTCCGGGTCGGTGTAGTTCTGGTACGACTCGCCGGAGGCCCACGGCAGCATCGAGGTGTGCAGCGTCCTGGCCCAGTCCGTGACGGCGCTCTTGTGCGCCTCGGGCGAGTCCATCGGCACCTGCGCCAGGTACTGGAGCAAGAAGCGCTGCCGCCGGTGGACGAACGCGGTCTTCCCGGGCCGGGGCCTGTTGTACGCGCCGCCGAAGGCGTGGAACTCCAGCCCGCGCAGCTGCGCCCCGGCTCCGGGGGCCGTGAAATTCTTCACGAGCGTCGCCACGGCCTCGGGGGTCATGACATCGGTGAAGAAGCTGGACTTGGTCAGCGCGTACTCGAACCGCTGGAGCCGCGCGTCCGGCGTCTGGCCCTCTCCGTGGCACTGCGAGACCGTGAACTCCGAGCAGCCCGCCCAGTGCTTGACCGCGTCCATGTAGGACATCGTCTTGTGCACCACCTTGGCCGGTGCCTGGCCGACCATGCTCACGAGCCGGTCGAGATGAGACCGGAGGTCGCCGGGCGCGCCGCCCCACTGGCCGAAGGCGTACAGCATCGGCTCCACGGCCGGATCCGGGGAGCGCACGAACATCCCGGCGCTGAGGTCGTCGGGTGCCTTGGGCGCCCAGCGCTGCCAGGCGGGCAGCACCTTCGCGGCCAGCGACCAGGGCCAGTGCAGCTCGAAGACCGTCGGGTCGTCGGCGCTGAAGGGCTCGAACTCGAAGTCGCTGACGAAGCCGAAGCTGCCGCAGCCGCCGCCGCGCAGCGCCCAGAACAGGTCCGGCTCGTGGTGCGGGTCGCAGGTGACGAGCCGCCCGTCCGCCAGCACCACCCGGATCGCGGTGAGCCGGTCGGAGGTGAGGCCGTGCCGCCGCCCGGCCATGCCGAAGCCGCCGCCCAGCGTCAGCCCCGAGATGCCCACGGTGGGGCACATGCCGCCGCTGATGGTGATGCCGCGCGCGAGCAACGCGTCCTGCATATCGACGAGTTTCGAGCCCGCCTGCACCCGCGCCAGCCCCCCGGAGACCGTCGTGCGGTTCATCGGTGACAGGTCGAGCACGATGCCGGGGCCGGTGGAGTAGCCGCCGAAGCTGTGCCCGCCGGACCGGGCCACGGTACGGACACCGAAGCGCCGCGCGAACTTCACCGTCTCGGCGATGTCCTCGGCACGGGTCGCCTGGACGACGGCGGCGGGCCGCACGGCGTCGTACCGCTTGATGTACGTGCTGTGCGCGAAGTCGTACCCCTCGTCCCCGGGCAGCAGTACCTTCCCGTCCACGCTGCGGCGTAGCGCGTTCCAGTCGGGCTTTCCGTGGCCGGAGTCATGGGCCCTGGCGGTCGCCGCCGATACCAGCGGCGCGGTGCCGAGGGTACCGGCGGCGGTGAGGCCGCCGAGTGCCATGAATCTCCTGCGGTCCATCATGTGGCCTCCTTCGAGGAACCGTTGCCGAGCACGTCGCAGCGGCAGCGCGGGCCCGCCCGGGACGCACCCGGCCGGCCCACGCTGTCCGCTGTGCAACGTAGCCGCGGCGCTCGCTCCTCCGGATCACGGGAACACGTGATGTACACGGGCCCGGTACGGCACCGGGACCGCTCCGGCACGGCGCCGGGGCCGGGTCAGGCCCGGCGCGGCGCGGAGACCGGGTAGGCCCGGCGCGTGCGCCGCTCAGCATGAACCGCGCGCGTACGCCGCTCAACAGGCATGCCGCCCGTCCGCCGCGCGGGCCGGTAACAGCGCCGCTCAGCCGTGCCGCTCAGCACATCCGCGGCTCAGCCCGTCCCGCCCGGCTCCTCGGCGCGCGGTGTCAGCCCGAACGCCTCGACGATGCGCCGGGCGGCCAGGGTCGCCGTCAACGAGCCCTCGCGGACCCGCTCTTCGAGCAGTGGCGTCAGCCGCCGCACCTCCGGGTCCCGCCGGAGGCGGCCCAGCAGGTCCTCGCGCACCATCGCCCACACCCACTCGACCTGCTGGTCGCGCCGCTTGGCCGCCAGCTCCCCGGTGGACTCCAGCAGGCTCCGGTGCCGCTCCAGCCGCTCCCACACCTCCTCCAGACCGCTGCCCTCGCGCCCGCTACAGGTGAGCACGGGCGGGGTCCACGCGGCCTCCGGGGACTTCATCAGCCGCAGGGCGCCCGCCAGTTCGCGGGCCGCCGAGCGGGCGTCGCGCTCGTGCGGGCCGTCGGCCTTGTTGACCGCCAGCACATCGGCCAGCTCCAGCACGCCCTTCTTGATGCCCTGCAACTGGTCTCCCGTGCGGGCCAGGGTGAGCAGCAGGAAGGAGTCGACCATCTGCGCGACGGCCGACTCCGACTGGCCCACGCCCACGGTCTCGACCAGCACGACGTCGTATCCGGCGGCCTCCATCACGATCATCGTCTCGCGCGTGGCCTTGGCGACCCCGCCCAGCGTCCCGGAGGTGGGGGAGGGACGCACGAACGCCGCCGGGTTGACCGACAGGCGCTCCATCCGCGTCTTGTCCCCCAGGATCGACCCGCCCGAGCGGCTGGAGGACGGATCGACGGCGAGCACGGCCACCCGGTGCCCCCGCTCGGTCAGCAGCGTGCCCAGCGCGTCGATGAAGGTCGATTTGCCGACCCCGGGCACCCCACTGATCCCCACCCTGCGGGCCCCGCCCGCGTGCGGCAGCAGCGCCGTCAGCAACTGCTGGGCCAGCTCCCGGTGGTCGGACCTGCGGGATTCCACCAGGGTGATGGCGCGGGCGATCTGCGCGCGGGAGCCGTCCAGAACGCCCTTGGTGTAGCTGTCGAGGTCGATCGTCGGGGGCACGGGCTCACCACTCGTGGCCGAGCGAGACGGCCAGCTTGCGCACCAGGTCGTAGGCCGCGTCCGGGATGACCGTGCCGGGCGGGAAGACCGCGGTGGCCCCCGCCTCGTGCAGGGCCGCCACATCCGCCGGGGGGATCACACCGCCGACGACGATCATGATGTCCTCCCGTCCGGCGGCGGCCAGCTCCTCGCGCAGCGCGGGCACCAGCGTCAGATGCCCGGCGGCCAGCGACGAGACGCCCACGATGTGCGCGTCCGCCTCCACCGCCTGCCGCGCCACCTCGGCCGGGGTCTGGAACAGCGGGCCGACATCGACGTCGAAGCCCAGGTCGGCGAAGGCCGTCGCGATCACCTTCTGGCCCCGGTCGTGCCCGTCCTGGCCCATCTTGGCCACCAGCAGCCGGGGCCTGCGGCCCTCCGCCTCCTCGAAGGCGTCCACCAGTTCACGGGTGCGCGCCACCCCGGACGACGATCCTGCCTCCTCGCGATACACACCGGAGATGGTACGGATCTGCCCCGCGTGCCGCCCGTAGACCTTCTCCAGCGCGTCCGAGATCTCCCCGACGGTCGCCATCGCGCGCGCCGCGTCCACCGCGAGGGCCAGCAGGTTGTTCGCCGGCCCGCCGCCGGATCCGGCCTCGGCGGCGCGGGTGAGCGCGGCCAGCGCCGTGCGGCAGGCGTCGTCGTCGCGCTCCTGGCGCAGTCGGCGCAGCTTCTCGATCTGCTGGGCGCGCACCGAGGAGTTGTCCACCTTGAGGACGTCGATCTCCTCGTCGCTCGCCGCCCGGTACTTGTTGACGCCGATGACCGGCTGCCGCCCCGAGTCGATCCGCGCCTGGGTACGGGCCGCGGCCTCCTCCACCCGCAGCTTGGGGATGCCCGCGTCGATGGCCTTGGCCATCCCGCCGGCCGCCTCGACCTCCTCGATGTGCTGCCAGGCCCGGTGCGCCAGGTCGTGGGTGAGCCGTTCGACGTAGGCGCTGCCGCCCCACGGGTCGATCACCCGGCAGGTGCCCGACTCCTGCTGGAGCAGCAGCTGGGTGTTGCGCGCGATCCGGGCCGAGAAGTCGGTCGGCAGCGCCAGCGCCTCATCGAGCGCGTTGGTGTGCAGCGACTGGGTGTGGCCCTGGGTGGCCGCCATGGCCTCCACACACGTACGGGTGACGTTGTTGAAGACGTCCTGCGCCGTCAGCGACCAGCCGGAGGTCTGCGAATGGGTGCGCAGCGACAGCGACTTGGGGTTCTGCGGGCCGAACTGCGCGACCAGCTTGGCCCACAGCAGCCGGGCCGCGCGCAGCTTGGCGACCTCCATGAAGAAGTTCATGCCGATCGCCCAGAAGAAGGACAGCCGGGGCGCGAAGGAGTCCACGTCCATCCCGGCGGCCTGGCCCGCGCGCAGGTACTCCACCCCGTCGGCCAGCGTGTAGGCCAGCTCCAGATCGGCCGTGGCCCCGGCCTCCTGGATGTGGTAGCCGGAGATGGAAATGGAGTTGTAGCGCGGCATCTTCTGCGAGGTGTACGCGAAGATGTCGGAGATGATCCGCATCGAGGGCTGCGGCGGATAGATGTAGGTGTTGCGGACCATGAACTCCTTGAGGATGTCGTTCTGGATGGTCCCCGCCAGCTTCTCCGGCGGCACCCCCTGCTCCTCGGCGGCCACGATGTAGAGGGCCAGCACCGGCAGCACGGCGCCGTTCATCGTCATCGACACCGTCATCTTGTCCAGCGGAATGCCGTCGAAGAGCTGCCGCATGTCGTAGATCGAGTCGATCGCCACCCCCGCCATGCCGACATCGCCCGTCACCCGGGGATGGTCGCTGTCGTAGCCGCGATGGGTGGGCAGGTCGAAGGCGACGGAGAGGCCCTTCTGTCCGGCGGCCAGATTGCGCCGGTAGAAGGCGTTGGACTCCTCGGCGGTGGAGAAGCCCGCGTACTGGCGGATCGTCCACGGCTGGTTGACGTACATCGTCGGGTACGGGCCGCGCAGATACGGCGCGATACCGGGATAGGTGTCCAGGAAGTCCAGGCCGCGCAGGTCCTCGGCCGTGTAGAGCGGCTTGACCGTGATGCCCTCCGGCGTGTGCCAGGACAGGTCCTCCACACTCCGGCCCGTGCGCTCCTTGACCGCCTCCTGCCACCGCTCGCCGCTGTCCGCCGTACCGGCCTCCGCCGGGTCGCCGGGATCGAGGCTGACGGTGGTGAAGTCGGGGACGGGGCCGCCGGGTCCGTCGCCCGGCGCCGGCTCCGCCCCTGCACCCGGTGTCCGCTCCTGGCTCATGCGACCCCCATACGGTCGAGAAGGGAGGTGAGGGTGGCGACCGCGTCGCCACCCGCGAAGACGAACTCGTCCACACCGGCCGCCAGATACTCCTCGCGCGGCCCGGCGCCCGGCCGCCCGGCCAGCAGCACCCGCTCGGCGCCCGCCGCCTTGAGCGCGGCGGCCGTCGCCGCGCCCTGCTCGGCGTAGAACGCGTCGCTGGAGCACACACAGGCCACCGTCGCACCGCTGGCGGCGAACGCCTCGGCCACACTGTCCGCGTCCACTGTCACGGGATCGTGCACCGGCCGGATGCCGCCGGCCTGGAGCAGGTTGACGACGAAGGAGACCCGTGCGGTGTGCGCGGCGGCCGGGCCCAGCGCCGCCAGGAAGAGCGCGGGCCGGGCGCCCGCGGCGGCCAGGTGCGCGTCCGACCTGGCGCGCAGTGCCTCGAACGCGTCGTCCCGGCGCACCCGGGGCAGCCCGCCGCCGGGCCGCTCGGGCGCCGGCTGCCGGGGCAGGGACCGCTCCTCCAGGGTCGGGAACTCGCTGACCCCGGTGACCGGTTCCTTCCTGCGGGCCAGCCCCGCCGCACGCTCCGCCCAGCCCTCGCGCAGCCGTTCGGCCACCAGCCCGTCGCGCAGCGCCGCGGCCATGCCGCCCGCGCCCTCGATCTCCTGGAACCAGCTCCAGGCGGCGCGGGCCAGCTCGTCGGTGAGCGCTTCGACGTACCAGGAGCCGCCCGCCGGGTCGATCACCCCGGCCAGATGGGACTCCTCCAGGAGAATGGAGGAGGTGTTGCGCGCGATGCGCCGGGCGAACGCGTCGGGCAGCCCGAGCGCCTCGTCGAAGGGCAGCACCGTCACCGCGTCCGCGCCCCCGACCCCGGCGGCCAGCGTGGCCACAGTGGTGCGCAACATGTTCACCCACGGGTCGCGCCGCGTCATCATCACCGGCGAGGTCACCGCGTGCTGGCGCTGCGCCCCGGCCTCCCCGGCCGCGCCGCACGCCTGCGCCACCCGCGCCCACAGCCTGCGTGCGGCGCGGAGCGCCGCGATGGTCGTGAACTGATCGGCGCTCGCCGCGTACCGGAACTCCAGCTGCGCGCAGGCCGCTTCCACCGGCAGCCCCGCCGCCGTCATGTCCCGCAGATAGCCGACGCCGGTCGCCAGCGCGCAGCCCAGCTCCCGCGCGGGGGAGGCGCCCGCCTCGTGGTAGGGCAGCGCGTCCACCACGTAGGCGCGCAGGCCCGGATGGTCGGCGGCGCAGCGGGCCGCCAGCTGGGCCGCTTCCCGGCGCAGTTCGACGGCCTGCTCGTGTGCTCCGGTGCGGGCCGCGTGGCCCAGCGGGTCGGCGCCCAGCGCGCCGCCGGACGCCGGGGGAGTGGCCGGGCCCAGCGCCCCGCGCAGCCGCAGCAGTTCGTCCGCAGCGGCGCCGAACTGGTCGCCCGCGTCGAGTACGACGGGCGCCAGGTCCAGATAGACGCCCTCCAGCGCCCGCTCCAGCTCGCCGACGGGCAGCCCGCCGGGGCCGAGGGTGAGCCACACGGAGGTGACGCCGTTCTCCAGATCGCCGAGCACGGCATCGCGGGTGCCTTCGGCGTCGGCGCGGGTGTGGCGTTGCCGTATGTCCCAGCCCCGCACCACGTTCCCCTCGGGGAGGGCACCCCGGGTGAACGGGGGAAGGCCCGGCCGCCCGTGGGGGCCCTCGCCTCCCTCGCGGCGCGTATGGCGCGTATAGAGGGGACGCACTGTGATGCCGTCGGGGAGCGTGGTGGTGAGGGCGGATTCGGGAACGGTGTCGTCCGTTACCGTCGCTCCCGTCTTGCGGAGAACTCCGGAGACCAGTTGCTGCCACTGTTCGTACGTGGCCTCCGGGAAGTCCTCCGCCAGGGAGAGCCCTTCTTCAGGCGGGACCGTCATGGCCGCAGATTAGGGGAGGTGGCCCGGCCTCCGCAGTGACTGTCGGTGTGACCTTGGACTCTCCGGGTGCTCGGGCGGTGCGCGGCGGTGGTGCGCGGGACCGGCGCACGCCGGAGCGGTGATCCGCTGCCGGGCTGCTGTCGCGCTGTCGCCGTGCTGTAGCCGCGCCGCCGCCGCCCGGCCGCCGCGCTGTCGCGGGACGGGGAGAGCGGCGGTCGGCCGTCAGGCGCTGCCCGCCGCAGGGGCCCGGCCCGGACCGCCCGGACCGCCCGGACCGCCCGGTCCGTCGGGTCCGTCGGGTTCGCCGAGTTCCTTGGCCAGGCGCCGGCCGGCCAGGTGGTCCGCGTGGCGGGTGGTTTCGGGCAGACGGTAGGCGGGGGTCAGCCGGAGCGTGAGGGCCGCCGCGTTCTCCTCGCTGATGCCGCTGCCAACCGACACGAACACCGGTTTGACTCCCGTCCTGGTGCGCAGCGCGCGGCCCACCCGTTCGCCGTCGAGCGTCAGCGGTGTCCAGGCGCCGCGCTCGCGGCCCGGCTCTTCGAAGCGGGAGACGAAAGGGGTCTTCGCCACGCCGAAGCAGGGGATCCCGGTCAGTACCCCGAGGTGGACGGCCAGTCCGGCGCGGCGCGGGTGGGCGAGACCGTAGCCGTCGCACACCAGCACGTCGGGACGGTGTGTCAGGCCGTCCAACGCGGCCCGTACGGAGGGCAGTTCGCGGAACGCCAGCAGGCCGGGCAGGTAGGGGAAGGTGGAGGTGCCCACGTGCACGGACTCCTCGACCACCTCCAGTGTCGCCACGTCCAGCACGACGGCGGCGGCCACCAGCAGACTCCCACCGCCTTCGCCGTCGCCGCTGCGGCTGTCCGCGTAGGCCACATCCACCCCGGCGACGGTGCGCGCCTCCTCCGGTCCGGGCCCCGGCCCGGTCGCATCGGCGGCCCCGCGCAGCCGCTCCTGCGCGGCGACCGCCTCGGCCTCGGTGGTGGGCCAGTCACCTATCTCCACGTACCGCTCCGCTCATGTCCACGTACTGCTCGGCTGTCTTCGCAGGTCATCCTGCACAGATCATCCCGCACACACCACGTCGTGCAGTTCGATCGGACGGGAGTCCAGGGCGACATAGGCGGTCGAGGTGCTGGTGGTGCCGTCCGCCCAGTACGCGGTGACCGTCGCCCACCCGAAACCGGCGGACTGCGCGACGGTGACGGGGCCGACCTTGATGTCCTGCGGGACGTTCTGCGCGCACAGGATGACGTCCTGCCCGGGGTTCTGGTCCTGCTTCTCCTTGAGGAAGGCGGACACGTTTTGCTCGCGCTGCCGCGGGGTGGGGCCGTGGTCGCCGTAGAACCAGGCCAGGAAGCGGTGGATCTGCGGCCCGGTGTGACGGCCGGTCACCACGGGTGTGCTCGCGGCGGGCGGCGACCCGGCGGCGGGGGAGGCGGACACCACCTGCGCCACCGCTTCGGCAGGCTGCGCCCCCGCGGCCGTCACCGACACCGCCACGACGGCGGCCAGCGCCGCAGCCGCGCGGCCGGCGGTCCGGGCGGTGGTGCGGGCCGGGGGGTGAGCGCTGGTGGGCGGGAGGGCGCGGACACGTGCGGTACGGACACGTGCGGTACGGACACGTGCGGTACGGACACGTGCGGTACGGACACGTGCGGTACGGAAGAGGGAGAACATTTCGAACACCTCGTCTGCGGGGCGCTGTCGGAACCGTTGACCGCATCGTGGGCCCCGCCGGCCCGTACGGAAGGACGGGAACAACGATGCGCCCCCGAATTCCCCCGTGTGGGTGAGAGGTGCCAGGAGGTGCCGACACCGCGTGTTCGCTGCGGGGGCAGCTGGAGGGCACCGGTGTCGGCGTCGTCGAACTCGTCCCCCGGCCGTCGCCACAGCGGGCCGGGAAAAGGACCCCACCCCTGCCGGGGCGGTGACGGTGGACCGATGAGGAATGGGCGCGCGCCGCTGGGTAGATGCTCACCCAGGGGGTGGTCGTATGCACGGATCCCGGTGGGACTGGCCGGAGTTCGCCTTCCATGCGACAGGCGCGGTGGTCGCGCCCGCGTGCGTCATCGGCGTGGCGTACGGGGGCGCCTGGTACGCGGTCAACGGCAGGTCGGGAAGCAGCGTCTTCCTCGGGAACGCGCTGGTGGTGATCGCGTTGATCGCCGGGTGCGCCTCGGGGTTCCTCTTCGGCGAGGACCATCCCTGGCAGCCGTTCGTGGCCATCGCCACCAGTCTCGTGCTGGCCACGGGGGTCATCGCGGTGGCCGACCTCGTGAACGAGGAGACGTTGCGCATCCGGGGCGAGGCCACCCGGTGCGCCGTGCTGGACGTCGACAGGCAGGTGCACACGACCACGTACACCGACAGCAACGGCATCACGCACACCAGCACCAGGGTCGACTACAAGCACACCCTGGACTGCGCGGCCGGGCGGCCCCGCACGATGACGCTGGACAAGAAGTGGGCGGACAAAGGGGAGCGCATCAAGGTCACCTACGACCCGCGCGGACGCATCGACCCGGAGCCGACGCGGAAACTCAAGAAGGACGGCTTGTGGCACACGACGGCGTTCGTCTGCCCGCCCGTGGTGGTGGGCGGACGGTGCGCCGTGCTCGTCGCGGCGCTCTGGTCGGACCGGCGATGGCGGCGGTCGAAGCGATGGTGAAGCTCGATGGCGGCGGCCGTCCGAGGTCCGGGGCCGCGCGGCGGGTGAGCGGGCGAGCGGGCGAAGAATTTCCGTCACCGCCTGAACCGGTTACGGAATGGAGGGCGGTGCGGGCCGGGGGCGATCTCTTGACAGGCCCCGCGATCGGCTGGATTACTGGCGCTTCACCGAATGTTCGGTCTACAGGTGTGCGTGGAGGCGAGAGTGCGGCACAGCGCGGAGGCGATGTCCGAGGGGGATCAGGTGGACACGCCCTTCGCCTGCGCCCGCAACAGCCGTAGTCGCGGCGGCGGCAGCCGTGCAGGCGTCCCGGACGCGGAAGGAATACCGGCGTGACGGGCTCCGGTCCGGCGGGCGGGCCGAGGAGAGGGGACCCGCCGCCGGACGGACTGCTCGACGCGGGTGAGCGGATGAGCCTCGGGGAACTGCGCGCCCACCAGCTCGCACACCTACGGGCCACGCTGCGGCACGCGTACGACGACATCGAGCTGTACCGCGCCAAGTTCGACGCGGCCGGGGTGCGGCCCGAGGACTGCCGCACGCTGGAGGATCTGGCCCGCTTCCCGTTCACCACCAAGGCGGACCTGCGCGACACCTACCCGTTCGGGATGTTCGGCGTCCCGATGGACAGTGTCCGCCGCATCCACGCCTCCAGCGGCTCCACGGGACGCCCGACGGTCGTCGGCTACACGCAGCGCGATCTGGACAACTGGGCCGGGCTGGTGGCGCGCTGCATACGCGCGGCGGGCGGCAGGCCGGGGCACAAGGTGCATATCGCCTACGGCTACGGGCTGTTCACCGGAGGGCTGGGCGCACACTACGGCGCCGAGCGCGCCGGCTGCACCGTCATCCCCGCGTCCGGCGGTATGACGGCGCGGCAGGTGCGGCTCATCCAGGACTTCCGGCCCGAGATCATCATGGTCACTCCGACCTACATGCTCGCGCTCCTCGACGAGTTCGAGCGCCAAGGCGTCGATCCGCGCTCGACCTCACTGCGCGTGGGCATCTTCGGCGCCGAACCGTGGACGGAGGAGATGCGGCGCGAGATCGAGGACCGGCTCGATCTGCACGCGGTGGACATCTACGGGCTCTCCGAAGTGATGGGCCCGGGGGTGGCCCAGGAATGTGTGGAGACCAAGGACGGGCTCCACGTGTGGGAGGACCACATCTACCCCGAGATCGTGGACCCGCTCGGCGAACAGCCAGTCCAAGAAGGTGAGTTGGTGCTGACCACACTCACCAAGCAGGCGCTGCCCGTCATCCGTTACCGCACCCGCGACCTGACGCGGCTGCTGCCGGGCACCGCGCGCGCCGCGTTCCGCCGCATCCGGAAGATCACCGGACGCAGCGACGACATGATCATTCTGCGGGGCGTCAATGTCTTCCCGAGTCAGATCGAGGAGATCGTGCTGCGCTCACCCGCCGTCGCCCCGCACTTCCAGCTCCGGCTGACCCGCCCCTCTCGCCTGGACCACCTGACGGTCGTCGTGGAGGCGCGCCCGGACGCCACCGCCGACGAGCGGGCCGCCGCGGCGGCGGACATCTTCCAGGGCGTCAAGGACGGCGTCGGCGTCACGGTCGAGGTCGAGGTCGTGGACCCGGAGACGATCGAGCGCTCGGTCGGCAAGTTCCGTCGCGTCAAGGACCTGCGCACCGCCCCACAGGAGCGGGAGGGGTGACCGAAGTGGTGCAGTCCGCCGCGCCATCCGCACCTTTTGTGAGGTTTACTCGACCTCATGTGTGCCGCCATGCCCACCCGGCCCCGCCCCAGCCGACGTCCCCGCCCCGGCCGCCGCCCCCGCGCGGGCCTCACCCTCCCCCTCGCCCTGCGCGGCTCCCGCCTGCACCGCACCGGAGTGCGCTGCTTCGACGCGGTGGAGGGCGCGCTCGTGCCGCCATCCGGGCCGGGGGTGCCCGAGGACAACATGACCGGCGTCATCGGCTGGGGCATCTCCTGGCGGATGCAGGGCTATGTGCTGATGGCCGAGCGCACCGGGAACCCCGCCTACGCCGAACGGCTCGCCGAACTGATCGACGGGGTGCTCGCCGCCCGCGACGAGGAGCGGGGCATCGCCGACCACCGGGGCCACAGCGGGCCGGTGTGGAGCACCGCGGGGAAGTTCACCGCGGCGACCGCCACCGTCGAGGACGAGCAGGGCCGCACCGCGTTGGAGGTGACGGTCTGCCCGCCGCGCGCCCTGCCCGCGCGGGTGACCGTACGCCCGGAGGAGGGCGGACGCTTCGGCCTCACCGTCTCCGGCGCCGGCCGTCCCACGGTCACCGTGTCCGGCCTCAGCCTCGACCCCGCCGACCCGCGACGCGCCGACCGCGTCCTGTACGAGGCGTACGAGCAGCGCGGCGGCATCACCGGCCGGCTGGTGCCGCCCGGACCGCCCGCCGGCCCCGGTGAGCCGGGCGGGCCGGGCGGATGGGGCGGACGGGACGGGCAGGAACGCCGCGTGGCGGCGGGCGAGTACGGCGTACGCCCTGCCACGGTGGCTCTCGCCGCCCAGACGGGCATGATCACCTACCCCCTCGCCGGGCTCGTCCGGCTCGCCCGCCAGGAGCGGACCGCCCGGGCCGTGCCGCCCTCGGTGCGGGCCGGATCGGAGGGCTATCTGGACGCGGTGCTGCGCGCCGTGCGCGCGCACGACCACCAGTGGCAGCCGGTCGCGGGCGGGCGCGGCTGTTACCGGTGGCTGCGGGACGAGCCGGTCTCCTTCGCCGGGGCCGAGCTGCCGACGAACGAGTTCCTTGCCATGGGCCGCACGCTGATCCAACTGGCGGTGCTGACGGGGGAGGAGGAGTACGCCGAGCGGGCCGCCGCCATGGCGCGGTCGCTGCGCGATGACCTGCTCCGTACCGAAGGCGTCGCGGTCTGGCCGTACTGGCCCGGCTTCGGCCGCGTGCACAGCGGCTGGCAGGCCACCGGCTCCCCGGACCGCGACGGCTCGCTCTACCGCCCCTCGTACGCGCCCGTCACCGTGCCGGAGGATGTCACTCACGCCCTGATCGACCTCGACTTCCTGCACCTGTACCAGCGGGCGGGCGGGCTGCCGCCGGTCTTCTCCGAGGGCGATCTGCACGCCGTGGCCGCCGCCTTCACCCGGCATGTCGTGGACCCCGGCGGGCGGGACCAGCGGCCCCGCATGCGGCACGACGTCGGCGGTGCGGGGCGGCCCGGCACCGACCGCGAACAGGCCCATGTCGCCGCCTGGCTGCCCCTGCGCGCCTGGTCCCCGCAGATCGCGCCGCTGGTCGCCGCGATCCATCCCGTGCCGCCGCCGTCCCCGCCGATGGGCGTGGACACCTACTGTGCGGCGCTGCTGGCCCGCTGGGGCTGAGCGCGGGCAGCCTCTCGGCCACTGCCCGGCCGCCGCCCGCCCCGCCCGCCACGGCTGCCACGTCCGACCCGGCCACCCCCTCCACCCGACGGCGGGGCTCAGCCCGCCGAAGGCTTCAGCAGCGTCTTGATCATGCCGTCCTCCTTGCGCTGGAAGGTGCCGTACGCGTCCGGCGCCTCCTCCAGGGACAGGGTGTGGGTGGCGAAGTGGTCGACGCCCAGCGGGTCCTGGTCGGTCAGCAGCGGCAGGATGTCATCGACCCAGTGGCGCACATTGGCCTGGCCCATGCGCAGCTGGAGCTGCTTGTCGAACATGGTCAGCAGCGGCAGCGGGTCCATCGCGCCGCCGTAGACGCCGGAGATGGACAGCGTCCCGCCGCGCCGCACCACATCGATGGCCTCCGTCAGCGCCGCCAGCCGGTCCACCCCGCCGCGCTCCATCACCTTCTCCGCGATGCTGCCGGGCAGCAGCCCCACCGTCTGGTGGGCGGCCCTGGCCAGCGGTGCGCCGTGCGCCTCCATGCCGACCGCGTCGATGGCCGCGTCCGTGCCCCGGCCTCCGGTCAGCTCGCGCACCGCGTCACCCAGCCTGTCGCCGTGTTCGCGCAGGTCCAGAGGGTGCACCCCGTGCGCGCGTGCCCGCTCCAGGCGTTCGGGCACCAGATCGACGCCGATGACGAGGTCCGCGCCCTGGTGCAGTGCGATGCGGGCCGCCATGTCGCCGATCGGGCCGAGCCCCAGCACGGTGACGCTGCCGCCCTTGGGGATGTCCGCGTATGCCACGGCCTGCCAGGCGGTCGGCAGCACGTCCGAGAGGTACACGAACCGCTCGTCCGGCGGGCCGTCGGGCACCTTCACCGGCAGATGGTTGCCGAAGGGCACCCGCAGGAACTCCGCCTGGCCGCCCGGCACCTGGCCGTAGAGCTTGGTGTAGCCGAACAGCGAGGCGCCGGTACCGCGCTCGGTGACCTGGGTGGTCTCGCACTGCGAGTGCAGGCCCCGCTCGCACATCCAGCAGGTACCGCACGAGACGTTGAACGGCACCACCACGCGGTCGCCGGGCTTGAGCGCGGTCACCGCCGAGCCCACCTCCTCGACCACGCCCATCGGCTCGTGCCCCAGCACGTCACCCGGGTCCATGAACGGCCCGAGGACCTCGTACAGGTGCAGGTCGGAGCCGCAGATGCCGGTGGAGGTGATCCGGACGATCACATCTTCCGGCTCCTGCAGTTCCGGATCGGGGACGGTCTCGACGCGGACGTCGCGCTTGCCCTGGTAGGTGAGAGCCCTCATGTGTCACTCCTCGAGCTGTTCGAGCTGTCCGAGCCGGCCGCGGTTCCGGCCGTGCGGTCCGTCCGGTCCGTCCGGCCCGTCCGGTCCGTCTGGTTGAGGCGGCGGGAGGCACGGTCGTTGAGCGCGCTGACCGCGTACTGCCAGCGGGAGCGCCCCTGCCTGCCGCTCGGCCGGGTATCCGGCATCAGCCGTGCCACCGCCCCGTTCACGCGGGTCACCAGCGCGGGGGCCACCCCGTACGCCTTGGCGCCCAGGTGCGCGGCGGGGGTGAGCACCACCCGGGTCCTGCGGCGCTCGACGGCGGTGACGATGCGCTCCGCCGCCCGGCGCGCGTCCATCGACAGCAGCGGAAGCCCCGCCAGCGTCGCGAACCACGCGTACTCCTGCCCCTCGTCGCCCGCGAACTCGGCCTGGATGTGGGAGCCGGTGCGCATCAGCCCCGGATGGACGGCGGTGACGCTCACCCCGCCCCCGCCCTGCTCGGCGCGCAGCCCCTCGGCCAGCGCGGCGACGGCGGACTTCGCACACGAATACGGCAGCAGATGCGGCACCGGCAGCAGCCCGCCGACCGATCCGGTCAGCGCCAGCCGGCCGCCGCCGGGGCTCTCGCGCAGATACGGCAGCGCCGCCATGGAGGTGTGCAGCGCACCGAAGAACATCGTCTCCATCGCGTCCCTGAACCCCGCCGTGCCCGCGGCCTCGGCGGGACCGACCTGGATGATCCCCGCGTTCGCCAGCACCACATCCAGCCCGCCCTGCCGCTCGGCGGTGCGGGCCGTCACCTCGCGGACGGCGGCCTCGTCCCGTACGTCGCACACCTGCCCGGTGACAGCGGTGCCGTGCGGGCGGGCCCGGCGGCGCAGCAGACCGACGGCGTAGTCCAGCTCCTCCTGGTCACGCGCGGTGACCGTCACCTCGCAGCGCCGCTCCACGCACTGCCGCGCCAGCAGCAGTCCCAGCCCCCGTGAGCCGCCCGCCACCAGCACGGACTGGTCCGCGATCGTCCCCATCGCCGCCTCCTTCACCGGCCCGCCTCGGGCCGTCACCGGACCGGGGTGTCGGTACCCGGCGGTTCCCCGCAGGCGCCGTGTCACACCCCTGCCGTGGTTCGAGTCGGTGGGAGTGTGCGTAGCGGCTGGAGGTAACCCGAGGGGGGAAAGCGACCAAGGAGCCAACGGACATGCAGATCGGTTACAAGCTCGCCTCCGAGCAGTACGGCCCCCAGGAACTCATCCGGCAGGCGCGCGCCGCCGAGGCGGCAGGCTTCGACTTCGTCGAGATGAGCGACCACTACCACCCCTGGCTGGATGGCCAGGGGCACTCCTCGTTCACCTGGACCGTCCTGGGCGCCATCGCCGTCAGGACCGAACGCGTCGGACTCGTCACGGGCGTGACCTGCCCGACCCTGCGCTACCACCCGGCCGTCGTCGCCCAGGCCGCCGCCACCCTCGCGCTCGTCTCGGAGGGGCGCTTCGTCTTCGGCGTGGGCTCCGGCGAGCGGCTGAACGAACACGTGATCGGCGGGGGATGGCCGGCGGTCTCCGAGCGGCACGTGATGCTGCGCGAGGCGCTGGAGATCATCCGGCTCCTGTGGCAGGGCGGCTACCGCTCCTACGAGGGCAAGTACCTGGAACTGGAGGACGCCAGGGTCTTCGACCTGCCGCGCGAGTCCCCGCTGATCGCCGTGGCCGCCAGCGGCGCCCCCTCCTGCCGGATCGCCGCCGAGCTGGGCGACGGGATCTTCTCCACCGAGGAGAAGCCGGAAATCATGCGCCACTACCGCGAGGCGGGCGGCACCGGCCCCGGCTACGCGGAGGTGCCGATGGCGTGGGCCGACGACGAGACGACGGCGGCGCGCTCGGCCTTGGAGCACTTCCGGTGGGCGGTGACCGGCTGGAAGGTGATGAGCGAGCTGCCCAACCCGGTCAACTTCGACGCGGCCACCGCCACGGTCCGAGAAGAGGACATCCGCGGCCGGTTCGCCTGCGGCAGCGACCCCGAGCGGTACCTGGAGGTGGCCAAACCCTTCGCCGAAGCGGGCTTCGAACGCCTCGTGCTGATGAACGCCGGGCCCGACCCGGATGGTTTCATGGACTTCTACCGGAGCGAACTCGACGCCCCGCTGCGCCGGTTGCGTGGCTGAGCGTGCGCCCGAAAACCGGTTGCACCGGGTGAGAGCATGGCCGGTGCTCTGTGATGACGGCAGACCCGGGTCGATCGACGACCGGCCCACGCGACTGACCCGGGACGGCCGTCGAACTGTCTGAACCGGGCCGTCAGGCCCACGGAACCCGTGATGACGACTCTCACCGAAGGGGGAACGCCGTGGCAGGTGCAGTGACTCTGATCCGGTCGGCGATGCTGTCGGACGCCGCCGAGTACGCCTACGCGGCCACCGCGCCCGCCGGGGCGCGGCTGGTGTTCCTGGCCGGGGCCTGCCCGCTCGAAAAGGACGGCACCACCGCCGCCGTCGGGGACTACGCGGGTCAGGCGGCGAAGTGCGTGGACAACCTGCGGGTGGCGCTCAAGGAGGCGGGGGCGACGCTGGAGGACCTCATCAGCACGCGCGTCCTGGTCGCCGCCACCCGCCGGGAAGACCTCGTCACCGCCTGGCAGGTCTACCGCGACGCGCTCGGCGAACACGACGTGCCCAGCACACTGATGGGCGTGACCGTCCTCGGCTACCGCGACCAGCTCGTGGAGATCGAGGCGGTCGCCGCCGTGGCCGACTGACGCGGCGGCCCGGGGCGGACGGGCGCACCGCGCCCGGTCCGGCAGCTTGAACGGGGCCGGCTCCCGCGGGCTGCCGGGCCGCCCGTGCAGCCCGCGGTGCGTGTCCAGCACGGTGGTGTACCAGTCGCCGAAGCGCTCCTGGCCGAAGTGGAGGCAGCGGCCCATGACGTAGGCCGCCGGGAACTCGCCCCATGGTCCCCGTACCAGGGGCCGACTCGCACTTCAGCAGCCGTTCTTGGACATCGAGCCAGTCCTCGCGCCCCCGCACGCCCCGGGAGTCCTCCACACGCTCGACCTCGTTGCGCCCGGCGCCGCCGTGGCAAGATGGAACGGCCGCGAAGATCCAGTCAGTTGGCGGCCGGAGGGGAGATCAGGTGAGCAGTCTCAATAAGGGGATCGACAAGGTGGAGGTCACCCTCAAGTGGGACCCCAGCCCGATGGGCACCGCGCCCCATGACCTCGACATCATCGCCGCGACGTACACCGCCGACGCGCCCTACGGTGAGCCCGCGTACCTCGTGCACTTCGACAGCCGTTCGCCGGACGGCACCATCACCCTCAACCGCGACAGCCAGACGGGGCAGGGCTTCGGCGCGGATGAGGTGATGACCCTGGAGCTGGAGCGCCTGGCCCCGGAGTACACCCGCGTCGTCGTCGGGGTCGCCATCCAGCAGGGCGAGGGCCGCAAGACGTTCGGCGACATCCCCAACCCCGGCGTCCGCGTCCGCGAGGGCTACGAGGAGCTGTCGCAGAGCGACTTCGCGGGGGCCGCCTCGGCGACGGCGGCCACCGTCGCGGAGTTCGCCCGGGGCGAGGCGGGCGAGTGGCACCACAGGGTCGTGCTGCGCGGATACGACGGAGACCCCGAGGAGTTCGCCTCGGCCATGGGCCGCGCCTGACGGAGGCCCGGCGGACGCGTGCGGGCTCCGGGGGCGTGCCCGGCCACGGAACAGCTCCGGCGCGGCGGGGTGAACCGCCGCGCCGGAGCGTGCCCTTCAGGAAAGCGTCCGGGCGCTACAGCTCCTTGATCCGCACATCGCGGTAGGAGATGACGTCGGAGGTGCTGTGGACCTGGAGGCCCACGTACCCCGAGGCGTAGCGCCGCCCGTCGGTGCCCGGGTCGTCGTCACGCGGCGGGTTGAACAGCTGCCCGCCGTTGTTCTCGAACTCGTTGAGCAGCACACCGTTGCGGTAGATCTGGTAGTGCTGCCCGATCACCCGGATCTCATAGTCGTTCCAGGTTCCCTTGGGGGTGACCCCGGCCCCGGCCAGGCCCACCCGGTCGAAGCCGTAGACGGATCCGGTCTTGTACATGTCCCCGTCGGGGCGGTCGTTGATCTGGAGTTCGTGGCCGTATTTGATGGCCACCCACTCGGGCCGGGACTCCTCCGGGTGGTCGTGGACGTCGGGGAAGCGCGCGAACACGCCGCCGTTGGCGTTGCCGCCGCCCGGCGCGTCGTCACGGAACTGGAGCTTCAGCGAGAAGTCCGCGTACTTGCGCTGCGGATACCACAGCATGCCCATGCCCTCGACCTTCGGGCTGCTGGTCATGCTGCCGTCGCCGTTGAGACCGAAGGCCCCGCCGCCGACGTGCTCCCACTTGGCGAAGCTCTCCTCGCTTCCGTCGAACAGGTCGCGGTAGCCGGTCTCCTGTCCCGGGGTGCCGATGCCGGACTTCCTCGCGGCCTGGTTGATGAGCTTCTGCTCCCGGGCGACGAGCACGCCGTCGGTGACCAGCTGCCCGGTGACGCCGCGTACGTGCTTGAGGAACAGCGCCTGTGAGGTCCACTCCTTCTCGTCCTCGATGAGTTCGTTGATGGTGCAGCGGCGCTGGGTCATCCGGTTGGGCACGCCCGAGTCGATCGTTCCGACGATGACGGTCAGCCGCTCGTCGTATTCGGGGCAGTCCGGCGAGGGCACGCCGCCGCCCGCGACCACCCGGAAGGACAGCTCGGCCGGCTCGGAGGTGTTGCCCGCCTTGTCCGTCGCCCGGTAGGTGACCGAGTGGTGGCCGGGGCGGTCGATGACGACCGGATCGGTGTAGGCGAGGTAGGGGCCGCCGTCGAGGGAGAACTCGGTCTTCTCGACGCCCGACTTGTCATCCGTCGCGGTCACCGTGACGGTCGCCTTGCCCACGAAGTGGCCGTCGGAGTTCTTCTTGCCCTCGGCCTTGCCCTGGACGGCCGGGGGAGTGGTGTCCTCGTCCGGGGGTTCGACCACGGTGAAGGTCACCGACTTCTCCGCGGCGGTGTTGCCCGCCTTGTCGCTCGCCCGGTAGCGGAGCGTGTGGTCACCGGGGTCCTTGACGGTGACCGGCGCGGTGTAGGTCTGGAACGCGCCGTCGCCCAGGGCGTATTCGATCTTCTCGACGCCCGACTCGGCGTCGGAGGCGGTCACCGTGACCGTGGCGCTGCCCAGGTAGTTGCCGTCGGAGTCCTTCTCGCCCTCGACCGTGGCCGAGGTCTCCGGCGCCGTGGTGTCATCGCCCGGCGGCTCCCCGGTGACCACCAGGGTGCCCTGCATCGCCAGGTGTCCCGGGATGGTGCAGTGGTAGCGGTAGGTGCCCGGGGTGAGGGTGACCTCGGCGGTGTGCTTGCCGCCCTTCGAATCGACCGGGCTGGCCAGGATGTTGAGGTCCACGTCCTGGTTGTAGTCGGGGTTGGAGGTGTCGAAGGTGAGGGTGTGGGACATGCCGGAGGTGTTGCCGGTGGCGGTGCTGTTCTCGAAGACGATGGTCGCCTTGCCCGCGACCGCCGTGGTGGGCGCCGAGGCGTACTTGGTCATGTCGTCGTTGGCCGTCCAGGTCAGCACCTGCTCGGCCGTGGTGTCCGGGCCGGCCGCCCGCTTCGTGGCCTGGTCCGGGCCCTGCCCCCACGCGGTGGCGGAGGTGAGGCCCAGCACCATCAGCAGCGCCGCCAGCATGGCCGTCAGCAGCCTGCGCCGCTCGCGGCGGGCGCGCAGCGCCGCTGTCGTCGCCTGGCCCCGGGTTCTGGCGCGGCCGGGTTTCCGTACCCGTTCAGCCCTTCCGGGTCTCATCGGCCCGCTCCCTTCCGCAGCGCCGGTTCGGCCAGGTCACCGGCCGCGGGGGTGGGCGGGCCACCCTTGTAGGTGACCTGCCACAGCGCCGACTTGTCGTCGGAGGTGAAGAAGCCGCGCCCGTAGTCGAGGACGTACAGCGAGCCGTCGGGGGCGAACTTCCAGTCCATCAGGTTGCGGATGCCCTTCTCGCCGACCGGGATGATCTTCTTGAGGCTCTCCGCGTGGACGGGCGGCGCCCCCACCGCCTTGCCTTCGGGCATCACCACGGCGTGCCGCGGCTGGTCGCCGTCGTAGAAGTCGCCGACGAACCACTTGCCCTCCCAGTAGGAGGGCCACTTGTCCTTGGAGTCGCTGTCCTTGTCGAAGCGGTAGACGGGGCCGTTCATCGTGGCCTGGCCGCCGCCCTTGAGCCAGGGCATGGTGAGTTTCTGCTCCGAGACCTTGTAGCTGGGCACGCCGTCGGCGTTGCGCGGGTAGTCGGGTCCGCCGCCCTGGGGGGAGTACCAGATGTTGTTGGAGCGCGCGGGCGGGATGTTCACGAGGCCGTCGTTGTTGGGGGACTCGTTCTTGAGGTGGTCGCAGTCGTACCAGCCCTGCGGCTTGCTGGGGTCGGGCAGATTGCGGTCGCGGTAGGGCTGCTTGTTGCCCATGCAGTACGGCCAGCCCTGGTTGCCCGCGCTGTTGATCCGGGCGAACGTGTCGTACTTCGCCGGCCCCCAGGTCTCGCTGGGCTCGGCGGCGTCGGGCCCGACCCAGCCCGCGTACAGGGTGTCGGTCTTCTTGTCGATGGAGATGCGCGCCGGGTTGCGCACGCCCATCACATAGATCTCCCCGCGGGTCTTGCCGCCGCCCTCGTCGGTCTCCTTGCCGGTGAACAGGTTGCCGTCCGGCAGGGTGTAGGTCCCGTCGTCCTCGGGGTGGATGCGCAGGATTTTGCCGTTGAGGTTGTTGGTGTTGCCGGCGGTGCGGCGCGCGTCTGCGAAGGAGATGCCCTTGAAGTTGGGCTGCGGGTTGTTGCCCGAGTAGCCCTCGGAGAACTGCGAGGAGTTGTTGTCCCCGGTGGCGATGTAGAGGTTGTCCTTGGAGTCCCAGGCCATGCCGCCGCCGGCGTGGCAGCAGCTGTGGATCTGCACCGGCCACTTCAGCAGGACCTTCTCCGAGTCCATGGCCAGTTTGCCGGTGGCCTTGTCCAGGGTGAAGCGGGAGACCCGGCGCTCGGCCATGTGGGTCTCGCGGTTGATCTCGCTGTGCGGGGTGTAGTGCAGGTAGACCCAGCCGTTGCCGGCGAAGTCGGGGTCCAGCTCGATGCCGAGCAGGCCCTCCTCGTTCTTCACCAGCTCGTCGCCGCCGCCCTTGTTGCCGAAGACGGTCAGCTCGCCGGCCAGCGTGGACTTGCCGGTCTTCGGGTCGTAGATGTGGACTTGGCCCTTGCCCTTGCCGATGTCAGGGTTGTTCCAGTCGGTGACCACGGGCTGGTCGGCGTCGGCGCCGCCCCTGCCGATGGTGAAGACCCGGCCGTCCTTGGCGGTGACCACGCCGTGCGGCTCGCCGATCTGGTCGTTCTTGCCCGGCTGGTTGGGCTGGGTGACGCGCTTGGCCTCGTAGTTCGAGGTGATCGCGGCCTGGCAGTCGGCGCGCGCGAGCCGCGTCGTCCACATCAGGGCGCCGCGCAGGTGGGTGCGGAAGTCGGTCTCCTCGTAGCTGGCGGCCGTGCCGCCCATGGCGGTGTAGAAGGACCGGCCGCCGTCGTAGTCGCGGCACCAGGAGACCGGGTGGTCCCAGCCGCCGGAGTTCTTCCCGGGGTCGTAGGTGCTGGTGCGGACCCGGGCGACCGTGTGGACGGAACCCGACGGGTTCTCCTTCCAGTTGAGCCACTTGTCCGGGCGCTTCCACTCGACGGGCAGGTCCTTGGTCGCCGGGTGCTGCCGGTCGCCGACCTCGACGGTGGCACGCTGCGTCTTCTGGGGGCTGTTGGCCGCCGGGCGGGCGCCGATCAGTCCGGTGAACCAGTCCGAGTACGGTTCGGCGCGCGCCGCGTCATGGACGCCGAGGAAGCCGCCGCCCGCCTCCAGATAGCTCTCCAGACCGGCTTCCTGCTCGGGGTCGAGCACATCGCCGTCCCCGGTCAGGAAGACCACGGCGTTGAACGTGCCCAGTCTGGGCTTGGTGAAGATGGCGGGGTCACCCGTGGCCTGGATGGTGAACCGCTCCTGCGCCGGGCCCTGTTGCCCGATCTTCTCGATGGCCTCGATCCCGGCGTTGACGGTGGGGGACTCCTCGCCCGTGGCGCCGTGGAAGACCAGGACGCGCACGTCCTCGCCGCCCGGCGGGCTCGGCAGAGCCAGCTTGGGCACGGACCGGTCGGGTGCCTGGCCCGCGAGCGCGGGCGCGCTGAGCAGGCCGGCGGCCAGCGCGCCGGCCAGCAGCACGGCGGCTCGTCTGCGCCGGGTCCGCCGCCGTGCGGGGCCCGGCTTGAACATGCTCAACCCTCGCTGCTGTGAGGGTCTTTGATGCGGTTCGTGCCGCATGAGTGATCCACCCCTCTTCTGTCACAGAAACGTGGCTGAAGCTAGACCTCTTTCGGCGCCGCGCCAAGAGCTATGACCGCAACACGACAAACTTTGTCCTGAGTGTGGATAAACAGACGAGCGGACGCTACGGTCCCAGGTGATCCGCTCAACTCGCCTCACGCTGCGCACCATTGGCCTCGCCCGGGGGAGAACGATGACCGGAACCGCCAGCAACCACACCCGACGCGCCTTCCACAGACGCCTCCTCGCCTCGGGGGCCGTCGCCGCCGTCGGTACCGGCGCGCTGAGCGCCGCCACCCCGTCCTCGCAGGCGGCCCCCTCCGCCGCGGCCGAGCCGCGGCGCGCGGGCAAGGGCGGCGCCACGCGGCGCATCAAGCTGTACGCGGAGAAGCTCGCCGACGGGCAGATGGGATACGGCCTGGAGAAGGGCAAGGCGAGCATCCCCGGCCCCCTGATCGAGATCGTCGAGGGCGACACCCTGCACATCGAGTTCGAGAACACCATGGATGTCGCCGTCAGCCTGCACCCGCACGGCGTGGATTACGACATCGCCAACGACGGCACCAAGATGAACAACAGCCACGTCGAACCCGGTGAGACCCGCACCTACACCTGGCGCACCCACGCCCCGGGTCGGCGCAAGGACGGCAGCTGGCGCCCCGGCAGCGCCGGATACTGGCACTACCACGACCACGTCGTCGGCACCGAACACGGCACCGGAGGCATCCGCAACGGGCTGTACGGGCCCCTGATCGTGCGCCGCGAGGGCGACATCCTGCCCGACCCCGACCGGCAGTTCACCATCGTCTTCAACGACATGACCACCAACAACCTGAAGAAGGGTCCCGACTTCAAGGCCACGGTCGGCGACCGCGTCGAGATCATCATGATCACGCACGGTGAGTATTACCACACGTTCCATGTGCACGGTCACCGCTGGGCCGACAACCGGACCGGGCTCCTCCAGGGCCCCGACGACCACAGCGCCGTGATCGACACCAAGATCACCGGCCCGGCCGACTCGTTCGGGTTCCAACTGATCGCAGGGGAAGGCGTGGGCGCGGGCGCGTGGATGTACCACTGCCATGTCCAGAGCCACTCGGACATGGGGATGGCGGGGCTGCTGCTGATCGCCAAACCGGACGGCACCGTCCCCGGCCACGGCGACCACCACTGAGGGTGACCGGCGCCGGCCCAAGTGGTGAGGACCGGCGCCCCTCCCGCGCCTGTCCGGGGTTCCGTCGCCGGTCAGCTGCGTGATCAGCGCCGGTTTCGTTCCCGGCGCAGGCGTGGTACCTTTGACGAGTTGCAGTTTTGGTACCCATGACTTATGTGCGCCCGAGCTTCGTAGCTCGGGCGCTTTTGTTTTCCGGAGTTCTTTCTGGATGGGGTCAACGCGGCGACGTGGGGCCCGCGAAGTGCGCGGCTCCCAGCCACCCTGAAGGAGAAAAGCATGGCAACTGGCACCGTGAAGTGGTTCAACTCGGAAAAGGGCTTCGGCTTCATCGAGCAGGACGGTGGCGGCGCTGACGTCTTCGCCCACTACTCGAACATCGCGGCTCAGGGCTTCCGTGAGCTGCACGAGGGCCAGAAGGTCAACTTCGATGTCACGCAGGGCCAGAAGGGCCCGCAGGCGGAGAACATCACCCCCGCCTGATCGTGTCGTAACGCTGGGGCCCGCACCGACCAGGTGCGGGCCCCAGCGCCGTGCTGCGGGCCCACGTTGCCTATCGTGGGCCCGCAGCACCCCCGTTCGTCCCTGTCCACCTCTGTTCACCCACCCGCTCCCCCCGTACGGGCAGCGTGGGCCCTCGCGACGGCCCCGACGCGCCGCACCGAGGAAGGCAGTCACATGACCCCACGCTCGTCGAGCACCCGCCGCTCCCCGCGCCCCCAGCGCGACCGTTCCGGGCGCCCCCAGCGCTCCGCCCGCTCCGGTGGCCAGAAGGCGGCCCCGCAGCCCCGCACGGCGGGTGACTTCGCGGTGCCCGTCAGCAAGACCCCCGCGCTGCCGGCCGTCCACGCCTTCGCCGACATGGGCCTGCCCGCACCGCTGCTGGACACGCTGACCCGGCAGGGCGTCACCGTCCCCTTCCCCATCCAGGCCGCCACCTTGCCCAACGCGCTGGCCGGACGCGATGTGCTCGGACGCGGACGCACCGGATCCGGCAAGACCCTCGCCTTCGGCCTGGCGCTGCTGGCCAGGACGGCGGGACAGGTGGCCGAGCCCCGCCGGCCGCTCGCGCTGGTGCTCGTACCCACGAGAGAGCTGGCGCAGCAGGTCACGGACGCGCTCACCCCGCACGCCAGGGCGCTGCGGCTGCGTACCACCACCGTCGTCGGCGGCGTCTCGCTCACCCGGCAGAGCCACGCGCTCCGGGCGGGTGCCGAGATCCTGGTGGCCACCCCGGGGCGGCTCAAGGATCTGATCGAGCGGGGGGACTGCGGCCTGGAGGACGTGCGCGTCTCCGTGCTCGACGAGGCCGACCAGATGGCCGACATGGGCTTCCTGCCCCAGGTCACCGCGCTGTTGAAGCAGGTGGACCCGGACGGGCAGCGCATGCTGTTCTCCGCGACGCTGGACGCCGAGGTCGATCGCCTGGTGCGGCGCTTCCTGACCGACCCCGTGGTGCACTCCGTGGACCCCTCGGCCGGGGTCGTGACCGATATGCACCATCACATCCTGCACATCGCCGCCGACGACAAGCTCGCGGTCGCCGCGCACATCGGCGCCCGGGAGGGGCGCGTCCTGATGTTCCGCGACACCAAGCGCTCCGTGGACCGGCTCACCAAGTCGCTGCTGAACCACGGGGTCCGCGCGGTCGCCCTGCACGGCGGCAGGAGCCAGCCCCAGCGCAACCGCGCGCTGGACCACTTCCGCTCCGGCGAGGCCACCGTCCTGGTCGCCACCAACATCGCGGCGCGCGGCATCCACATCGACGACCTCGACCTGGTCGTGAACGTCGATCCGCCGACCGACCCCAAGGACTACGTGCACAGGGGCGGGCGCACCGCGCGTGCCGGGGCCTCGGGCAGCGTCGTCACGCTCGTCCTGCCCGAGCAGCGGCGCGACATGGACCGTCTGCTGACGCAGGCCAGGGTCGATGCGACGGCCCTGCGGGCCCACCCCGGCGACGAGGAGCTGACGCACCTCACCGGCGCACGCACGCCCTCCGGGATACCGGTCACCCTGCCGACCGCCGGGCCGGCCACCGCGCAGAAGCCGGCCTCCGCAGCCCGCCCGGGGCGCGGACGCAGGGCCGGGAAGGGCAGCGGCGGCGGCACGGGCGCCGGTACTGGCAAGGGCAGGTCCAGTGCGAACGGCGCCGGCGGTCGCGGCGGTACTGGTGGCCGCGGCGGTGCCGGTAACGGCACTCGCGGGGGCAGCGGTGCCGGTGGTGCCGGTGGTGCCGGTGGTGGCAGCGGTACCGGCGAGAAGAACGCCGGTGCGGGACGCAGCCGCCGTTCGCGGAGGCCCCAGCCGCAGTCGCGCAGGAACGCCGCCTAGTCCCGGCCTCCTGGCCAGGGGCTGTCCGGCCATTCCCGCCCGGTCCGGCGGATCACGTGTGTGGCCCGGCACCGGAGCGCCCCGAAGGGGCGCGGGGAACGGCGCGGTCGGCGCACCCGTACCCGCGCCCGCACTCTGCTCAGCGCGGACAGAGGCAACTCCTGCTCGGCATCAGGAAAGAGGGCGACAGGAAGATCCGCCGGACAGGCATCAGGGCAGCATCCACGCCAGGATGTGCGACTGGAGGAACACCAGCACGCACATGACCAGCAGGAGCAGCAGGCTCCAGGCGATCGCGCGGCGGAAGAGCACCGCTTCCTTGCCGGGCAGTCCGACGGCCGTGGCGGCGATGGTGAGGTTCTGCGGGCTGATCATCTTGCCCACCACGCCGCCGGAGGTGTTCGCGGCGACCAGCAGTGTCGGGTCCAGCCCGGCCTTGCCGGCCGC
Source organism: Streptomyces axinellae (assembly GCF_039532135.1). Taxonomy (NCBI): domain Bacteria; kingdom Bacillati; phylum Actinomycetota; class Actinomycetes; order Kitasatosporales; family Streptomycetaceae; genus Streptomyces; species Streptomyces axinellae. The sequence goes on from NZ_BAAARJ010000006.1 coordinate 320,018, forward strand.
CGTCTGCTGGAGCGTGGCGAACAGGGCGTTGGCCGAGGTGTCCGAGCCGGTGACGGCGGTGCCGAGCCAGCCGAGGAGCGGGGAGAAGAAGGCGAAGGCGGCGCCGGCGCCCGCGATCCACGTGCCGATGGTGATCGTCTGGCCGGACAGGTTCATGACGTACGCCAGCGCGAGCACCGAACCCACCGTCAGCAGCGCCCAGCGCAGCGTGGCCACCGTCCGGCCGAACTCCCGTACGGCATCCAGTACGCGCACCCGGTGAAGGACGGCCACCAGCAGTCCGCAGAGCAGCAGCAGCGAGCCGGGCGAGGAGAGCCACGGGAAGACGTAGACGGTGGTGCCGGACCGCTCTCCGGCGGCCGTGAGCACCTTCCCGTCCAGCCCCGGCCAGCTCACCTCGATGTCACTGGCGGCCAGGAACTCCTTGGCCGGGTCCCAGAGTTTGGCCACGGCGAAGACCGCGATCACGATCAGATACGGCACGAAGGCCATCAGCACCCGGGAGCCCGCGATCCCCGCGTGGGCCCCCTTGGTGCCTTCCGTCTCCCCGGCACCTCCAGCACCCTCGGTGCCGTCCGCCGCCTCGGCCCGCGTCCCCGCCGCAGGACCACCGGCCGCCTCCTCACCTGCCTCCTGCCGCTCCCGCCGTGCCGCCTGCCGCAGGTCCTCGCGCACCCGCGCGCCGCCGGCCGGCTGCCACACCCGCAAGAAGGCGACCACGGCCACCAGCGCCGCCAGCGAGGCGATGATGTCGGTCAGTTCGACGGAGATCCAGGTGGCGCTCACGAACTGGGCCAGCGCGAACACGGCCCCGCACACCAGCGCGGCCGGCCACGTCTGCCGTATCCCGCGCACCCCGTCCACCAGCGCGACCAGCAGCAGTGGGACGAACAGCGCGAGCAACGGGGTCTGCCTGCCGACGTAGGCGCCGATGTCCGCGTAGTCGATCTTCGTGAGGCTGCCGGCGGTGATGATCGGGGTCGCGATGGCGCCGAAGGCCACCGGCGCGGTGTTCGCGACCAGCACCGTCACAGCGGCGCGTACCGGCGAGAAGCCGAGCGCCATCAGCATCACACCCGTGATCGCGACCGGGGCGCCGAACCCGGCCAGCGCCTCCAGCAGCGCGCCGAAGCAGAAGGCGATGATGAGCGCCTGCACCCGCGGATCGTCGCTGACCACGTTGAAGGAGCGGCGCAGATCCTCGAACCTGCCGCTGACCACGGTGAGTTGGTGGACCCACAGTGCCGCCAGCACGATCCACATGATCGGGAAGAGCCCGAAGGCCGCCCCTTCGGTGCCCGCCAGCAGGGCCAGATCCACCGGCATCCCGTACGCCGTCACCGCCACCACGAGGGAGACGCCCAGCGCGGCCAGGCCCGCCCAGTGCGCCGTGAGCCGCAGGCCGCCCAGCAGGACGAAGAGCGTCAGCAGCGGCAGCGCTCCCACGAGCGAGGACAGCGCGAGGCTGTCGGCCACGGGGGACAGGTCGGGTCGGAACATTGCTCACCCTCGCTCTGACGCGTACACCGAAAGCTCGAACTGATCGTTCCGCAAGGGTTGTGGGGGCGCGGCCTCCTGTCCAGGGGTGTGCACGCCCCACTTTCGCGTGCGGCTGTGTCGGTGGCGGTGAGTAGGATCGAGGCGGCGTGCACGTGAAGAAGAGGCGTGAGCGTGAAGGAGAGGGAGGTGAGGGCCGTGGCGGGCAGCGGAGCCGAGGACCACGGGCGCAGAGCGGGCGGTCGCCGGCGCGGGCAGGGCCAGCTGGAGGCCCAGGTGCTCTCCGTGCTGGGCACGGCATCCGGCCCGGTGACGGCCACCTGGGTCCAGCAGCGGCTCGGCGGCGATCTGGCCTACACCACGGTCGTCACGATCTTGACCAGACTGCACGTCAAGCAGGCCGTCACCCGCACCCGCGAGGGCCGCAGTTACGTCTGGAGCCCGGTCGCCGACGAAGCCGGGCTGGCCGCGCTGCGCATGAGACGGGTCCTGGACAGCGAGACGGACAGGGACGCGGTGCTGGCCAGCTTCGTCTCCTCCCTCGGCCCCGAGGACGAGCAGCTGATGCGGGAGTTGCTGAGAGCCGCCGAGGAGGGGCCGGTGCGGCCGGAGGGCCTGGAGGGCTGAGTGATGGGGGTCTTCGTCTTCCTGCCGCTCATCCTGCCGCTGTCCGCGCTGCCGATCGTGCGCGTGGCCGCGCAGCACCTCCACCCCCGCAGCGCCACCCGGCTGCTGACCGCGCTGGGTTGTGTGCTGGCGCTGTGCAGCACGCTGTGCCTGGTGCTGCTGATGGTCGTCGGCACGGCCCAACTGCCGGGCAACCCGCTGCCCGACGGCTGGGCCGACCCGGAAGTGCGCGCCGTGGTGCCGTACGCGGACATCACGGGCACCACCGCCATCGTGGCCCTGGCGGCGGTCGTGGCCGCCTGCGCGCTGACCGTCCACCGCCACCGGCGGGTACGGGTCCGCGCGCACGAGGCGCTCGCCGGGCTCCCCGCCGGTCCCGGGGAGGACCTGACGGTGCTGCCGGACGCCGCGCCCTACGCCTACGCGCTGCCCGGCACCCCGCGCTCGCCCGGCCGCGTGGTCGCCTCGACGGGCATGCTGGGCGCGCTCGCGGAGGAGGAGTGCGCGGCCCTGCTGGCGCACGAGCGCGCACACCTCAGTGGCCGCCACCACCGCTACCTGCTGGCCACCCGGCTCGCGGGCTGCGCCAATCCGCTGCTGCTCCCGCTGCGCGAGGCCGTGGCCTACAACGCCGAGCGGTGGGCGGATGAGGAGGCGGCGCGGGTGGTCGGTGACCGCAGGGTGACGGCCCGCGCGGTGGCCAGAGCCGCGCTGCTCACCCCCCAGGGGCCGCCGCTGCCGGGCGTCGCCGCGTTCGCCGCCGGTCCGGTGCCGCGCAGGGTCGCCGCGCTGCTGGAGCCGGTGCCGCCGGCCCGGATCTGGCCGCCGGCCGCCAGCAGAGCCGGGCTCGCCGCGTACCTGGCGGCGGCGGGTACCACGGTCTCGGCGGCCTCCTCTCTCAACGCCGCCCTGGGGCTCTTCCTCGTCCTGAAGGCGGCCACTCCGCTCTGAGTCCGCCTGCCGGTCGGCGCTCGGTGGCGGGGCTTCGGCGCCCCGGGGCCTGGGCGCGTCCGCGCCATGAATCCTGATCGCCCGTATAAGCCCTGGGTAAGCGAGCATTGCCGCTAACTTCTACACGTCTGTAGTATTCGGCTGGTGGTGCAGAAGACATCCCGGCGCCGTGCCGGGCACAGGCGCGCCCGGCGGGCGCGCACAAGCCGTTTCACCCGGCGGGGCAAGATAGCGCTCTGGAGCGGAGCGGTGCTGGCCGGTCTGCTGCTGCTCGGCGGCGGAGCCGCACTGTTCGCCTATCTCAGCCTCGACGGCAACATCCACTCCGCCGACATCGGCGACCGCCTCGGCGGTGACCGACCCGACAACCTCAGCCCCGGTTCCAAGAACATCCTGGTGGTCGGCTCGGACTCCCGCGCCGGCGCCAACTCCGAGTACGGCAAGGGGCTGGAGACCATGCAGTCCGACACGCTGATGCTGGTGCATCTGTCGGCGGACCGGAAGTGGGCCGGCGTCCTGTCCCTCCCGCGTGACTCCTATGTGCCCATCCCCTCCTGCGACCGGGGCGACGGCACCCGCTCGAAGCCGCACTCCTTCAAGATCAACGAATCGTTCGCGATAGGCGGCCTCAAGGGCGAGGTCGAGGGCGCGGCGGCCTGCACCATCAAGACCGTCGAGCACAACACGGGGCTGCGCGTCGATCACTTCATGTCCCTCGACTTCCAGGGCTTCAAGGGAATGGTCAACGCCCTCGGCGGCATAGAGGTCTGCCCCGAGGAGGCCATCCACGACAAGAAGGCACACCTGGATCTGGCGGCGGGCTGCCAGACCATCCGGAACGAGGAGGCGCTCGGCTACGTCCGCGCCCGCTACGGCATCGGCGACGGCACGGACACCGGACGCATCGGCAGGCAGCAGGAGTTCATGCGCGCGCTGTCCGACAAGGCCCGCTCGAAGCTCACCAGTCCCAAGGACCTCTACGGCTTCCTCGACTCGGCCACCAAGTCCCTCACCACGGACAAGGACCTCGCCGGGATCACCCCGCTCTACCGCCTCGCCTCCAGCGTGCAGAAGATCCCCGAGAACCGGCTGCACTTCCTGACCGTCCCCAACTACCCCCGCGAGGCCGACATCCCCACCGACAAGGCCAACCTCGTCTGGCAGCAGCCGCAGGCCGCCACGCTCTTCAAGAAGCTGGCCGAGGACCGCGAAGTCACCGCCAAGGCTCTCAAGTCGGCCTCGGCCCACCCCGTCCACGCCGCCCAGGTGCGCGTCCGCGTCCTCAACGGGACCTCGGAGCCCGGCGCGGCGGCCGAGGCCGCCGAGGGGCTGCGCGCACTCGGTATCCGCGCCACGGTCGGCAACGCGGCACACTCCGCGTCCAAGACCTCCGTCACCTACGCTCCCGGCCGGCGCACCCAGGCGGGAATAGTGGCCGCACATCTGCGCGATGGCATCGCGCCGAAGGCGGAGAGGGACGGCGGCGACACAGGCGGCGACTCGGGCGGGGGTGGCGGTTCCGGCGCCGCCGGAGCTGAGGTCACGCTCACGCTGGGTCCAGGTTTCGAGGGCGTGCGGTGAGGCCCCCGGAGCGCTCTGGGTGCTCTGGGGGCTCTGGGTGCCGGGCCTGCCGGGTGTGTTCGGCGCGCTCGGGACTCCCGGAGTCCCCAGGGCGCTCCGGGGAGTGGATCACCCATACGTTGGGCTCGGTGTAGCGGGCCGATCTGCCGTCGGGCAGCAGTTCCAGCGGGGCGAGCCCGCCCGCGATCGTCGCGTCACCCTCCGGGGGGAGTGCGGCGCCCCACGTGGCCCAGTCCTCCAGCGGGGCCTCCATCACCGTCGAGGCCGCCGCGATGCCCGCGATCCGGCCTCCGGCCCGCACGTGAGTGCGCAGCCAGGGGTCGGCCGGCAGCCCGTCGGGACGAACCCGGCGCACGTACTCGCCCATCGGCGTGTGCGGGCAGGCCGCCTTGAGCGTGGGCCGCACCGGGGCGAGGACGGCCCGCAGTTCCAGCCGGGCGGCGAGTGCGCGTGCGAGCGCGATGGCGGCGGCGCCCAGGCCGGTGCCGCGTGCTTCGGGCAGCAGGCTCAGCGACATCATGGCCAGGGCGTCGGGCCGGTGGCCGGCCCGCAGTCCCTCGACGGCACGCCGCATCAGATCGTCCCAACCGCCCGGCAGTCCCCGCCCTTTTCCGGGCCCATTTCCGGCCGGCCCCCGTCCGCCGTCCGGTGGCCGGGCCGTGCCGTCGCGGGTGAAGACCGGCGCCGTATCGAGCCAGCCGAGCAGTCGCCCGGACTCCGGCCCGGCGAGCAGGAGTTGGGCGTAGGGCCACAGGGTGCCGAGCGGCCGGTGGAGCCGCATGCTGGGCGCGGCGAACAGGAATCGGGGCCACAGCGGCTCGTAGGAGACCTGCGCCGCGAGCGCGGGGGCGTCGGAAGGGAGTACGACCTCGCAGGCGGGAAGGGACAGTTGGCGTACGAGCTGCGCCGGTTCAATGCCGTTATGTCGCATTGTTCTCATGCTGAGCGACCTTAGCCCCGGAGGGGTTGACTCGCAGGAGAGTGGATACTTTGAGTAGGTGAATGGATACGGAACGTTGTCAACGGTGCCGTCGGCCGCCTCGTGGGCGGCCCTGCGGCACGACCTGGCAGGGGAGTTGCTCCTCCCGGAGGAGACCGGATACGGCGCCGCGCGCCGCACGGCCGACGTCCGTCACGACGCGGTACGCCCCACAGCGGTGCTGCGGTGCGCCACCGAGCACGACATCGGGGAGGCCCTCCGCTTCGCCCGCAGGTACGGCGTCGCCGTCCACACCCGCGCGGGCGGCCACTCCTTCGCCGGCTTCTCCACGGGCCCGGGCCTGGTCCTCGATGTCTCCCCCCTGGACGACATCGAGGTGGACCTCCCCGGGGCGCGCGTGCACTGCGGCGCCGGAGTGCGCACCGGAGCGTTCGCCGAGGCGCTCGACGCCGCCCGCCAAGTCGTGCCCACCGGGCTGTGCCCCACCGTGGGCGTCACCGGGCTCACCCTCGGCGGCGGCATGGGCACCACCGGACGCCGCCACGGCTTCGCCCTCGACAGCCTCACCTCGGCCCGCGTCGTCCTCGCCGACGGACATACCGTCCACTGCGACGCCGAACACCACCCCGGCCTGTTCTGGGCGCTGCGCGGCGGCGGCCCGCTCTTCCCCGGCGTGGTCGCCTCGCTCAGCTTCCGCACGCGCGCCGAGGAGCCCGTCACCGACTTCCTGCTCGGCTGGCCCGCCGAGTACCGCGCCAGAGTGCTCACCGCCTGGCAGGAGTGGGCGCCCGGGGCACCCGACCGGCTCTCCAGCATGGCCGGGATCACCGCGGGCGAGGTGTGGGACGGCCTTCCGCCCGCGGCCGTCGGCGGCTCCTGGCTGGGGGAGGGCAGCGACCTGGAGCGCCAGCTGTCCGCGCTCGTCGCCGCCGTCGGACGCGGCCCCGACACCTATACGACCGCCAGCCACGGGCACCGCGCCTCGCTGCGCTTCTGGGGCGGCTCGCCCCGGGGCAGACTGCCGCTGCTCCTGCGCCGCCACGACTTCTTCGCACGCACCCTGCCCGGCAGCACCGCACGCGAGCTGATCGCCGCACTGGAGCGAGACCTGCACCCGGGGGAGAGCCGCAACTGCGACTTCGAGGCGCTGGGCGGCGCCTACAACCGCGTCCCCGAGCACGCCACCGCCATGGTGCACCGGAGTCATCTGTTCGGCATGCTCTCGCAGTTCAGGCCCGGCCGGGGCCGGTCCAACCGGCGCGCGGCCACCGCCGCGCTCGACAGGCTGCACACCCTCGTCGCCCCGTGGGCCTCCGGATACGCCTACCAGAACTACGCCGAAGCCGACCGTATGGACTGGCGGCGCACCTACTTCGGCGCCAACTACCCGCGCCTGGCGGCCGTACGGGAGCACTACGACCCGCACGGGCTCTTCCGCGTCCCCTTCCCCGCACCCTCCGGGCTGCTGCCCGGACTCCCGTCACCGGCCGGGCCCCAGCTGCCGCCGGGCCCCCCGGGGCCCGTGCGGGAGACCGGCGCGGAGACCGGACCCCGGCACGAAGGATGCCGCCCGTGACAGCCTTCGGCGCACCCTCCGCGTACGACTGGCTGCTGCCGGCGGCGGGCGAGGACGACGACGCGGGTCGTCCCGCGGCCGGCGACGCCTTCGGCCGGGCGGTGACCGACTGCTGGCGTACCGCCGCGGCGCCCGGCCGCACCTTCGAGGTTCTGGAGGTCGAGGACGGCGACGTACACGTCGGGGATGTGGCCGCCTTCTACTTCCCCGACCCGGCCGAAGTGCCCGAACTGGAACGGGAAGTGTGCGCGCGGGCCACGGGCCGGGTACTGGACGCCGCCTGCCGGGCGGGCAGCAGGGCGCTCTGGCTGGCCGCCCAGGAGGCCGTCACCACTGTGACGGGAGTCGAGTTCTCGCCCGGCGCCGTTCGGCTCGCCCGGGAGCGGGGCGTGGACGCGCATCTGGGCAGCCTCTTCGAACTGCCGGCCGGCATCGGGCCGTTCGACACGGTGGTGCTGGCCGGTGAAGGGCAGGGCGCCCTCGGCAACGCCGCGCTGGCACCCGAGGCCCTGCGCAACCTCGCACAGGTCGCGGCGCCGGAAGCCGTGCTGCTGTACGAGGGACTGGACCCCTACCGGGCGTTCCCGGCTTTCCACGGGCCACGGCTGGAGCGCAACCGGGCGCGCGGCCGGCTGCCGGGGACCTTGCGCGTCAGGAGCCGCTACCGGGAGCTGGCGACACCGTGGTTCGACTACCTGTACTGCTCGGCCGAGGAGTTCACCGGGCTGGTGGCAGGCACCGGGTGGGAGGTGCGGAGTGTGACGAGCGACGGCGCCTGCTACCTGGTGACGTCCCAACTGGTGGTTTGACGGGGCGCGTTCACCCGTAGAGGTGGTGCCGCGTTATTTCACGATTTGATGGGTGCCGGTCCGGCAAGCCATGGAGCGGTACCGGAAGCGAACCGGTGCCGTCCCCATACGTCCGCCCGAAGGGACCCGTCATGAGTGCTTCCACACAACTCGCCGCCGCACTGGCCGATCTCGACACCCATACCGAGGCCGGGAGCGAAGGCGGCGAGGGTGAGGCCGTCCCCCGCTGCGGCTGCTACGCGGCGGAGACGGACGTCTGACCGGCGCCCCGCCCACAGAACCAGGGCTCCGGGACGCCTGCCGTCCCGGAGCCCTGCCGTGCTCCCGGAGCCCCTGGCCACCCCCGGAGCCACACCCCCGTCGAGGAGGGCAGCCGACAACCCTTCAGGTGGTGTGGGGGTGGGGGTTCTTCAGGGGAAGGGGTGCGGATGGGGATTGATCTCGCCCTCCGCCAGCGCGTCCGCGCGCAGGCCGAGTGCGCGGGGCAGGGTCCGGACCCGTGAGAGCCCTTCGATACGCCGCGCCGCGTGCCCGAACGTCATCGGCAGCGTCCCCGGCACCAGCACCTTCACACAGCGCAGCCCTCCGGCCCGGTGCTCGGGGCGGGTCTGGTCCACCACGATCACCTCCATACCATCCGCCTCATACCTGCGTACCAACTCGCCCACCTGCGCCGCCAGATCGGAGTGCGGCGGCCACGGATGCGCCGCCGCCAGCGCGGGCAGCGGCGCACGCTCCCCGTCCACCCGCAGGAACGACAGCCGCTCCCGGGCGGCCGGGTGGGAGTACAGCAGTTCGTGGTCGCCCATCGTGCGCACCGCGTAGGGGTCCGCCAGCATCGCGGCGGCCCGGTCCGTGTCGTAGCGCGGCGGCGCCAGCAGCGTGCACGTCAGCTCTTCGAAGGCGGCCACCAGCGCCTCCTCCAGACTCGGCCGTGCCGCGGCCCCGCACACCACGGCGGGCTGCCCCACGGCCCCGGGGCCCGCCGCCGCCATCGCCCACACGGCCGGGATCCCCTGCTCCAATGTCGCGTCGAACGCCATCAGTTCGCACCCGGCCCGCTCGTGCGCCCAGGCGGCCAGCAGGGGGATCCGCCCGTCGGCCGCCGAGCCGAGGTCGATCCGGGTCAGCGGCAGGCGCGCATACCACGTGGCCAAGAAGGCGTCCCGCTCCGCCACCTCCAGCAGCGCGTGCAACACCGCTTCGGTCGTACTCGCCCCCAGCGCACACCCGTTGGAGACCTCCTGCACGAAGCGCGGCCCCGGCGGCGACGGGTCGGCGTAGTGGACCAGCGCGGCGGGCACCAGCACCGGACGGTCCAGGGTGAGCGAACGGCCCCACATCCAGTCGGTGCGCAGCGAGGCCGACCAGCGCACATACGGGAAGTCCGGCCGGTCGTAGGACGCGCCCGGATGCAGCCCGAGCGACGGCGGATACACCGCGCTGCCCGCCACCTCCCGGTAGGCGGCGACCGGCCCTCCGCGACCCCCGGCGCGGGGAGCCGAGATGCCGCCGAGCCGTTCCAGGGCCTCCAGCACCGCGGCCGAGGTGGCCGAACGGAAGTCCCCGCCGTGACCGTACCCGTGGTACGCGACGGCCGCGGCCCGCGCCGGATCACGTACCGCCACCGCCACCGGCCGCCCCCCGTCGGAGCGTTCCACCACCTCGTGCACCACACCGACGCACGGATCCACATACTCGGCCGCCACCCGCGCCGCCGCCTCGCCCGACAACGCCCGCAAGCGCCCCGGAACGCCCACCGGCACCGGCACCAGTACCGGACTCCTCTCCGCCGCGGCCAGCAGCGGCCCGCAGCGGGGGCACTCGGGGTCGGGCAGCACCGGATGCCGGGTGATCCCGCCCCGCTCGGTGCCGATCCGCAGCACGGCGTCCCGCGTGCGGGGTGGCCGGTGCGGGACGGCCGAAGCCGTCCGGCCCTGCCGCTCGTGTCGTTCCGTCTGCTTTCGCCGGTCCTTCTGCTCTTGTCGGCCCCTCTGTTCGTGCCGCTCTTCCCGTGTTGTGGGTTGCGAAGGGGCCGCCGGTTCCGGTTCGAGTCGTGTCGTCGGTTCCGATTGCGCTGTCGGTTCCGGTTGTACTGCCGGTCCCAGCCGCGCTGTCAGTTCTCCGGCGAGGAGGACACCGGCCAGCGCCGCCACGGCGGGGGCCGGCGGCGCGAGGGGATAGGGGCCGGGGCCCGCGCCGGGACCCGTGAGGCGGGGGAGGTTGCGGAGTCGCCGCAGTCGCGCGCAGCGCGGGCAGCCGGGACGGCCCGGCCGCCCGAGCGGCCCCACCAGCAGCGCCCCCGGCTCCCACACGAGGGAGAGCCATACCCCGTCCGAGGCGGCGGCCCCCGCCTCGGCCTCCGCGAAGGCGCCGGGCACATCGCCCGGCTGCGACAGGTCCTCGCGCACACACGCCAGCCAACGACGAGCGCGCGCACCGGGGGCGGACGCCTCCCCGGCCCCTCTCAAAGCCCAGTTGCCGAGCCGCACATCGCCGCACAGCCGTACGACTTCGGAGCCGACGCGAAGGCTGGACGCCGCCGCGAAGTCCCCGCGCCCCGCGGGGAGATCACCCTCGCCGTCGCCCCCGTGCCCGTACTCGACCCGGCCCTCCTCGCTCCTGCCCCCGATGCTCGTGCCTCCGAGCGGCTGCTCGGCCCCGTCCTCCTGGACCGGTGCCCCGCCCTCGCTCACACGTCCGTCCTCCGCACGGCGTCGGCAGGAGAAGGCACGCGTTCGGGGCCGAGGAGGACCACCTTCGCCACGTAGGGGCCGCCGCCGCGCAGGGGCACGGCCACCGGGTGGAGCCCCGCGGCGGCCAGCCCGTCGAGCAGGCCGACAGGACGGGTGGCGGCTTCGCCTCCGCAGGCCGGCAAGGTGTCGGCGAGCCGGGGCAGGGGATGCGGCAGGCGGGGCGCGTAGGCGGCGTCCTCGTCATGCGCCGCCTGCCAGGACAGCAGGGCCAGCCCGAGCGCCTCGGCGAGCGCCGCGCCTGGTTGCTCCCCGCATCGCAGGACGACGGGCTCGCCGTCGAGCGTCACGGCGTAGGCGGGCACCCCGCACAGCACGGCGGACAGGTCGAAGACCCGTACCTCGCACCCCGCGGCCCACAACAGTTCCCGTGCCCCGCCGCCGGGAAGACCGACCGGCAGCGCCCCCTGACATCCCGCCAGGCGGGCGGTGACCTCGCCTGTGGTCAGCCGGACGCCGCGTGGCCTGCCGTCCCGCTTCCCCTTCCGCTCGCTGTTCCGCTTACCGTGCCGTTCGCTGTACCGCTCGCTCCCGCCTCCGTCTTTGTCGAGCCGCAGGACGAGCCGCCGGGCGACCTCGCGTTCGGCCCATGCCCGTACACCGTCCAGTGCCGCCTCTGCCGGGCTGAGCCCCGCCGCCGGACAGCTCTCCGCCTCCACCGGTCCCGTCAGCAGGCGGGGGGCCTGGGCGACGAGGTCCCAGCCCCAGGCCGGGCCACTGGGAGAGCCGGTCATGGCGAGGGCCCGCAGTACCGCCAGCGCGCGCGCCGACTCGCGGGTGGCCCCATGGGCGCCGACGCGCGTGCCGTCCGCGAGCACCGCGCCGCAGGTCCACCACGGGTGCTGGAGCCAGGGGCCGGCGGTGACCTCGCGCAGTACGCCGGTGTACGGGTCCACCAACGGGGCGACACGGCCCCACAGTTCGTGCTCGGGGAGCGCGGCCGAGGCCCACCACGCGCTGACGGCCTCCGCTGTGCGGTGGGGGACTGCCGGATGCCGGGCCGTCGCGCCGCGTGTGTCCGGATGCCTGCCCGGCGCGCCGTGCGCCGCCGGGTGACCTGCCGTCGCTTCACGCGTGACCGGATGCCGGGTCATTCGCCCGTGCGTGGCCGGATGCCGGGTTGTTGCCTCCCGCGGGACCGGATGCTCCGATGTCGTCAGCTCGATCAGGTCCACCCGCACGGCTGGGGCCGTCGGCGGGCCCGTACCGGATGCCCCGTGCGCCACGCCGGGACCCTCGCCGCCGGTACCGGCCTCCAGGCCCGCCAGGTACCTGGTGCACACGAGCACCACCTGGGCGGCCACCACGCCGGCCGCGCCCCCGCTGCCGACCCCGCCACTGCCGTCCGTATCCGTATCCGTATCCGTCTCCGTCTCCGTGTCACCGGAGGCGTCGCCGCCCTCGCCGATGTCACCGGCCTTGCGGCGGGCCCCGCGGGGCTCGTGCTCGTTCGCTCCGAGTACCGGCCCCACCCATGCGGCCCCCGCCATGAGCCGGACCGAGCACCACGCTCCCGGGCCGGGATCGGGAGGGGGCTCGCCCCGGTCGGTCACCCAGATCAGCAGATCGCTGTACGGAGGGGGAGTCCGCGCGCCGGATGCCCTTCCCCCGCGCTCCCGCACCTCGACCCGTACCGCACGCCATCCCGAGTGCGGGCCCAGCCGGGCCACTTCCGACAGGACAGGCAGGGTTCCGGCGCTCCCGGAGACCGTGACGCGGGCCTCGCGCAGGCGCTGGAGGCGGAGTTCGGGCCGGTCGGCGGCGTAGCCGAGGAACGCGAGCTGCTCGGCGTGCGTTCCGTCGCGAGTGTTGTCGCGAGTGTTGTCGCGGGGCGGGATGCCGCTGTGCGGCTCGCGCGTCGCGGGGGCGGGGCCGGACGGCGGCGGCGCGGGGGTGTGGTCGCGTACGTATCCGCCCCGGGCCAGCTTCTCGACCAGCCGCTCGACCATGCCACGGCGGCCTGGCGGCAGCTCTGCGACCAACTCGGCGAGGGTGTGCTCCCCCGTGAGGAAGGGCGCGAGACGGGACAGCCATGGATGCAGTCCGGGGCCCCTGAGAAGCATGCCGCCGTGCGGGCCCTGCACATGGGTACCGTCCGGCCGCTCCGTGAACAGCACGTGATCCCGCAGCTGTGGCCGCATGCGTCGTATCCCCTCGTCATGCGTCGTCTCGCGTGGGACGCGGGGGCAGTGCCCTCGCCATGCCTGTCATGGGTGCGGGGCACCGGCTTCCTGGCCTGCCCGCCTCCGCCGTCCCCGCCTGACTGGCCCCGCGGCCGGTCGCCCATGCGCCGGCCGCGGGGGATTCGCCGCAACGAGTGATCTTGCGGTGCGGGTGGTGTGCGCGGCCGGTGCGTCGCCCAGTATTCGGGCCATGTGGCGAACGACCAGCGCTGACGCGCACGACGAGCACGCGGAACAAGCTGTTCCGTCGGCGCTCGGCACTGGGAGATTACTCCTGGCATGGGTCCCTCTTGTGGCTGTTGTCACCTTGATGAGCGCGGTGTGTCTGCTCTGCAACGCGCCGCCCTCACCCTTGCGTTCGGCGGTGGAGCAGCGCGCGGACACCGTGCTCGGGCCCTGGCACGGCAGAGGACTGGGGCCCCTGTACGGCCAGGAGCCGGACCTGACCGTGCCGCCGGAGCAGCGAGGCCGGTAGTCACGACAGCAGGTCTGGCCGGGAGGGCGGGGACCGGCCGGGGGACCGCCGGGGCGACCGGAACCGCCAGGGCAACAAGGAAGAGGGGGCCTCTCCGAGCCCGGCCGCACCCCTCCAAGCCCGTCCGGCACCATGGGGGGATGTCCCGACGCAAGCCCTCCCGCGCAGAGCGCGCGAACCGCGCCACCCGCCCCCGTGGCACGCCAGGCCGCACACCACGGCAGGGCGGCCCGGTGGCCGGAGCCCCGGAGCCAGGCGCTCCCTGCCCGTGCGGTCGCGCAGGCGCCGCCTACGGGGAGTGCTGCGGTCGGTTCCACGGCGGAGGCGCGGTGGCGGGCACCGCGGAGGAGCTGATGCGCTCGCGCTATGCCGCCTTCGCCCTGGGCGACCCGGCCTATCTGCTGCGCACCTGGCATCCGGAGACCCGCCCCGCGCGCCTGGACTTGCCCGGCGGCCGGCGCTGGAGAGGGCTGGAGGTCCTGGCCACGTCCGGCGGCAGCCCGTTCCACATCGAGGGCACGGTCACCTTCCGGGCCCACTACGCCACGGCTGACGGGGAGTCCGGTACGCAGAGCGAGCACAGCCGGTTCACGCGCCATGAGGGCGACTGGGTCTACCTCGACGGGAGCTGACCCGGGGACCGGTGCCCGCGCCTCCCGCCGGCCCTTGCTGCGCCCATGTGGCCTGAGCAGTCGTCAGGTCGCGGCGGCGGGGGTGCTTATTTAGATGGCACATACACCTGATATACCTGTGGTCATGACTGAGCATGACCGAACGGAGTGCGGACGTCCGTCCGCCCGCATCGGGCTCGTCATCCGGGATGCCCGTCATGGGGCTCCTGCCACGACCTCGCGCCGCGACAGCAGCCACAGCGGGTCCCCTCGGATGAGGGCTCTCCTTCCGCCTCTCTCTCCTGCCTTCGCCGGCAGTCCATAGGCCCGACGGGCCGCGCCGCCCGCTTCCGGCCCCACCATCCGGTCCAGTTCGCTACGCGCTCGCCCCGCCCCCCGCTGCCTCCGGCCGCCCCGCGTCCGGCGCGGGTACGGGACGGGCGGCGGGTCACCGCGTGCTGCCCGCATGGCCTCCGCCCCGGCGTTGCCGCCTTTGCCGCACCCGCCTGCCGCGTGGCTCCCGCGCCGGGCCCGTGGCTCCCGCCACCGGCCTCCGGCTGCTGCCCGGCCTCCCGCAGGCCGCGCCGTCCAGTGCGCGATGCGGCTCAGCGGCTCGTAAGGGCCCGGTCCGGTGCGCGCTGCTCCGGGCGTTACTCCGAGAGGTTGCGGTCCGGGGGTCGGACGGCACGGCTCCGCGCGTACCGCTGGGGCGGTCGTAAGGATCGGCACGGCACAGATCCGCATATATCCGCCAAAGCGATTCGCTCACCGCGCCGCGAAACCCCTCGTCCTTCATCCGCCCATGGCACGCCCCGCCGTGCCGTAACCCGGGTATGGGAAGCGCCACATATGCACCTTCTTGTCAAAGGGACCCGCCAGCCGCTGACCGGTGAGGTCCGTGTCCCCAACTCCAAGTACCACGCGCACCGCGCCCTGATCCTCGCCTCCCTCGCCGAGGGCACCAGCGTCGTACGCGGCCTGTCCGACGCCCGTCATGTGCAGTACACGGCGCAGCTCCTGCGCGGGCTCGGCACACGTGTCGAGGTGGACGGCGACTCCTTCGTCGTACACGGCGGCCCCTACCGGCCCCGCCGCTCCACCGTCTCCGCGGGCAGCTCGGGCACCACCTTGTACTTCATGATCGGGCTGGCCTCGCTCGCCG
Organism: Streptomyces axinellae; assembly: GCF_039532135.1. Classification (NCBI taxonomy): domain Bacteria; kingdom Bacillati; phylum Actinomycetota; class Actinomycetes; order Kitasatosporales; family Streptomycetaceae; genus Streptomyces; species Streptomyces axinellae. Next base: position 335,183 of record NZ_BAAARJ010000006.1, read on the forward strand.
AACGGCCAGTGACCGTCACAGGGCAGAAGTACTTCAAACGCCGCCCCATCGGCCCCCTGCTGGACGCACTGCGCGGTATGGGCGTGGCACTGGAGTCGGCGGACGGCTGTCCCCCCGTCCACGTCGGCGCCAAGCGGCCCACCGGCGGACACGTCCGGATCGCCGGGACCCTCTCCCAGTGGATCTCCGGCCTGATCCTGCTCGCACCCTTCGCGACCGGGCCCACCGTCATCGAGGTCGAGGGCGAACTGAACGAACAGCCCTACCTGGAGCTGACCGTCGCCATGATGCGGCAGTTCGGGCTGACCGTGAGTGTCTCCGAGGACTGGCGGCGCTTCGAGATCGAAGGCGGCCAGCGGGCCACCCCGGCCGAGCTGACCATGCCGCCGGACATCGGTTCGGCCGCCTTCGGAATCGCCGCCGCCGCGCTCCACCCCTGCGATGTGCTGCTACGCGGCATGAACAAGCTGCACGGCAGCCCCGCCGACCACCCCGAGGCGCACTTCCTCGACCTCGTCCAGGCCATGAACGTTCCCTTGGAGCTGGACCCGGCCGGGCACGGCGTCCGCATCCAGCACGACGGGATCGACCTCAAGGGCGTCGAGGTGGACTGCCGGGAGGTGCCCGACATGCTGCCCGTGCTGGCCACCCTCGGCACCTTCGCGCGGGGCGAGACCGTCTTCCGGCACGTCGCGCACACCCGGCTCAAGGAGTCCGACCGCGCCGCCGCCATGCTCCAGCTCAACGCGATGGGCGGCGAACTGGAGCTGACGGGCGAGACGTTGCGGGTCGCGGGCGGGGCGGGACGACTGGTCGGAGCCCGGCTGTCCTCCTTCAACGACCACCGGGTGCTGATGTCCCTGGCCGTCGCCGCCTCCCGCGCCTCCGGCCCCAGCACGCTCACCTACCCCCACGCGTACCGGATCTCCTATCCGGCCTTCCTGGAGTCCATGAACACCCTCGGAATTCCCATGTCGGCCGAAGGCGGCAGACTCGCGGCCCGCCAAAGCGGCAGGCGTGCGGCGGCCGGGGGCGGCAGGCACACGGGGACCGGCGACGGAGGCGCGCGGGCAGCTGCCGGAAGGAGCGCACCCGCGGCCACCGAATCCCGCGCGCACCCGGCCGGTCCGGGCGGTGGGCGGAGCGGAGCGCGCGCCCGGCGGGCCCCCGATGTTTCCCGCCCCGACGAGGCCGCGGTCCACACTCTGTCCGAACTCCTCGCACTCCGCGCCGAGTCCGACCCCGACGGCACCGCCCTGGTGGACGTGCGGGCCGACGGCAGCGACACCGTCACCTGGTCCGCGCTCCAGGAGCGCAGCGAGCACATCGCCGCGCTGCTGCTGCGGCTCGGCGTCCAGCCCGGCGAGGCCGTCGCCTTCCAGCTGCCCAACCGCGCGGAGTTCACCGCGATCGCCCTGGCCTGCGTGCGGGTGCGTGCCCTGTGCTGCCCCATCATGCCGATCTTCCGTGAGCGGGAGACGGCGTTCGTGCTGCGCCGTTCCGGCGCGCGAGTACTGCTGCTGCCCGAGGAGTTCCGCGGCAGGCGGCACGCCGCCGAGATCGCCGGGCTGCTGGCCGAGGGCGCCGTGGACAACGCGGATTTCGCAGACAGCACAGACAGCACAGACAGCACAGACAGCACAGGCAGTGCGGACAGCACAGGCAGTGCGGGCAGCGGCCTCGGCCGGCTCGAACACGTCGTCGTCCTGCCCAAGGAGCGCGGCCCCGCCCAACTGCCCGTCACAGCACAGCGGCCCGCCACCGCCGGGGCCGTCCCTCGCGTGCAGTGGCACGACTGGGAGTCGGCTCTCGCCACCACGCCCCTGGACGAGTCGGCGCTCGCCTCCCGCGTCCCTGGCCCCCAGGACCTCACCCAGCTCCTGTTCACCTCCGGCACCACCGGCGAGCCCAAGGGCGTCCTCCAGCGTTCCGAAGCGCTCACCCGCGCCGTGGCCATGGAGATCCGCCACCTCGGACTCACCCGGGCCGACACCATCTGGATCCCCTCGCCGCTCGCCCACCAGACCGGCTTCCTCTACGGCATGTGGCTCGCGCTCGTTCTCGGCGTGCCGCAGATCGTGCAGGCCGAGTGGGACGCGAGCTTGGCACTGGCGTCGCTGCGCGCACACCGCGCGACCTTCGTCCAGGCCGCCACACCCTTCCTGATGGACCTCGTACGCGCCGTCGAGGGCGGCGAGCGGGCACCCCAGGACCTGCGCATCTTCGTGGCCACCGGGGCCACCGTGCCGCGCGGGCTGGCCGAACGCGCCGGCCGGGTGCTGGGCACCACCGTGCTGGGCGCCTTCGGCTCCACCGAGACCTGCCTGGCGGCCCTCGCCGCACCCGGCGACGAGCCGGCCCAGCGCTGGGGCACCGACGGGCGGGCACTGCACGGGGTGAAGCTCCGCGTCACCGATGGGCAGGGCACCGAACTGCCGCCCGGGACCGAGGGCCACTACGAGATCCTCACCCCCACGGTCTTCGACGGTTACCTGGAGCGGCCCGACTTGACCGCCGAAGCCTTCACCGCCGACGGCTGGTACCGCACCGGAGACCTGGCGACCCTCGATACCGCCGGTTTCCTGCGCATCACCGGGCGGGTCAAGGACGTCATCAACAGAGGCGGCGAGAAGATCCCCGTCGCCGAGGTCGAACAGCTTCTGCACGACCATCCGGCGGTCGGCGACGTGGCCGTCGTCGCCATGCCGGATGAACGGCTGGGGGAACGGGCCTGCGCCTTCGTCGTTCTCGAAGAGGACGGGGTGGGGCTGGAGTTCGAGGAGATGCAGAAGTACCTCGACTCCCACCAGGTGGCCAAGCAGTACTGGCCCGAGCGCCTGGAGATCCTCGCGGGCGCCCTGCCCCGCAACGAGGTCGGCAAGATCCAGAAGTTCCTGCTGCGGGAGAAGGCACGCGGCCTGCGCCCGCAGCGCCAGGAGACGAACCGGGCGCCGATGGCCGGCGCCGGGAGGGAGAACACCAAGTGAGCGAAGAGCAGGGCGTCGGCCCGGCACAGTACAGGCGGCTGCGGGAGCAGGTTCTCGCATGGGTCGCCGGGCCCGGTGAGGAGTGGGCCGAACGGATCGAGGCCACCGGGCAGGTGCCCGAACAGCTGTGGGCCGAACTGCGCGAGCGGGGCTTCCTGCGGATGGCGGCCCCTCGCGCGTACGGGGGCCACGGACTGTCGTTCACCCAGTGGATGGGCCTGATGGAGATCTTCTCCCGCTCGCACGGCTCCATCCGGATGGTCGTGCACGTCGTCAACGGCATCTGGCGCGCCATGGACCCCTTCGCCACCGAGGAACAGCGCAAGAAGTTCGTGCTGCCCGCCATCGAGGGCGACATCAAGATCGCCTTCACCCTGACCGAACCGGGCAACGGCACCGGCGCCGACATCAGCGCCTCGGTCGTCCGCGAGGGCGACACCTACTACCTCACCGGCGACAAGCACCTGATCACCTTCGGCGTGCGCTGCGACTACTACCTGCTGGCCGCCCGCGTCGAGGGTACGACGGGCCACGAGGGCACCGTCTCGCTGCTCGTGCCCAGGCAAGCGGAGGGCCTGGAGGTCGAGGACACCTCCCGGACCATGGGGGTCACCGGCACCGACCACGCCTCCCTGCACTTCGAGCGCACCCCCGTACCCGTCGCCAACAGACTCGGCAAGGAGGGCCAGGGCCTGGAGGTGGCGCTCGGCGGCTTCCTCACGCCCTCCCGTATCTCCGTGGGCATGAGCTGCGTCGGGCTGGCCGAGCGCGCCCAGGAACTCGCGCTCGACTACGCGCAGCGCCGCGTCACCTTCGGCAAGCAGCTCAGCAGGCGGCAGGCCGTCCAGTTCATGCTCGCGGAGAACGCCGCCGACATCGAGGCCGCCAAGCAGCTGGTGCTGCACGCGGCGCGCACCTTCGAGGAGGGCGGCGAGGACGCCTCCATGCTGTCGTCCATGGCCAAGATGACGGCCGTCTCCATGCTCACCCGCGTCACCGACAACGCGCTCCAGGTGCACGGCGGACTCGGCTACTGGAAGACCAGCCCCATCGAACGCGTCTACCGCGACGCCCGCGCCCAGCGCTTCGAAGAGGGCACCAACGAGATCCAGAAGACCGTCGTCTTCCGCGAACTGCTGCGCGCGTACGCCCAGGAGGGAACCCGATGAGCGACCGGACCAGCGAGCCGGCCGGGGAGACCAGGACCGGACAGATCGCACTGATCACCGGCGCCTCGCGCGGCATCGGCAGGGAGCTGGCACTGACCCTGGCCCGCCGCCACCGCGCCACGGTCGCCGTCAACTACAAGAAGAACGCCGACCTCGCCGAGAAGACCGTCGCCGACATCCAGGCGCTGGGCGGCAGCGGCTTCGCCGTCCAGGCGGACGTCGAGACGCCCGAGGGCATCACCGCGCTCTTCGACGAGGTCGCCCGGCGCTGCGGACGCCTGGACTGGTTCGTCTCCAACGCCGCCGCCAGCGCCTTCAAGAACATCGTCGATCTCAAACCTCACCACCTCGACCGCTCCTACGCCATGAACCTGCGCCCCTTCGTGCTCGGCGCGCAAGAGGCGCTCAAGCTCATGGACCAGGGCGGCAGGATCGTCACCCTCTCCTCCTACGGCTCCCTCCGCGCCTACCCCACCTACGCCACGCTCGGCGCCATGAAGGCGGCCATCGAGGCGTGGGTACGCTCCATGGCACTGGAGTTCGCGCCCTACGGCGTCAACGTCAACGCGGTCAACGGCGGCCTGATCGACTCCGACTCACTGGAGTTCTTCTACAACGTCCAAGGCATGCCGGACATGCGGACGGTGCTCGACCGTATCCCCAAGGGCCGGCCCGGCACGGTACGGGAGGTGGCCGAGGTGCTCGCGTTCCTGCTCGCCCCCGAGTCGGAGTACATCACCGGCCAGACGTTGATCGTCGATGGCGGACTCAGCACCGTGGCACCGCCGTTCTTCGCCGACGCCGGACCCGAACTCCAGCTCCCGCCGCGCCCCCAGCGCACCGAATGACCGCCCGCCGGACCCGCCTCCCCCGCCGGGCGGGCGGGCCCGGCACACCGGCCCGCACACAGTGAGGAGTCCCGCGTGTTCACGCACGTCCTGCGTCCCGGCGCGATCGGCTCGCTGAAGGTCGCGAACCGCCTCGTGATGGGGGCGATGCACCTCAACCTGGAGGCGCTGGACGACGGCGGAGCCGCGCTCGCCGCCTTCTACGCCGAACGCGCCCGCGGCGGCCCCGGACTCATCGTCACCGGCGGCTCGGCCGTCAGCCCCGTCGCCGCGGGCGGCCCCGGATACAGCCTGGTCAACGACGCCGCCCACCACCCGGCGCTGCGCCGCGCCGCCCGCGCCGTCCACGACGAGGGCGGCACCATCGCCCTCCAGCTCTTCCACGCCGGCCGCTACGCACTCCCGACCGGCACCGGCACCGCTCCGTTGGCGCCCTCGCCGGTGTACAGCCGCTTCTCGCGCACCACGCCCCGCGAGATGACCGAGGACGACATCCTGCGCACCGTCGGGGACTTCGCCCGCGCCGCCGCGACCGCACGCGCGCTCGGCTACGACGCGGTGGAGGTGATGGCCTCCGAGGGCTACCTGCTCAACCAGTTCCTCTCCCCGGTCACCAACGTGCGCACGGACGCCTGGGGCGGTGACCCGGAGCGCCGCCGCCGCTTCCCGCTGGAGGTGCTGCGCGCCGTACGGGAGGCGGCGGGCGACGACTTCCCCGTCCTGTTCCGGATGTCCGGCGCCGACCTGATGCCCGGCGGCCCGGGCCAGGAGGAGACCGACGCGTTCGCGGTCGCGCTCGCCGAGGGCGGCGCGGCGGCGCTCGACGTCGGCGTGGGCTGGCACGAGTCGCGGGTGCCCACCGTCCAGTCCGCGGTCCCGCCGGGGACCTGGGCCTGCTACGCCGAAGCTGTCAAGAAGGCGCTGTGCGCCGCCGGACACCCCGATGTCCCCGTCATCGCCTCGAACCGCGTCAACCGGCTCGAACAGGCCGAGAGCCTGCTGCGCGGCGGCATCGACTTCGTGTCCATGGCCCGGCCCTTCCTCGCCGACCCCGGACTGCTCGCCAAGTCCCGCGCGGGCCGGGGCGACCTCGTGAACATCTGCCTCGCCTGCAACGAGGCGTGCATCGACAGGTCCTTCGGCGAAGAGCGCGTCTCCTGCCTGGTCAACCCGCGCGCCGGACACGAACTGGACTATCCCCGGCGCCCGGCCCGCACCCCGCGCTCCTACGCCGTCATCGGCGGCGGCCCCGCCGGGCTGGAGGCGGCACGGGCGCTGGCCGAACTCGACCACCGGGTCGAACTGTTCGAGGCCGCAAAGGAGTTGGGAGGGCAGTTCCGGCTGGCACGCCAAGTCCCCGGAAAGGAGGACTTCGGCGCGACCGTGCGCTACTACACGGCCGAACTGGCCCGCCTCGGGGTACGCATCCACCTCGGCCGACGGCTCGGCCTGGGCGATGTGGCGGAACTGCGGCGCTTCGACGGAGCCGTCCTGGCGACCGGAGTACAGCCCCGGCTCCCCGACATCCCCGGCTGGCCGCTGCTGCACACCCTCACCTACCAAGAGGCGTTCGCCGCCCCCGAATCCCTGGGAGAGCGGGTCGTCCTGCTGGGCGGCGGCGGCATCGCCATGGACCTCGCACACCTGCTGACCGGCGCCCGCACCGGCCACCCCGAGGCATTCCTGGAGAAATACGGTCTGACGGCACACGGCCTGTCCACGGCGCCCGCGCCCCCGCCGCCCCCCGCCCGCGCGCGGCTCCTCACCCTCGTACGGCGCGGCCCCCGCATCGGCGCCGGCACCGGGCCCAGCACCCGCTGGGTCATCCTCTCCCAACTGCGCTCCCACGGCGTGGAGATGGTCACCGGCGTCGAGTACCGCGAGATCACACCCGAGGGCATCCTGGTCCGCGACACGGACGGCGCCGACCGGCTGCTGCGGGCCGACTCGGTGGTCTTCGCCACCGGACAGGAACGCGAACGGGGCCTGGAGCCCGCACTGCGTGCGGCGGGCGTGCCGTACGAGACGGTGGGCGGCGCACGGGACGCGGACGGTGTCAACGCCGTCCGCGCCACCTCCGAAGCTCTGAGCGCCGCCTACCGCCTGAGCACCTGACCCCGGCCCCTGCCGCCCGCCCGGGCGACCCGCACCCGGCCCCCACCCGGCCGGAGCCGGGGGAGGAGCCTGTGCGCAGGAAGCCTGTGCGAGCAGCGGGAGACGGCCGGGCCCACACCGCGACAGCGACAACGAAAGCAGAAACGTGTCCCACCACCCCAGCACCACCACCGCGGTGGTCACCGGAATCGGCGCCCTCACCCCCGTCGGCAACGACCGGGAATCCTCATGGCAGGCCCTCCTGTCGGGAACCTCCGGCGTGGCCGGAATCACCCGGTTCGACCCAGCGGGCCTGCCCACCCGCATCGCCGCCGAGGTCAAGAACTTCACCCCCGAGGACCACTTCGACCGCAAACGGCTCCGCCGCTCCGAACGCTTCTCGCAGTACGCCGTCGTCGCGGCGCGTGAGGCCGTGGAAGACGCCGGACTCACCCTCGACGGCGACCCCGGAGCCCGGGTCGGCGTCCAGGTCAACAGCGCCGTCGCCGGTTTCCCCGGCATCGAAACCGCCACCGGCCGGATGCACGAGGACCCCCGCAAGGTCAGCCCGTACTTCGTCTCCTCCGTGCTCCCCAACATGCCCGCCTGCGAGGTCGCCATCGACCTCGGCGCGCACGGCCCCGTCAACGCCTCGGCCCTCGCCTGTGCCAGCGGCATCCACGCGCTGCTGGAGGCCCGCAGGACGATCCTCGCCGGTGAGGCCGACCTCGTGCTGGCCGGCGGCACGGACTCGGCGATCACCCCGGTGATGTTCACCGGACTGAGCACCATGGGCGCCCTCTCGACCCGCAACGACGAACCCGAGCACGCCAGCCGCCCGTTCGACGCGGACCGGGACGGCTTCGTGTTCGGCGAGGGCGCGGTGGTCTTCGTCGTCGAGTCGGCCGCACACGCGGCGGCGCGCGGCGCGCGCCCCTACCTGGAGATCAGCGGCGGGGCGCTCACCTCCGACGCCTTCCATGTGAGCGCGCCGCACCCCTCGGGCGGGCACGCCGAGACGGCGATGCGCCGCGCCCTGAGCGCCGCGCACGCCACTACCGGCGACGTGGACTACATCTGCGCACACGGCACCGCCACCCGCATCAACGACCGGCTGGAGAGCGCGGCCGTGCGCGCCGTCTTCGGCGAAGACGCCGACCGGCTGCTGGTCAGCTCGCCCAAATCCATGGTGGGTCACATGATCGGCGCCGCCGGAGCGCTCTCGGCCATGGTCGCCGCGCTGGCCATGCGGGACGGCGCCGTGCCCCCGACGGTCAACCTCGACACCCCCGACCCCGAGTGCGACCTGGACTACGTCGCGCACACCGCGCGCAAGACGGACGTCCACACCGCCGTGGTCAACGCCTTCGGCTTCGGTGGCCAGAACGTGGTCGCCGTCCTGCGCAAGCCATAGGCGACGCGCCGCAGCCGCTGCCCGGCAGCGTGGCCGGTTGTCCCCGAAGGAGGATCACGAGTCAGCTGATGGTGCGCCGGTAGGTTTGCGGGCTGACGCCGGTCGTGCGCTTGAAACGGTCGCGGAAAGTGGTGGGCGAGCCGAATCCGACCTGGTGGCCGACGCGCGCGACGGGGTGCCCGGTGGTCTCCAGCAGGCGCTGTGCCCGGCGGACGCGGGCCCGGTGGGGCCACTGCAGCGGGGTGGTGCCCGTCTGGTTGCGGAAGCGCCGGATCAGGGTGCGAGTGCTGGTTCCGCACTGCGCGGCGATGTCGCCCAGGGTGGGGTCGCGGCCGAGGTCTTCCCGCAGCCAGGCCGGCAGCGTCTCCCACATCCGGCGTGACCCAGAGCGTGCTGTCCGCGCACGTCCTGGCCGCCATCCCGGCCGTCGGCCCCGTCACCGTCGCTGCGAGATGCTCCCCGCGACACTGCGCCGCACTGCCGGCGACCGGGACGGCACCCCCCGACCCTGCGGAGGGGCCCGGTGGCCTGCCGGAACCGCTGGTCGTCCAGACGCGGCATGCCCAGGATGTGCAGGGAAGGGACTTTCCGCCGGACCTCGCCGCCGCGTGCGGCCCCGCGGTCTCGCAGCCCCGCTGGTGGGCTGCACACGTCTCCTTCGGCCCGCTCCGGTCCGGGCGAGTCCGGGCCGGACCGGACTCACTTCAGCAGACGTGACATCCGCCGGTCGGCGAGCGGCTTGCCGCCCGTCTGACAGGTGGGGCAGTACTCCAGAGCCGAGTCACGGAAGGAGACCGAGCGGACCGTGTCGCCGCACACCGGGCACGGCTCCCCGGCCCGGCCGTGCACCCGCAGCCCGAGCCGTTTTCCCGCCTTCAGCTCAGCCGCCGACAGGCCGCGCGCTCGCTCGACGGCGGCGCCGAGGGTGCTGGTGAGCGCGGAGTGGAGCCGGTCGGTCTCCTCCTCGGTGAGATCCGCCGCGAGCTTGAAGGGCGACATCTTGGCGGCGTGCAGGATCTCGTCCGAATACGCGTTCCCGACACCGGAGATGACCGACTGGTCGCGCAGCAGGCCCTTGATCTGCTGGCGTCTGCCGGCCAGGAGCGCCTCGAAGGCCGCACGGTCGAACTCGGGTGCGAGCGGATCGGGGCCCAGCCGTGCGACCCCCGGCACCTCGGACGGCTCGCGGACCAGATGGACCGCGAGCCGCTTCTGTGTACCGGCCTCGGTGAGGTCGAACCCGCCCTGCCCTCCGGCCAGTTCGAGCCGGAGGGCGAGTGGGCCCTTGCCGGGGCGGGGAGGGGCGGCGGGCAGCGTTTCCTGCCACCGCAGCCAGCCCGCCCTGGCGAGATGGATGATCAACCGCAGGCCGCCGCCCCCGGCCGCCGTCTCCGACCCCTCCTCAAGTCCCAGATCCAGGAACTTGCCGTGCCGCGTCACGCCGGTGAACGTCCGCCCCTCCAGAGCGCTGAACGGCGGGTCGTACGTCTTCAGCACGTTCACCGCGACCGGCATGACGCGGCGGACGGCGCGGCCGGTCAGGCGCTCGTTCAAAAAGCCCTTCAGGGCCTCGACTTCGGGCAGTTCCGGCACGGCGCCCTCCGGAGCGAGTCGTACGGGTCGGCTTCGCACGGCCGTGGTTTCGCATGGCCGTGGGTTCGTACGGTGTGGAGCCGTACGGACGGGGCCGGCGGCCCCGCGGATCAGGCGAGCTTCGCCTCGTGGGTGATGGTGGTGCCCGCGAGTGCCTGGCTGACCGGGCAGTTCTTGGCCGCGTCCTCGGCGGCCGAGGTGAAGGCGGCCTGGTCGATACCCGGCACCTCGCCCTCGACGGTCAGGTGGATGCCGGTGATGCCGGTGCCCGGCTGGAAGGTCACGGCGGCCCGCGTCGTCAGCTTGGTGGGCGGGGTACCCGCGCCGTTCAGCCCGTTGGACAGCGCCATGGAGAAGCAGCTCGAATGCGCTGCGGCGATCAGTTCCTCGGGGCTGGTCTTGCCGCCCGGCTCCTCGGAGCGCGCGGGCCAGGACACCGGGTAGTCGCCGATCCCGGAGGAAACGAAGGTGACGACTCCGGAGCCCTCGGTGAGATTGCCGTTCCAGACGGTGTGTGCGTTGCGTGTGGTGGCCACGATGATCCCTTTCCGTAACGTCAAACGGTCGTGCGGTCGCTGCGGGTTCCCCGCGCATCTCCGCGAGGAGCCCCGCGGGGAAAGTGTCGCAGTACCCGATCTTGCGCCCTCACCCCGCGCGCCGCGAATTCTCCCGTACCGGACATCCGCCGACACTTCAGGTGAAGGCGGGACGCGTGCGGCCGGACACGCGACGACAAGCCTCCGACCGCCCTCCGACCGCTCTCCGGTGGTCCTCAGCCGCCGTCCATGGTGACGCGGGCCCGCGCCGCGCGCCGAGGCGCGGGAAACCGTCCCGGCCGGAACCCCCGGGAAGTGGCGCACAACGGAACTTCATGTGGTACGCCCTCCTTTCCGGAGGAAATTTCAAGGGAACGTGCCAAGGGAACGTGTCGGCGGAATTTGCGCGCGGAAGGGGGCAGGGAAGGGGAAATCGGGCAGGGAAGGGAAAAGGTGTGCGGGGTGCGCGCCCCCCTTCGAGGGGCGACGGTTACCGACTCCCGCAACAGTCCTCTCCTGCGGCAACTTCCGTATATCCACAGGGTGTACGGAGGTACGCTGCATGTCTCAGCGGGTATCTAAGCGTAATCAGGAATCGCCGGAGAGCGAACAGAGAGGGCGGCGGAAGTTATGATCAAGGGAACCGATGTTTCCTCCTACCAGTCCGAGGACTACAGCACGAGGGGCTTCGAGTTTGTCTTTATCAAGGTCACGGAAGGCAAGTCCTACACCAATCCGAAATGGGTCGCGCAGCGTAAGACCGGACGGGACGCGGGGCTTGTCACCGGCTTTTACCATTTCGTAAGGCCCGGCAGCATGAAAGCGCAGGCCGATTACTTCCTCTCCAAGATCAAGCTCGCCGCGGGCGACATCCTCGCGCTGGACTGGGAGGACGCGAAGGTCGGCAACGACGACAAGGACGAGTGGATCAAGTACGTCCAGGACAAGGCTCCTGGCCACAAGGTCCTGCTCTACTGCAACGTCGACTTCTGGCTGAACAAGGACAAGACCTCGTTCGCGGGCGACGGCCTGTGGATCGCGCACTACAACGGAAAGCCGGGCGAGCCCGGGATCAAGCACCGGTGGCGCTTCCACCAGTACACCAGCAGCCCGGTGGACACCAACCTCGGCGATTTCGACAACCGGGACGCACTGCGCAGCTGGGCGGGCGTCAAGAAGGGCCAGGCGAACGAGGAGTGACGGCCGGGGCGTGACGGGCGGGGAGCGGTGGCCGAGGCTGCCGTGTGACACCTGGGGCAGATACGCTCCCGTGCATGCCGGAAGCCAACTCGCCCTCCTCCCCAGCCCCGCGCGTCCGCACGGAAGACGAACCGCACGCGGACGGAGAACCGCAGCCCCCCACGGGTGACAGCCGTGGCAACCCCCGTCCGGGCGCGCGGCCGGACCCCTCCGCGCAGGCACGCCCGGATGCCGGGCTGGACACGGGCGCGGGCGCGGCGCCGGGCGGTGACGCGAAGGCGGGATCGGGCGGTGACGCGAAGGCGAGGCCCGCTGGCGACGCGGAAGCGGAAGCGGACGCCGAGCCGGATGAACCCGGTGGATCGGATGCCAGGGCCGAAGCAGGCCGGGCTGCTTCTGAGAAGGCCCGGACGGATGGCGAGTCATCGACTGCCGGACCGGACGCCGGATCGGACGCCGGATCGGACGCCGGGTCATCGGATACAGGACCGGATATCGATGCGTCGGACACCGGACCGGATGCCGCGGTTTCCGGCCCTGGGGCGGAGGCCGACTCGCCGCAGGCCGGACCGGATGCCGTTGCCGGACGGCAGGAGGACGGGGAGGGCCGGGGGGGCCGGCAGAGCCACGGGGACGAGGAGTCGCACGGGAGTGTGCGCGAGCGGAACGGCCAGGAGGACCGGCCGTCCCTGACTCCCCGCCAGGCGCGGCGCGTCCGGATAGTGCTCTCCGCCGTGGTCATGCTCGTCGTGGCGGTCGCTCTGGTCATACGTCTGGGGTCGGCGCCCTCGGTGCTCACCGTGGGCTTCTACGGCATCGCGCTCATCCTCTCGGGTACGGCCATCGTGCTCAGCCGCAGGGGGCGCACGCGGGTCGCGACAGCGGTACTGGGCCTCGGCTTCGTGCTCGTGCTGCTGGGCGAGTGGATGCTGGGCTTCCCCGGCGGGGTCTGACCACGGAGCGGCGGAATCGGATCGTAGGAGCGAAGACCGCCTGAAGGGGGCAAGTTGGGGCGGTCGGGGGGAGTGCCTGCGGCGAGCTGGACGAACGCTGCCTGGCCGTGACGTGCCGGGCCCGCACCGACGCGTTGTCGGTGAAGCTCGCCGGCGATCTGCTGCCCCCGTCTCCGTCTCCGTCTCCGACTCCGCGCCAGGGCCCCGGTGTTGCGAGCGGGCGGATTCAGAGCCAGGCGGCCTCGTCCGCGCCCGCGATACCGGTGACCCGCGTCCAGTCCCCGGGACTGCGCGTGATGTCCGGCGCCTCGGTGGGGGCATGCGTGGAATTCACCGCATCCGGTACGCCGGAATCGGCCGGACCGAAAGCGACCGCCGGCAGCGAGTACCGCAGGCGGCCCAGCGGACTGTCGGCCTCTGTCAGCCACGGCGCCGGATCGAACGCGGCACCCGTCCCGGGCGTATCGGCCGCGCCCGAAGCGGGTTCCGCCGCCAATTCCTCCACCAGCCAGTGCGCCGTACGCGCCAGGGCGAGCCGTACCAGCCGGGAGCCCGCCGTACCGGTGCGCTGCTCGGTCAGCGCGCGCAACAGTCCTGCCGCGAGCAGGTAGCCGGAGCCGTGGTCGAGGGCCTGTGCCGGGAGCGCGCCCGGTGACAGATCCCTGCCCCTCTCCCGGTTCCGGGCAGCCCCGGCGCCGTGCCCGCGCTGGGCCCCGCGCCCGCGCTGGGCCCCGCGCCCGTGCTGGGCCCCGTTCCTGTGCTCGGCCTCGATGAGGGCGATGCCGGAGGCCGCCTGTACCAGGCTGTCGAAGCCGCGCCTGCGCTGCCACGGCCCCACCGTTCCCCAGGCGCACAACTGGCCGACCACCAGGCCGGGGCGGCGGTCCGCCAGTGACTCCGGTGCCAGCCCGAAACGGTCCAGTGCGCCGGGCCGGTATCCGGTCACCACCACATGGGCCCAGGCCAGAAGTTCCTCGAACGTAGCCTGACCCGCGCGGGTGGACAGGTCGAGGAATGTCGAACGCTTCCCCAGGTCCGTGTCCGCGTGCGTGTCCGGCAACTCGGGCCGCTCCGGCGCGTCGATGCGGAGGACCTCGGCGCCCAGGAGCGCGAGGGTGCGGGTGGCGACCGGCCCGGCCAGCACCCGGGTCAGGTCCAGGACGCGCAACCCCCGCAGCCCCCCGGGCCCGGGCGGCCCGTCGAGCGGCAGGGGCGGCGCCGCGTCCAGCCGGCTGGTCGCCACGAGCGGCGTCGTGGCCACGGCCTCGCGCTGCGGGTGCGCCGCCCACTGCTCCGGTGTCCGGACGGCGACGGCCAGGCCCCCCGCGGCGTACACGGTCTCCTCGACGGCCTGGGCGGGCCGCTCGGCCAAAACGGCCGCCAGCCTCTCGCCCGCCGCCTCGTCGCCGTCGGGGCCGGAGTCGGCCTGGCCGAGGGAGGAGAGCAGGCGGGACCGGTGGTGGGGGTAGTTGGCGTGGGTGCGCACCCAGCCGTCCGCCGTGCGCCAGAAGCGGGAGAGCGGCGCGAAGGTCACCGGATCCCTGCCGTCGATACGCATCAGACGGTCGCTGTGGAAGGCCGCTGCCACCGCACCGTCGTCCACGCGTACCGGAGGCAGCAGCGCGCTGCGCGCGCGTACACAGGAGAACTCGGCCGCGGCCAGGGAACAGGCGGCCACCGTGGAGGTGGCGAGCTCCAGGACGGGCAGCGCCGAGGGGAGCAGTCCTGGGCGGCGGTGGCGCGAGACACGGGCCAGGAGCGCGGGGTCCCCGCCGAGCGCGGCCCACGCCTGGGCGGTGCCGGGTCGGGTCTGTGCGGTGCCGGGCTGTGCCGTGCCGGCCGTCGACGGCGCGTGCCGGGTCTCGAACTCGATATCGAAATCGCACCTGGCCCCGCCCGTCGTCAGGGGCCCTTGAGCCCGGCCCACGGCGGAAGCCGCCGGCGAGCCCGCTACCGGACCCGCCGTCGGATGCGTTGCCGGATCCGTTGCCGAACCCGCCTTCGGGTCCGCTGCCGCCTCCTCGGCCTGCGTCCCGCCCTCGTCCGCGGTGACGTACTGTCCAGCCCCTGGCTCTCCAGCCGGTGAAAACTGATCCATATCGCGCATTTTGGCACCGCGGGTGCGAGAGCTGGCGACGGCGGGGCGGTAGTGGGCTAGGTTACGGCGGCCGACTGGGGGCGAGCGAAGGGCGGGGACGATGAGACGGTTGTGGGCTCTCACACTGTGCGGAGCAGCTGTGTGCACCGCGCTCGGTAGCGCCCCCGCGTCGGCGCGGGCGGGTGCGGAAGCGCACTCCGGCTCGCACGCCGCACTGTCCTCCGGCAGGCACGCCGACACACAAGCCCACACGTACTCCGCCGGATACGCCGGGCAGCTTGAGCGGTCGCCGGGATGGTCGCTCAAGGACAGCGGGAGCCGCTCCAGGTTCCGGGGGCTGTCGGCCGTGAGCCGCTCGTCCGCCTGGGTCGCGGGCAGCGGCGGCACCGTACTGCGCACCGGGGACGGCGGCAGGAACTGGCGCGATGTGTCACCGGCCGGTGCCGCCGGTCTGGAATTCCGCGACATCGAGACGTTCGGTACGCGCGGCGCCGTGGTGCTCGCGATCGGCGAAGGGGACGCCTCGCGTGTCTTCCGCACCGAGGACGGCGGCGCCCACTGGCGCGAGACCTTCCGCAACGAAGACCCGGCGGCCTTCTACAACTGCGTCACCTTCTTCGACCGGCGCAACGGGCTGATCGTCGGCGATCCGGTCAACGGCACGTTCCGGACACTCACGACCCGCGACGGCGGACACAGCTGGCACCGGCTGCCGGCGGACGGCATGCCCGCCGCGCGCGAGGGCGAGGCGAACTTCGCGGCGAGTGGGCAGTGCCTCACCAGCTCCGGCGGCCGGAACGCGTGGTTCGCCACCGGCGGGGCCGACGCGTCGCGGGTCTTCCGCACCACCGACCGGGGCCGCCACTGGAGCGCGAGCACGACCCCCCTCCCGGCGCCGGGCCCGCGCGCGGAGTGTTCGCGCTCGCCTTCCGCGACGCGCGCCACGGCCTGGCCGTCGGCGGCGACTTCGAGCCGGGCGCGCGTTCCCCGGACGCCTCCGCCACCTCGGGGGACGGCGGTGCGGCATGGAAGCCGAGCCGCCGTCCCGTTCCCGAATACCGCTCGGGGGTCAGCTGGCTGCCCGGCACCCGGCACGCGGCGCTGGCAGTCGGCCCCACCGGCTCGGACCTCACGCTGGATGGCGGACGCAGCTGGAGAACCTTCGACAAGGGCTCCTACGACACCGTTGACTGCGCCCCGGACCTGGGCTGCTGGGCAGCGGGGAAGCAGGGCCGGATCGCGCGGCTGGAGCCCGGACATCCCCCGGGCCGGCGGTCGTCGGCGGGCGGCTGACGGCCAGTGGCCGGGGGCGGCGCGCGGCGGTCAGCGGTGGCCGCCGCGACGGTGCAAGTCGTACCGGCCGTGCCCGTCGTACCGGCCGTGCCGGCCGCGCTCGTCGTGCTCTTCGGGCCGGGCCGGATGTACCCACGCCGGTGTCCAGGTCCTGGCGCCGGAACGGGTCGTGCCACCGGGGGAGAGGCGGTTGCGGGCGGGGCCGAGGTGGTCACGGAGCGCGCCGAGCGCCGGGTGCGGGTTGTCGCGGTGCCAGAGCAGCGAGTGCGGATAGACCGGCGTCGGATCCCGTACGGCGATACGCCGCAGACCGTGCTCGGCGGGCCAGACGAGGTGCGTCCGCTCACCGACGAACGTCGCGGGTGACGGGGCGGCGGCGAGAGTGTCCAGCAGCGGCTCGGTGCCGAAGTCGGGACCAGTGATCTCGATGGTGAGGCCGAACGCGGCGGCGAGATCACCGTAGAAGGCGGCCCATTCGGTTCCGGACACGATGCCGGGCATCCAGATCCGGTGCCCGGCGAGTTCGGCGGGCGCGACCGTGCGGACTTCGGCCAACTCGTGGGCAGGCCCGGTCAGAAGCTGGATGGGCTCGTCGAAGGCCCGAACGGCTGTGACGTCGTCGGGAAGCCGGCTGCCGGGCATGGTGACGGCACGGAAGGACGCGTCGATCGTGCCGGACCGGATGGCGTCGATGGCCGCGTCGGCGTCGAACAGCGTCACGACGTCCAATTCCACCTCGGGATGGGCGCGACGGAAGTCGCCCAGCACGGCGGCCGGGGCGAGCCGCCGGCCGATCACATCGACGCGCAGCGCCCGGCGCCCGGGACGCACAGCGGCCACCGCCCGCTCTTCGGCCCGCAGGAGATCGCGTGCGTGGGGCAGGAACGCCTGCCCGTCGAGGGTGAGCCGTGCTCCGCGCGGGGTACGGGCGAACAGCCGCACGCCGAGGCCCTTCTCCAGCGCGGCGACGCGCTTGGAGACCGCCTGCTGGGTGACCGACAGTTCGGTGGCGGCGTCCTGGAACCGCCCCGCGTCCGCGATGGCGACGAAGGTGCGCACGGCGTCGAGATCCACGTCGGCGAGGATATCGGCACAACCGATGGTTGTGTCCTGGTGGAGCGTCGGTTGTTTGATCTCGCCACTCGCTTCTCGCTTGGATGCCGGGGGCCGGCGTGCGGGTGTCCGACCCGGGGCGGCGCCGCGACGTGCGAGGTGCGACCGGCCAAGGGGCGACGCGGAAATGGGGCGACGGTGACGGGGAGAGGTGCGTGGAGCATGGCGGGCAGGCGGCGGCTGGGGAGAGAGTTCCGATGGCTGTGGGCGGCGTACGCGGTCAGCTCCTACGGCACCGGGTTCGGACTGGGCGCCTTTCCTCTGATCGCTGTCCTCGTGCTGCACTCCGGACCGGCCCAGGTGGCGGCGCTGGCCGCCGCCGGGCGGATCGTGGGGGCCGTGCTCGCGGTGCCGCTCGGTCCGTGGGTGGAGTTCCGCCGCAAGCGGCCCGTCATGATCGCGATGGACCTCACCCGGTTCGCGGTGCTGCTGAGCATCCCTGTCGCCTTCGCGTTCGGGCGGCTCAGCTTCGCGCAACTCCTCGTCGTCTCCGTCGTCACCGCGGGGGCGGACATCACCTTCAAAGCGGCCAGCGGCGCCTACCTGAAGGCGCTGCTGCCCTCGGCGGACCTGCTCGTCGCGAACAGCCGGTTCGAATCCACCATGTGGACCTCGACCACGCTCGGGCCGCCCCTCGGCGGGGCCGCGATGGGGGTGTTCGGCCCGGTGACGACCGTCGTCGCAGACGCGCTCAGCTTTCTGCTCTCGGCCCTGGGCCTCCGCGCCATCGGCGGAACGGAACCACGCCCCGAGCGCCAGGCGCGCCCCGCCCGCCCCGTGGAGAGCTCCGACGAGGGCCCTGCCCAGGGCAGTCCGGCACGGGGAGATACGGAGGAGGGAGATACAGAGGAGGGCCCCGTGCGGGACGGCCGGGTGCAGGGCTCCGCGTACAGTCGGGCGCGGGGCTCCGCTGGGGGGCACGCACGGGTATCCGCGGCGGAGCCTCAGCGGGAATCGGCGCCTGAGCGAAACCCGGCGCCTGAGCGGGACTCCGCGCGGGGTTCCGTGCGGTCCGCTGCGCCGCGACCGCGTGCGGGCGAACTCCTCGAAGGATGGCGCCACATCCTCGCCCACCCCACGCTGCGTCCGCTGTTCTTCAACGCCCTCGCCGTCAACGCTCTGATCATGGTCTCCGAGCCGCTGCTCGTCGTACTCCTCGTGGATCACCTCGGGTTCGCCCCCTGGCAGTACGGCCTCGCGTTCGCGGCTCCCTGCGTCGGCGGACTCATCGGATCCCGCCTCGCGCGCCGGCTCGTGGCACGGTTCGGGCAGCGCAGGATGCTGTGCACGGCCGGGACGCTGCGCGTGATCTGGCCGGTCGGACTGGCCTTCGTCCAGCCTGGCGTCCCCGGTCTCGTACTCATCATCGCCCTCCAACTCGGCCTGGTGACCTGCATCAGCCTCTACAACCCGGTGCTGGCCACCTACCGTCTCGACCACACCGCCCCCGACCGGGTGGCCCGTGTGCTGTCCGCCTGGTCGGTCAGCGGCAGTGCCACCATCGCGGCCCTGACCGCCGTATGGGGCCTGCTCGCCGCCGCCACCAGCCCCCGCACCGCGATCGCCGCCGCCGGGGTGCTCCTCCTGGCCACCCCGCTGCTGCTCCCGCGCGGTGCGAAGGCGCCCCAAGACGGGTCACAGGTCCCGCCACAGAGCAAGCCCGAGGACAAGCGCACAGGCGCCGGGGCGCAGGAAACTGTCGATCGCGCCCGAGGGTGAGCCGAAGCCGAAGCCGAAGCCGAAGTCGAAGCCAGGGCTGGGGCCCGAGAGCGGAGTCGGGGCTGGGGGGCTCGGGTGAGGCGGTTCCGGCCCCAGCGAGGGGCGGAGTTCCCGGGCCCTTTGTCGTGTCGGCTCCTGCGATTCCGGACCTCGACGGTGGCGGAGCGGGGGCTCCGAGCTGTTCCCGCCCCCGGGCGGCGGTCGGTGTCGGCGAACCGGCCGCTAGTCGGCGCGGCGCCCTTCGTCCGGCTGGTCGGCACTCGCTCTGTCCCCGGGTTCGGCCGGGCCCTCCTCGGCCAGCACCACCCGCAGCCCGCACTCCTCGAACTCCCGCCGCACCGGTTCCGGGATGCCGGTGTCGGTGAGGAAGGTGTCGAAGATCTCCGACCCGCCGACCCGGGCGAAGCAGCGGACCCCGACCTTGGAGGAGTCGGTGACCACCACCGCCCGCTCGGCCCGCTCCGCCATGAGGCCGTTGATACGCGCCTCCGCCTCGTCGTGGACGGTGGCGCCGGTCTGCGGGTCCATCCCGTTGGCCCCGATGAAGGCCAGATCGACCGAGACCTGACGCAACATCAATTCACTGTAGGGGCCGGTCAGTTCGAAGGTTCTGGAGTGCGCGACACCGCCCGTCAGTACCGTTTTGATCTGTGGTCGCACGGCCAGCTCGTTGGCGATGTTCAGTGCGTTGGTCACGATGGTCAGATGCGGCTGCGGACCGGGTTCGGCCAGGTCGGCGCGGGTCGCCAGGGCGCGGGCGATCTCCGTGGTGGTCGTACCGCCGCTCAGGCCGATCACGCTGCCCCGCTCGACCATCGCGGCGGCTGTCCGGGCCAGTGCTTCCTTGGCCGCCGTGTGGTGCCCCCGCTTGTAGCGGATCGGCAGGTCGTAGGTCACGGCGCTCAGTACGGCTCCGCCCCGCGTGCGGGTGAGCAACTGCTGTTCTGCCAGCGCGTCCATGTCGCGGCGCATGGTCGCCGCCGAGACCTCCAGCGCTGTGGCCGCTTCCTCGACCTCCAGGCTGCCGCTCTGCCCCAGCAGCTCCAGCAACGCGTTCATCCGCTCGTGGCGCTTCACCCGGCGTCCTCTCCTTCCCCCGCTCCCTTGCCCCCGAGAACCCCCAAGAGTCGTGCGGCCTCGTCCGTGACCGCGTCCCGCGCCGGGGCGATGTACTTGCGCGAGTCGATGAGCGCTTGGTCGGCATCCAGCACCTTACGCAGGCCCTGGGTGAAGACCGACACCAGGTGAGTCGATATGTTGATCTTGGTCATGCCCGCGGTGATGGCCTGCCACAGCTCTTCGTCCGGCACCCCCGACGAGCCGTGCAGTACCAGCGGAACGGGCAGCTTCGCACGCAGCCGCCGGATCAGCTCCAGGTCCAGCTTCGCGGTGCGCTCCCGCATGGCGTGGGACGAGCCTACGGCCACGGCCAGTGCGTCCACCCCGGTGGCGGCCACGAATTCCCGCGCCTCGTCGGGGTCCGTCCGCACGCCCGGCGCGTGCACCCCGTCCTTGCCTCCGACCTCGCCCAGCTCTGCCTCCACGAACACATTCCGCTCGTGGCACCAGGACGTCAACTGCGCCGTCGTGCTCACATTCTGCTCGTACGGCAGGGTGGAGGCGTCGATCATCACCGAGCCGACACCGGCCTCGACCCCCTGCCGCACCAACTCCGCGTCGGTCACATGGTCCAGGTGCACGGAGACGCCGGTGTGCGCCGCCTCGGCGAGGGCCAGGGTCGCGCGGGTGAGGGGCAGCAGACTGCCGTGATAGCGCACGCAGTTCTCGCTGATCTGGAGGATGAGCGGGGTACCCGTCCGGTCGGCGGCGGCGACGAGGGCCTCGGCGGTCTCCAGGTGGATGACGTTGAAGGCGGCGGCCCCGGACCCCGCCGCACGGGCGTCGGCGAGGATCGAGGCGGTGGAGACGAGAGGCATGGTCCTGGGCTCCCTTGAGCGGCGGCTGGAGTGGGCGGGGATGTCGGGCCGGTGGTCTGTCGCGTGGTCAGTCGGAGGGGGGCGGGGGCGACAGGGGTGACAGAGAAGACGAAGGTGACAGCGATCGCCCTGGGCTCGGTGCCTGGGACGGGGCCGGGCCTGGTCGAGGTGAGGCGTGCGGGGCGAGGAGCCTCCCCCGCCAGGGGCTGCCGGGGCCGTGTATGGAGCCCCGGCAGCCACTCGGCGGAGTCAGGGTCCGTGAGGGCCGGGCTGCCGCTCAGCCGTCCAGCATCACCGAGCGGGTGAGGCTGCGCGGGTTGTCCGGGTCGAGCCCACGGGCCCGCGCCCGCTCCAGCGCGACGCGCTGGACGAGGACCAGGTCGGCGAGCGGATCACGCGCGTGGCACACGAACCGGGCGCCGGTGGCGGTGACGTCCCCTTCCAGTCCGTCCGGGGCCTCGCCGAACAGCCAGGTGACCCTGCCCGGTGCGGCGATCGCTATCGGGCCGTGGCGGTATTCCATCGCGGGATAGGACTCCGTCCAGCTCTGGGACGCCTCCCGCATCTTCAGCGCGGCCTCGTTGGCGAGGCCGTAGGTCCAGCCGGTGCCGAGGAAGGAGAACTGCTCGGCGTCCACCCACTCCTTCTCCACCGGGACCTCAAGCGCCGCCTCCGCGTCCTGGACCGCCTTCGCGAGGTCCTCGCCCAGGTGAGCACGCAGCAGCGCGAGGGCAGAGGTGGCGAAACGGGTCTGCACCACCGACTTCTCGTCGGCGAACGGGAGCGGGACCGTCTCGTCCGACAGGGGGGTGGCGGGGGTGTCCGCGTCCCCCAGCACCGTGACTGTCGGGACGCGGCCCTTGACGGCCTCCAGGACGCGCAGCACCTCGGTCGTGGTGCCGGAACGAGTGATCGCGATGATCGCGTCGTATCCCCGGGCCTTGCCGAGGAACGCCTCCGACGCCGCGAACGGGTCCGTCACGCCCAGGCCGGCGCTCTCGCGCAGAGCGGCGTATGCCTGAGCCATGAACCACGAGGTCCCGCAGCCGATCACGGCCACCCGTGCTCCTGCCGCCGGGAGCGGGCTCTCTCCCGCGCCGATCCTGGCCGCCGCACGCCAGGTCTCGGGCTGGCTGCGCAACTCCTGCTCCATGTATGACGTCTGGCCCATGTGCGGGCACCCCTCCGGTTCTGAGGTCTTAGCCTCTGCGTGAAAGTGCGTGAAACTGCTCGCTTTCACGCAACTTTACGCACCGTGCCATTCCGCTGTCCATCCCCCTTCCGGGCGAACGCCCCGCCCGTCCGGGCCGTGCGGGGCCGGGCGCCCCGCACGCCGCGCCGCGTCCCGACGAGGAAGCAGCCGGATTCCACCGCCCGCACGTGCGCGGCGCCACGCGCGGGTCCGCGTACGCCTCCGTGCGGCCCTCCTCGACGGCGGCTGTCCGCTCCCGGGTCCCGCCGAGCAGCAGGCCGCCGAGAACGCCGAGAGCGTGGCCCTCCGCCGAGAACGCGCGCGGCATGCGGCGCTCGCCCGGCATCGCCTCCGGGAAGGCATCGGACGGCCCGCGCCGGCCGCCGCAGTCGTACAGGTGGTGAAGACCGTCCCCCACCTCGCCGTAGGCGCCCGGGTCGGCCCCGGTCCCGCGGGCCCCTTTGCGCAGTGCCGCGTAGGAGACGAGGCTGACGGTCTCGCCCGGCTTGCTCCGTTCCATGCGGCAGCGCGGCGGGCTGCCGCCGTCGGCGTCCACCACGCTGCGCGGCGTCGCTCCGGTGTCGTCCGTGACGCGCAGGCCGTCCAGCACCCCGGGCGAGATGGCCCGTATGTCGTAGATCGGGTCCGTGTGCTCCAGATTCCGTCCCGGAGCGGGATCTCCGTCGGCGAATACGGACACGGCTCCGGGGGCGGCGGGCATTTCGCCAACGCCTGCTGGGGGCAGGCGTATTGGGGGCCACTTGCGGTGTGCGCCTGATGCCGTGCGCCCCCTGGGTGCTGGCCGCGACCCGCGTCGGGGGAGTTCACCTGCCGCGGGGGCCGCGGGGCTTGTGGAATGGAAGAGCCGTTCTTAGCATTCCTGGTGTTACATCAGTTGTGTCACATCGCTGGGGGCTTGATGACGGCAGCCGGACCGCTGGCGGGCGTGCGCGTGGTGGAGCTGGCCGGTATCGGTCCTGGGCCCTTCGCCGCGATGACGCTGGCCGACCTGGGGGCCGATGTCGTCCGCGTCGACAGGCCCGGCGGTGGCAGCCTCGCGGCCTCGCCCCCGCATGACGTCACCAACCGCAGCAAGCGCTCGGTCGTCCTCGACCTCAAACAGCCCTCGGGAGTCGAGGCGGTCCTCTCGCTGGCAGAGCGCGCCGACGTGCTCATCGAGGGGTTCAGGCCCGGCGTGGCCGAACGCCTCGGGGTGGGCCCCGAGGTCTGCCTCGTCCGCAACCCCCGGCTCGTGTACGGCCGGATGACCGGATGGGGTCAGGAAGGGCCGCTCGCGCAGCGCGCCGGCCACGACCTCGTATACATCGCCGTCACCGGCGCCCTGGGCATGACAGGCGCCGCTGAAGGGCCGCCTGTCGCCCCCGCCAATCTGCTCGGCGACTACGCGGGAGGCGCTCTGTATCTCGTCATCGGTGTTCTGGCCGCCCTCCGCCACGCGGGACTCCCGGGCGGCGCGGGGCAAGTGGTCGATGCGGCGATCGTGGACGGCACCAGCCATCTGACCGCCATGATCCAGGGCATGCTCGCCGCGGGCGGATGGCAGGACAGGCGCGCCGCCAACCTGCTCGACGGCGGCTGCCCCTTCTACGGCACCTACGCCACCTCGGACGGCGGGTTCATGGCGGTGGGCGCGCTGGAGCGCCCGTTCTACGAGGAGTTCATGCGCGTCCTCGGTATCGAGGAGGAGGCACCGCTGCGTGATGATCCCGCCTCCTGGGGGGCGCTGCGTGAGGCCATCGCCGCCCGGTTCGCCTCCCGCACCCGCCAGGAGTGGACGGACCTCTTCCAGGGGTCGGATGCCTGTGTGGCCCCCGTGCTCTCCCTGACCGAAGCGCCGGAACACCCTCATCTGGCCGCACGCGGCACCTTCATCCGGTACGGCGGGATCACCCAGCCCGCACCCGCCCCCCGCTTCTCCGCCACGCCCACCGGAGTCTCCAGCGGGCCGGCCAGGCCAGGCGCCCACACGGCGGAAATCGCTCGCGACTGGGACGTCCCGTCTCTGACAGCTGCCGGCGCCGCCGATCCGGGAGGGCCGTCCTCAGTGCCACCGTCCGCCCGCTGACCCCACGGCCCCCGACCCCCTCGCCCCTGCCATCCGGACCCGCTGTCTCAGCCCCGCACCGACGAAAGGCACCCCGTGACCACCGAAGCGTTCGTCTACGAGGCCATCCGCACCCCTCGCGGGCGGGGCAAGGCCAACGGCGCACTGCACGGCACCAAGCCGGTCGATCTCGTCGTCGGGCTCATCCACGAGATGCGCCGCCGCCTGCCGGGCCTGGACCCGGCCGCCATCGACGACCTGGTGCTCGGCGTGGTGGGCCCCATCGGCGACCAGGGCTCCGACATCGCCAAGATCTCCGCGATCGCCGCCGGCCTGCCCGACACGGTCGCCGGGGTCCAGGAGAACCGCTTTTGCGCCTCCGGCCTCGAAGCCGTCAACCTGGCGGCGGCCAAGGTCCGTTCGGGCTGGGAGGACCTGGTTCTGGCGGGCGGCGTCGAGTCCATGTCCCGGGTGCCGATGGGCAGCGACGGGGGCGCCTGGTTCGCCGACCCCATGACCAACTTCGAGACCGGCTTCGTGCCGCAGGGGATCGGCGCCGACCTCATCGCCACCATCGAGGGATTCAGCTGCCGCGACGTCGATGAATACGCCGCCCGATCCCAGGAGTTGGCCGCTGCGGCGTGGAAGGACAGCCGCTTCGAGCGCTCCGTCGTCCCCGTGCGCGACCGCAACGGGCTGACGGTGCTGGAGCACGACGAGCACATCCGTCCCGGCACCACCGCCGACTCCCTGGCATCGCTCGGCCCGTCCTTCGCCACCGTCGGCGATATGGGTGGTTTCGATGCGGTGGCGCTGCAGAAGTACCACTGGGTCGAGCGGATCGACCACGTGCACCACGCGGGCAACTCCTCGGGGATCGTCGACGGCTCGGCGCTGGTCGCGATCGGGAACGCGGAGGTGGGCAAGCGCTTCGGCCTCCGGCCGCGAGCCCGTATCCTCTCGGCGGCCGTCTCCGGCGCCGAGCCGACGATCATGCTGACCGGCCCCGCGCCCGCGTCCCGCAAGGCGCTGGCCAAGGCGGGACTGACCGTGGACGACATCGACCTCGTGGAGATCAACGAGGCGTTCGCCGCAGTGGTCCTGCGCTTCGCCCGCGATATGGACCTCCCGCTGGAAAAGGTGAACGTCAACGGTGGAGCCATCGCCATGGGCCACCCGCTGGGCGCGACGGGCGCGATGATCCTCGGCACCGTCGTGGACGAACTGGAGCGCAGGGATCAGCGATACGGCCTGGTCACGCTGTGCGTAGGGGGTGGGATGGGGGCCGCCACCGTGGTCGAGCGCCTCTGAGGCAGGGCCGCACCGAGGCTCTGCGCCCGCCACCGCACCCTGTCCCCGGCCCCCGTCGGAGCCTCCTGGCCCCGTGCCAGGGGTTCAGCCCCCGGAACGGGCAACTCCCGCCCCCGTTCCGGCCCCGCCCCGGTCCGACTCGCCCCGCAAGGCCGCCACGCCGGGCCGCGCGGGAGACCCGGTCCGCACCACCCACCTTGGAGACGACCAGAAATGCCCGAGTCCACCACCATCCGCTGGGACCTCGACAGCGAAGGCGTCGTCACCCTCACCTTCGACGACCCGGACCAGTCGGCGAACACCATGAACGCCGCCTTCCAGACCTCCCTCACCGCCGTGGCGGACCGGTTGGAGGCCGAGCGCGACAGCGTGCGCGGCGTCATCCTCACCTCCGCCAAGAAAACCTTCTTCGCCGGTGGCGACCTGCGCCTGCTCATCCGGGCCCGCCCCGAGAACGCGCGGGAGATCTTCGACGGTGGCATGCGCGTCAAGCGGGACCTGCGCCGGATCGAGACTATGGGCAAGCCCGTGGTCGCCGCGATCAACGGTGCGGCGCTCGGGGGCGGGCTGGAGATCGCACTCGCCTGCCACCACCGGATCGCGCTCGACGCCAAGGGGTCCAAGATCGGCTGCCCCGAGGCGACCCTCGGGCTGCTCCCCGGGGGCGGCGGTGTGACCCGTTCCGTCCGGCTGCTCGGCATCGCCGACGCGCTGTTGAAGGTGCTCCTCCAAGGGCAGCAGTACGTACCGGCCGAGGCCAGGGATGTCGGCCTCGTCCACGAGGTCGTTCAGACCCGCGAGGAAATGCTGGCGGCGGCCCGCGCCTTCATCGAGGCCCACCCCGAATCCCAGCAGCCCTGGGACGTCAAGGGCTACCGGATCCCCGGCGGCACCCCGGCGCACCCGAAGTTCGCCGCGAACCTGCCGGCCTTCCCCGCCAACCTCAAGAAGCAGACCGGCGGGGCCCCGTACCCGGCACAGCGCAACATCCTCGCCACCGCAGTCGAGGGCTCCCAGGTCGACTTCGAGACCGCACAGGTGATCGAGGCCCGGTATTTCGTGGAGCTGGCCACGGGCCGCATCTCCACGAACATGATCCAGGCGTTCTTCTTCGATCTCCAGGCGGTCAACGCCGGCCGCAGCCGCCCACGTGGCGTCCCGGAGCGTCAGGTCCGAAAGGTCGCGGTGCTCGGGGCGGGGATGATGGGTGCCGGAATCGCCTATTCCTGCGCGAAGGCAGGTATCGAGGTCGTTCTCAAGGACGTCTCCCAGGAGGCAGCCGAGAAGGGCAAGGCGCGTTCGGCGCGGCTGTTGGACAAAGCGCTCTCGCGCGGAAGGACGACGGAGGCCAAGCGCGACGCGCTGCTCGCCCGCATCACCCCGACCGCCGATCCGCAGGCCGTCGCGGGCTGCGACGCCGTGATCGAGGCCGTGTTCGAAGACCCCGCGCTCAAGCGCAAGGTCTTCCAGGAAGTCCAAGAGGTCCAAGAGGTCCAAGAGACCCGGGACTTCGTCGCTCCCGACGCCTCCGGAGACTCCGGGGACTCCGGGGACTCCGGCCGAGACCACCCACTGTTGTGCTCCAACACCTCCACCCTGCCGATCACCGCGCTCGCCGAAGGAGTAGCCCGCGAGCAGGACTTCATCGGGCTGCACTTCTTCTCGCCCGTGGACAAAATGCCGCTGGTCGAGATCATCAAGGGCCGTGCCACCAGTGACGAGACCCTGGCCCGCGCCTTCGACCTGGTACGGCAGATCCGCAAGACGCCGATCGTGGTCAACGACTCCCGCGGCTTCTTCACCTCCCGCGTCATCGGCCACTTCCTCAACGAGGGCATGGCGCTGCTGGCCGAGGGCGTCGAGCCCGCCACCGTCGAACAGGCGGCGGCCCAGGCCGGATACCCGGCCAAGGTGCTCTCCTTGGTGGACGAGTTGACGCTGACCCTGCCGCGCAAGATCCGCGACGAGACCCGGCAGGCACTCCGCGCCGAGGGCAAGGAACTGCCCCCGCATCCGGCGGACGCGGTGCTCGACCGGATGGTGGAGGACTTCGGCCGCACGGGCCGCAGCGGCGGAGCCGGCTTCTACGACTACGACGAGAACGGCCAGCGCACCGGGCTGTGGCCGGGCCTGCGCGAACACTTCGCCAAGAAGCAGCATCCGGACATCCCTTTCGAGGACATGAAGGAACGGATGCTCTTCTCCGAGGCGTTGGACTCGGTCCGGCTCTTCGAGGAGGGCGTCCTCACCTCGGTCGCGGACGCCAACATCGGCTCCATCATGGGCATCGGCTTCCCGGCGTGGACAGGCGGCGTGATCCAGTACATCAACGGCTACGAGGGCGGGCCCGCCGGATTCGTGGCCCGCGCCCGTGAGTTGGAGGAGCGGTACGGCGCGCGGTTCGCCGTACCGGCGCTGCTCGTGGAAAAGGCCGGCAAGGGCGAGCCCTTCGCCGACGCCGTGACCGATTGACCCGGCATCCTGCCCGTCCGCGGGCGCCAGGCACCTCCTCGGTACCAGACACCAGACACCTCCCGAGTACCAGACACCCCGTACCACACACCCAGCACCAGGTATCAGGCACCCGGTCCCGGGCACAGGGACCCGCCCTGGGCACCGGCCTGGGGGCCCGCCTGCCCGGGGCCGGGTCCCCTGCCCGGGGCCGGGCCCTGCCCCGCCCTCCCGCGCCCGTTCCCCGGAGGACTCAGTCCGGTCCTGTCTGCGGAATGCTCTCCTCCGGGAAGGCGTCCCGCAGTTCCTCCTTCATCGAGCGCTGGAAGGCCGTCACCAGCGCCTGCACCACCATGGGCTGCATGTGCGCGGACAGCGATTTCATCCGCTCCACCCGCTCGGGGTCCGACTCCAGTTCGCGGTAGGGGTCCCACACCTCCCGCTTGAACAGCCGGCTCAACTCCCGTGCTGCCGAGCGGGTGTGCTCCATCATCACCTCGCGCGCCGCCAGGATCGCCTCCAGCGACATCGGCACGTCCAAGAGCCGAACTCCCAGCTGCACCAGGGCCGGATCCACCCGGAAGACCTCCGGATCCTCCGTGGCGGCGAGCACGCTCATCGCCTCCAGGCGCTTGAGGTCCTCGCCGGTCAGCCGCCGCCCGACGCGGCCCTCCAGCTGTTCGCGTGTCGTCTCATCCACCGTGTCCGGCATCCAGGAAGCGACCACGGCGCGGTGGATGGCCAGATCGTGCGCGCTGAGGTCGCCGGGCAGCCGCTGGAGGTAGCGCTCGATGGCGGCCAGCGTCATGCCCTGGTTCTGCAACTCCTCTATCAGCGCCAGCCGGGAGAGGTGGTCCGAGCCGTAGTGACCCACGCGGCGGGGGCCGATCGCGGGTGGCGGCAGCAGCCCGCGGGTGCTGTAGAAACGGATGGTGCGGACGGTGACGCCCGCGCGGGCGGCCAGCTGGTCCACGGTGAGCCGATCCGTCGTCCCGGCCTCTGGCGTCCCGGTCTCTGGCTCCATGCGCCCCGCCCCTCTCGTCACCTTCACCGCTGACCCGGCGCCCGTACCTGCCGATCATGTTCAACAGTATTGCTGTCTCACCACCCCTGTGAAACTTTCCGACCGGTATCCGGAGCGGCCATCGGGCGCACGCCCGCGACGGCGCCGAAGTTCCCTGCCAGTAACCGTTTTTGGGCTTGAGAGGGCTGGGGGTCTGGCGGGGGCGGGGGGTGGCTGCGGAGACGGCATGCCCTCTCCTCCGGTGGTCCGCTCCGCGCGCACCCCGGCATCCGTCGCGGAGCCCGGGAAGGCGAGTTCGCCCAAACTTCGCCGCTGTGTCATCTCGGACAGTTATCGGCGGGTAATCGGCGGATTCTATGGAGATTGTGTGTGACAAGATCCCTTGTGTGAGATCCACCACCGCATAGTTGGCCGCTGAAGGGAAAGGTGACGCCTTGGTCCGCAGCCGTGGACTCACGGCGGCCGATCCCGGCAAGCCCATACCAGAGTGAGTTGGACCAACTAACTGTGAGCAACGACGTCGTCCAGGGCACGGTTCCCCCGCAACCAGGCGGAGGTGACGGAGCCCAAGGACAGGGCACCAGTCCTGCACCGGATGCCGGTGACACCGGCTACAGCAAGGACCTCAAAGCACGCCACATCAACATGATCGCCATTGGCGGGGCGATCGGTACCGGACTCTTCCTCGGAGCGGGAGGGCGCCTCGCCTCGGCGGGCCCCGCTCTCGCCATCGCCTACGCCGTCTGCGGCCTCTTCGCCTTCTTTGTCGTCAAGGCACTGGGCGAACTGGTGCTGCACCGCCCGTCCTCGGGCTCCTTCGTCTCCTACTCGCGCGAGTTCCTCGGCGAGAAGGGCGCCTACGTCGCCGGATGGATGTACTTCCTCAACTGGTCGACCACCGGCATCGCCGACATCACCGCCATCGCGCTCTACACCCACTACTGGAGCTTCTTCACGAGCGTCCCGCAGTGGGTGCTGGCGCTGATCGCGCTGGCCGTGGTCCTGGCGATCAACATGATCTCCGTGAAGATCTTCGGTGAACTGGAGTTCTGGTTCGCGGTGATCAAGGTCGCCGCGCTGGTCCTCTTCATGATCATCGGCATCGTTCTGCTGGCCACGCAGCACCCGGTCGGCGGCTCCACGCCGGGACTGGGCTCCATCACCGACCACGGCGGGGTCTTCCCCAACGGCGTGATGCCCGTGGTCATCGTCATGCAGGGTGTCGTCTTCGCCTACTCCTGCGTGGAACTGGTCGGAGTCACGGCGGGTGAGACCGCCGAGCCCCACAAGGTCGTGCCCAAGGCCGTCAACGCCATCATGTGGCGGGTGGGCTTCTTCTACGTCGGCTCGGTGGTGCTGCTCACGCTCCTGCTGCCGTGGGGCGAGTACAAGGACGGCCAGAGCCCGTTCGTGACGGTGCTCTCCAAGCTGGGAGTGGACGGCGCGGGAGACGTGATGAACCTCGTCGTCCTCACCGCCGCCATGTCCAGCCTCAACTCCGGTCTGTACTCGACCGGACGCATTTTGCGCTCCATGGCGATGGCCGGCTCAGCACCGAAGTTCACCGCCCGGATGAACCGCAGCCAGGTGCCCTACGGCGGCATCCTGCTGACCTCGGCGGTCTGCGTGGCCGGTGTCGGTCTCAACTACGCCATGCCCGGCAAGGCGTTCGAGATCGTGCTGAACATCGCCTCGCTCGGCATCATCAGCACCTGGTGCACGATCATGCTCTGTCACCTGGTGTTCGTCCGCCGCTCCAAGGCGGGGCTCGTCGAGCGGCCGTCCTTCCGGCTGCCAGGGTCGCCGTACACCGAGTACGTGACGATCGCGTTCCTGCTCGGCGTCATCGCCCTCATGTGGAACGACCCGGACGTGGGACGCAAGACGGTGCTGCTCGTGCCCGTGATCGCCGTCGCGCTGGTCGTCGGCTGGTACGCGGTACGGCGGCGCGTGGCGTCAGCGGCGCAGGAGAGCGCGGAATCCGGCGCGGGAGTGCGGGACTAGTGCTCTGATCGGCAAAGCTCGCCGGGAGGGGCACTGGTGCCGCACTCCCCGCCGCCAGCCGGTGTGAACGGTGCCGGGCGCGCTGCGATCAGCTCGCCCGGCACCGTGCGTCGCGTGCCGGTGCACCGAAATCCGGTGCACCGGCTCGCCGCTCGCATCCCGGTGTTCCGGCATTCCCGCGTTTCGGCGCTCCGCAGGGCGCCAAACCGGTGCTCCGGCGCGACGAGGATCCGCTCGCGCCCGTGCGAGCCGCTGTCAGCCCCGTGAGAGCCGCTGGCAGCGCCGGCGCGAACCGCCGTCAGCGCAGCAGCACCGGAAGCTCGTACAGCTCGTTCTGGGTGACGGCCGGCTTGTGGCGCAACTCGGCGGGGTCGATGGCCAGCCGCAGATCCGGAAAGCGCTCGAAGAGCGCCGGGAGTGCCACCAGGGCCTCCAGCCGGGAGAGCGGCGCCCCCGGACACACGTGCGGGCCGTGGCCGAAGGACAGATGGCGGCTCGGGGCGCGGGTGATGTCGAACCGGTCGGCGCAGGCGCCGTGCTGCCAATCGTCCCTGCCGATGGGGCCGTAACTGATGATCACCGCCTCGCCCTTCCCG
This sequence comes from Streptomyces axinellae, assembly GCF_039532135.1. Classification (NCBI taxonomy): domain Bacteria; kingdom Bacillati; phylum Actinomycetota; class Actinomycetes; order Kitasatosporales; family Streptomycetaceae; genus Streptomyces; species Streptomyces axinellae. The sequence continues at coordinate 366,780 of NZ_BAAARJ010000006.1, forward strand.
ACGCGGGTGCCGCCCACCTCCAGGTCCTCGGTCGCGAAGCGGATGAGTACGTGCGTGGTCGGCGCGTCCCAGCGCAGAGTCTCCTCGATGGCCGCTTCCCAGGAGGCCGAGCCCGAGCGCAGGAGGGCCAGCTGCTCGGGATGGGTCAGCAGGGCCACCACCGCACTGACGATCAGGCTGATCGTCGTCTCGTGACCCGCGGTGATCAGGACCTGGACGGTGGCGAGGACCTCCTCGTCGCTGAGTGAGTCGCCCTCCTCGGCAGCGGCCAGCAGTGCGCTGGTCAGGTCGTCGCGGGGCGACTCCTTCTTCCGGGCCAGCACAGCTTCGAACAGGGAGCGCAGTTCGGCGATGATGGCCTGCACCTCCTCGCCGGGAGTGACGCTGCTGAAGAACCCGTCATAGAGGGTGCGCAGCCGCGGGATCCGGGCCGTGTCGATGCCCAGCAGGCTGCCGATGACGGCCATGGGCAGCGGGTAGGCGAACGCCGCTTTCAGATCGACGGCCTTGCCGGCTTGACCGGCCTTGCCGTCGTGGCCGCCGTGACCGTCCGGTGCGGTGCCGACGGCGTTCTCCGACGGTGTAGAGGACGGATGCCTGCTTGCCGATCATCGGCCGCAGCGGCCAGTCCGCGGGGATGCGGGGCCACTGGTCCCACAGGGCCGAGTCCCGGCTGAAGAGCCCGGAGTCGGTGGTGACCTGGTGGAGTTCGCGGTATCCGAGCACCAGCCAGGCGGGTACCTCGCCCGGCAGCGTCACAGGAGCGATGCGGCCGTGTTCGGCGCGCAGGTCCCGGTAGAGGCGGGAGCGCCCGTTGTTGCGGAACCTCGGCCCCATCAGCGCCACCGCTTCGGCACCGGCACTGGCGTCCGCACCGGCATCCGCACCGGCGTCCTGGTGCGCGGGGCAGCCCGCGGGAGCGGAGGTCGTGGTGCTGTGGCGCGGGCTGGTCACGGAGCGGTCTCCCGGGCGGCGCGCGCGGTGGACAGGGCGTACAGATGGTGGACGAGCGCGAGCAGCACGTCCCGGCTGGACTCCCGTGAGCGCGCGTCGCACTCGACGAGGGGGATCTCCTCGGACAGGTCGAGCGCCTCGCGCACCTGCTGGGAGGTGTGCCGGGGCCCGCCGAAGTCGTTGCAGGCGACGATGAACGGGGTCCCGTGCGCCTCCAGCCGGTCGATCGCATACCAGGAGTCGGTCAGCCTGCGGGTGTCCACGAGGACCACGGCGCCCAGCGTGCCCGAGAACAGCCGGTCCCACAGGAACCAGAACCTCTCCTGGCCGGGTGCGCCGAACAGATAGAGCACCGTCTGCTCGTCGAGGCTGATCCGTCCGAAGTCGAACGCGATCGTGGTCGTGGTCTTTCCCCGGACGTCGGCGAGGTCATCGACGCTCTCTCCGGCGCGGGTCATCGTCTCCTCGGTGTTGAGGGGCCGGATGTCGCTGACGGCGCGGACCATGGTCGTCTTGCCGACCCCGAACCCGCCGACGATCACGATCTTCAGCCCGTGCGCGGCCGTGCTCTGCAGCGGCGGCCTGGTCTCGGGATCAGGCATCGTCCCCGGGAGCGCTTCAGATGTTGCGGAGTCCAACGAGCACCTGCTTCAGGAGGTCGGGGTCGGGCAGCGCGCCGGCGGCGGTCGCCTTGCGCGGATGGCGGGCGGTGATCTTCCCCTCGGCGAGCAGGTCGCCCAGCAGGATGCGGACGACACTCACGGGCAGGCCGAGATCCGAGGCCAGTTCGACGACCGCCGTGGGAAAGCGGCAGACGCGCAGGATCGCGGCGTGCTCCGACTGCATGCCGCGCACGGGCTCACTCTCGCTGATCACGAGTGTCACCAGGTCGAAGGCGTCCGCCCCGGCGGCGGAACGGCTGCGACCGCCGGTGACGGTGTACAGCCGGTCCGGGTTGTCGTCCCGGCCCGGCCGCTTCATGCTGGTCCGCCTCCGTGCCCGTCACCGGGGGCGGGCACACGGGGCGGTGAACTGAGGTACTCGCTGAGCTGTTCGACCAGTTCGTTCATGTTGTGGCCGATCAGCCCGACGTCGGAGTCCTCGTCGGCGACGACCGCCAGATGCGCGCCGTCCCCCGCCTCCACGACGAACAGGATGCCGCCGTAGAACTCGGCCATGGCCTGCCGCACCCCGCCGTTGCCGTCGCCGAACTCCATGGAGGCGCCGTGGGAGAGGCTCTGGATACCGGCGGAGATGGCCGCGAGCTGGTCGGCCTGGTCGATGGACAGCTCCGGAGTGCGGCAGAGCTTGAGTCCGTCGCGGGAGAGCACCAGGGCATGCCGGGCGCCGGGCGTACGTTCCAGCAGACTCTCCAGCAGCCAGTCGAGCTTGCTGTCAGTGATCATTCGGTGTCGTCCTCCGAGAGGGGAGAGGAACGGGCGGGGGAGGAGGCCGGAGCGGCAGAGGTCCGGCTGGTCTCTTCGGACGGGCTGCCGCCTTGCACGGCGCGGCGGAAGTCGCCGAATCGCGCGCCGGACGGGCGCCGGGACCGGGCGCGGTCCATCTCGGTGCCGGGGGAGCCCGGTGCACCGGCGGAGTCGGCGGCACGGGCGGGCCCCGAGGAACCGGTGGGGCCGGTGGGATCGGCGGGGGAGGGGCTGTCGGGGCCGGACGGTCCAGGGGTGCCGCTCCGCGCGGGGGTGGCCTCGGAGCGGGCGACCGCGGCGAGCGTCTGCCCCCGCCGCCGCTTGGGGAGCCCGCTCTCGCCGAACTCCAGCGGCGGCGGCGCGACGGCATGCCCGTGCCCGCCCCAGGTGCCCCCGTCACCCGCGCCACGACTGCCGCCCGCGTCACGGCTCTCGCCCGTGCCGGAACTGTCACCCGGTCCGTGGCTGCTGTCGGCGGTGCCGCCCTCGCCCACCCTGTCGCCGCCGTGGGCGGCGGCCGGTTCCCGGGGCGGCGACAGGACGGTCGGCCGGGCGCCGCGGCCCGCTGCGACGGTGCCGCGCGGGGTGCCGTGCGGCGGTGTCCGGGTGTCCTCGGCGCGCGGTTCGGCGATCAGCTCGCGCGGGACCCGCACCAAAACTCCCGTGCCGCCGTGCGCCGAGGGCCGGAAGGCGACCGACAGGCCGTGCTTGCGTGCCAGCCGGCCCACGACGGCGAGACCGAGGCGGGTGCCGGACAGTGTCGTGAGGTCGCCGTGTTCGGCGGAGACGGCCTGCTGGGCGCGGCGCAGCGCGACCTCACCCATGACCAGGCCGCCGTCCTCGATGGTGATGACGGCGCCCGCGGCCACCTCCTCGACGTAGACGTGCACTTCGGAGGTGGGCGGCGAGAAATTGGCCGCGTTGTCCATCAGTTCGGCCAGCGCGTGCATCACGCCCTCGGCCGCGTGCCCCGCGATGGCGACGGTACTGGTGGAGTGCAGCCGCACGCGTCGATAGCCGCTGATGCGGCCCATGGCGCCGCGCAGGATGCTCTCCATCACGATCGGCTTGGCCCAGCGCCTACCCGAACGCGCCCCCGTCAGCACGGCGATGGAGTCGGCTATACGTCCGGTCTGCGCCGTCCGGTGGTCCAGGTGCAGCAGGTCGCCGAGTACGTCCTCGTCCGCGTGCCGGTGCTCCATCTCGCGCAGGTCGGCGGCCATGCTCGTGGCCAGCGCCTGGACGCGGCCCGCCGCGTTGGCGCACGCCGACATGGCGGCGGCCCGTGTGCTCTCGCCCCCGTGCACCTCGGTCGCCAAGGTGACCAGGACCTCGCGCTGGGCCTCGGAGGCCACCGGGGGAGCTTCGGCGAGCGCCGTCTCGGCCGAGCCGCCTTCGCGCAGCCGCTTGACGACGGCGGGGACGACCTCGCCCGCGAAGTACCCGTCCGCCGCCTGCCGTTGGGCGGCCTCCGCGTCCCTGGCGGCGAGCCGGGCGCGCAGCGTCCGCGCGGTGAGCAGGGAGTGCGCGGCGACGACGGCGGCGGCACACAGCACCAGTCCGGCGACACCGCCGCCCCAGGCGACCGGTACCCGACCGGAGTTGGGCGCGGCGTGGACGGCGCTCAGCCAGGCGACGGCGGTGACCACCACAGCGGCCAGCAGCGCGAGGGCCGTACCCGTCGCCGCCCCTGGTGCCGCGGCCGGCTGCCCTTCCGTGCGACCCGCCGCACCGGCGGCCGGAGGCGGTGATATCTCGGAGGAGGTCATCAATCAGGTCCTCGGGACGGAACCGGGCAGAAGCGAGGGCTGGGCCGCAGCCCTCCGTTCAACGTCGCCTCAATATAGTTCAGTTAGTGATCACGTTGTGACAGTAAGGGGTATATCCGCTCGGTCACGCGTACCTCGCCAGGCCCAGGCCCGGCTCCCCGTCGCCGCCCGCGTGTCCGCGTGACCTGGTTTCTCGTCACCCGCCGCCCGCCGCCGATCGCACCCGACACTCCCGGCACTCCCAGGTACCCGCTGCACCCCCGGCGCTCTCAGCACCCCAGGCACTCCGGACGCCCACAGCACCTTCGGCACTCCGGGCGCTCCGGGAACCGCGCGTCGGCGAAGCACCGGATGCATCATGAAAAGTGTGACGGCACGCGACACGCACTCCCACTCTCCCGCGGACCCGGCCCCGCCCCGGCACCCGGACAGCACCGGCCACCGGCCGCGCGGCAGCGACCCGCAGTCGCCGCCGCCGGACGGCATCCTGTGGGAGGTGGCGGGCGAGATCCGGATGCTGCTCATGCTGCCCGCGGCGCTGACGATGCAGGTCGCCCATCCGGCCGTGGGCGCGGGCGTGGACGAGCACTCCGTCTTCCGCACCGACCCCTGGGGCCGTGGCGAGCGCTCGGTGCGCAGCGTTCTGCTGTGGGTGTACGGGGGAGAGGAGGGCGCCGAGGAGGGGCGCAGGCTGCGCGAGCTGCACAAGACGATCCAGGGCACCGACGCGCACGGCAGGAGATACCACGCCCTCACCCCCGCCTACTACTCCTGGGTACACGCCACCGGATTCCCCACCTACCGGCATGCCCAGCGCTACCTGGGCCGCCGCCCCTACACGGCGGCCGAGGAGCGGCAGCTGTACGCCGAGTGGCTCCAGGTCGGCCGCGTCCTGGGCATCAGCGACCGGGACATGCCGCAGACCCTTGAGGAGTTCTGGCCGTACTGGAACCGGATGCTCGTCGAGGAGATCGAGCCCACCGGGGTCGCGGTCGAGCTGGCCTCGGTCAACCTCGATGTTCCGCCGCCGCCGTACGGACCCCGCGCCGTGCGGGTGGCGCTTCGGACGCTGTGGCCGCTGCTGATGCCGGGGATCGCGCGGTTCCGGTGCTTCGTGACCATCGGGATGATGCCGCCCGAGGCGCGCCGGGCGCTGCGGCTGCCGTGGACGGTGAGGCAGGAGCGGCGGCTGAGGAGGCTGGGGCGCCTCCTTGCCTGGACGGTTCCGCTCCTGCCGGAGCGCCTCAGATACCTCCCCTACGCCCGGCGCGCCCGTGCGGCCCGGTGAGAGGCCCGGCCCGCGAGGCGGCCGGGGGCGAGCCCGCTAACGCGATCCGGTGACCGGATGGTCCGCGGTCTGGATCTGCTTCCAGGACCGGGGCCGCTTCGGTGCCGAGTCGGCGAATGCGGCGCCCGCTGCCGAGGCGCCGGGCTTGGATGCCTGGTACAGCCACGTGTCGAAGAGTGAGTCCAAGGGTGTGCCGGACACCTTCTCCGCATAGGCGATGAAGTCGCCGACATTCGCGTTGCCGCCCGCGTGCTGCTTCGGCCAGCCCTTCAGGATGGCGAAGAAGTCCTTGTCGCCGACCTTCTCGCGCAGCGCCTGCACCGCCATGGCGCCCCGGTCGTAGACGGCGCTGTGGAACTGGTTGGCCGCGCCGGGGTCGCCCGGCTCGACTTTCCAGAACGCGTCGTCGGCAGGGTGCGAGGCGTAGGCGTAGTCGGCAAGTTCGCGTGCGGTGCCCTCACCCTGGTCCTCGGACCACAGCCATTGGCTGTACCGCGCGAAGCCCTCGTTGATCCATATGTCCTTCCACCCCTTGAGCGAGACGCTGTCGCCGTACCACTGGTGTGCCAGTTCGTGGACGACGACCGAGGTGTTGGAGCCGTCGGCGAAGTCGTCGGGACTGTAGAAGGGGCGGGTCTGGGTCTCCAGCGCGTAGGTGGTGTCCGTGTTGGGGACGTAGCCGCCGACCGCGTCGAAGGGGTACTTGCCGAAGTATTTCTCCAGCCATCCGGTCAGCTCGGCGGTCCGTTCGACGCTCGCCCGCGCCGCCCCCGTGTGCTCGCCGAGATCCTTGCTGTAGGCGTTGATGACGGGCAGTCCGGAGTCGGTCTTCCCCCGCGTGATGTCGAACTTGCCGACCGCGAGGGTCGCGAGGTAGGTCGCCTGGGGCGCGCGGGAGCGCCAGTTGTAGCGCGTCCATCCGGCGCGCGAGGACTGCGACTGGAGCGTGCCGTTGCTGATGGCCTGGGTGCCGTCGGGGACGGCGACGCTGACGTCGTAGCTCGCCTTGTCGGTGGGGTGGTCGTTGCTGGGGAACCACCACCAGGCGGCCTCCGGCTCATTGGCCGCGACCCCGCCGTCCGGGGTGCGCAGCCACGAGGTGAAGCCGTTCACCTCGACCTTGGAGGGAGTGCCCCGGTAGCGCACGACGACGGTCGCCTGTTCGCCCTTGGCCAGGGGCTTTGCCGGGGTGATCTCCAGCTCGTGCGCGCCGGAGGTGGTGAACTTCGCCTTCTTGCCGGCCACCCGTACCTCGCTGACATCCAGTGCGAAGTCCAGGTTGAACCGTGAGAGGTCCTGCGTGGCGGTGGCCAGCAGGGTCGCCGTGCCCTCCAGCGCATCCGACTTCGGCTGGTACTTGAGCCGCAGGTCGTAGTGGGAGACGTCGTATCCGCCGTTTCCGTAGTCCGGGTAGTAGGGGTCGCCCACGCCCGGCGCTCCCGGGGCCGGTTCGGCGGCCGAGGCCGGGACGGCCAGCAGGAGCGAGGCCGCCACCGCGCCCGGGACGATCAGTCTGTGACGCACGAGTCCTCCAACTCTTCTGCAACTTCTCCGCGACAGGAGTCACTTCGTCCGAAGGCTATGTACTCACGGTGCGCACTGCATGTCCACGCCACCATCCGTCATACGATTGCCATCCCGTGGACACACGCCTCTTCTGCACCGGAGGCCGCACGGTTGACGTCCGTGGCATGGCCCTGCTCATGCGCTTCAGCCGCGCCCACCGGAAGACGGCGGCACTGACGGCGGCCGCACTCCTCCCCCTGCTCGCCACCGCACCCCTCGCCCACGCGGCCCCCGCCCCGCGCCCGGCCGCGGACCCGCCCCGTACCGGCTTCGAACGCACCGACGGCGCACGCTGGACGACCCAGCCCGAGGAGCAGGACTTCCTGGCCGCCGTGGACAAGGGCAGCCGCCGCGTCAGCCTCGACACGATCGGAAAGACCAAGCAGGGCAGGCCCGTTCAGCTCGTCCGCATCGGCGGGCCCACCAGCCGCGCCGCATCGACCGCGCAGCCCCACGAGACCGTGATGCCCGCGCCGCCGTGCCCGTAGTTGTGCACACACAGGGACTCGCCGCCGCGCCCGTCGGGTATGCGCTCGGCCTCCAGCCGCACGCTAGGGCGGAACGGCCGCAGTCCGACCCGGTGTTCGAGGACCTTCGTCTCCGCGAGTGCCGGAGCGATCGCGGCGCAGCGCCGCACGATGGCCTCGGCGGTCGCCGGATCGGGCGTGCGGTCCTCGGCGCCGTCGTGCGCCGTGCCGCCCAGGATCAGCCCGAAGGGCTGCGGCACGAAATAGGTCGTCTCGCTTGCCGCGCCGCTCGCGGCCACGTACCACTCCTCGATGCCGGGGTTCTCCACGACGAGGACCTGCCCGCGCACGGCGCGCACGGCAGGATCCGGCACCAGCTCGCGCGCCCCCAGCCCGCTGCAGTTGACGACGACGGGAGCCTCGGCGGCGGCCTCCGCGAGCGAACGCGCCGCGCGGCGCTCACAGCGCCCGCCCGCCGCCTCGAACCGCCCCAGCAGGTAGGGGAGATAGGACGTCATATCGACAACGGGGGCCCGGGGCGGGGTACCCGTGAGAGCGCTCCACTCCGGCGGCGGCACACTGTCCGGCATCGTCCCCCGCACCAGCCGGACCCCGGTGAGGGGCGGCTGCTCGGCGAGCCACGCGAAGTGGCGGAAGGAGCGGACAGCCCACTCCAGAGCCCGCGCCCGCGGCTCGATCCGGTACGGCCAGCACAGGCCGCCCGCCACGGCCGAAGTCGTCTCCTCCGGCGCCTGCGGATCCCACAGCCGTACGGACATGCCGCGCTCGGCCAGGAGCACCGCCGTCGTCAGACCGATGACGCCGCCGCCGATGACGACGGCCGCCCGGCCGCCCTCGCTCCCGCCGCTGTTGCCGCTCCTGCTCCTGCTCCCTTGCGTCACATCTCCCATACGGGAGAGCATGCGCCGCTCGCGCCGCATGCGGTAGCGCGGGGTGCGGCGCAGGTCCGGGCTCCGGTTCTCTGCGGCCGTTCCCGGACCGCCCCGCCGGCACCGCGGAGCGCTGCCCCGCCGCGCGCTGCCGCTCCCGCTGCCCCGCCGCGCGCTACAACTCCTCCGGCTCCACCTCCGTCAGTTCCCCGTCCGCCAGCCGCAGCCAGCGCGTAATCCCCAGCTCCCGCAGGAAGGGCACATCGTGACTGGCGACCACGAGCGCCCCCTCGTACGCCGCCAGGGCCTCCCGAAGCTGGCGGACGCTGGCCATGTCCAGGTTGTTCGTCGGCTCGTCCAGCAGTAGCAACTGCGGCCCGGGCTCGGCGAGCATCACCGCGGCCAGCGTCGCGCGGAAGCGCTCGCCGCCCGAGAGCGTGCCCACCGCGCGCTCGGCGCGCTCGCCCCGGAACAGGAAGCGGGCCAGCCGGGACCTGATCTGCTGGTTGTTGGCCTCCGGCGCCAGCCGGGAGACGTTCTCCACCACGGACAGGGCGTCATCGAGCACATCCAGCCGCTGGGGCAGCCAGCGCAGCGGCACATGGGTGCGCACCTCGCCGGACGCGGGCGCGAGCTGCCCGACGAGGGTCCGCAGCAGCGTCGTCTTGCCCGCCCCGTTCGGGCCGACGAGCGCGATCCGGTCGGGCCCGTTCACCCGCAGGGTCACCCGCGCTCCGGTCCGCAGCTCGGCGTCCTCCACGGTGAGGACCTGCCGTCCGCGTGGCACGGCGGTGAACGGCAACTCGACGTGGATCTCCGCGTCCTCCCGTACCCGCTCGGCCGCCTCCTCCAGCCGCTCCTTGGCGCCCTCCAGCCGCTGCTCGTGCAGATTGCGGTGCTTGCCCGCCGTCTCCTGGGCCCTGCGCTTGCGGGCGCCGAGCAGGATCTTCGGATCGCCGCTGGTGGCGGCGACCCTGCTGCCGTAGCGCGCCCGCCGGGCCAGCTTCGTCTGCGCCTCGGCCAGCTCGCGCTTTTGCCGCCGCACGTCCGTCTCGGCCGCGCGCACCATCCGCTCGGCCGCCTCCTGCTGGGTGGCCACAGCCTCCTCGTACGCCGCCAGATTGCCGCCGTACCAGGTGACCGCACCGTCGCGCAGCTCGGCGATCTGCTCGACCCGGTCGAGGAGTTCGCGGTCGTGGCTGACGATGACGAGCACGCCGTGGAAGCCCGCGACCGCGTCGTGCAGCCGGCGGCGGGCCTGCCGGTCCAGGTTGTTCGTCGGCTCGTCCAGCAGCAGGATGTCCGGCCTGGCCAGCAGCAGCGCGGCCAGCCGCAGCAATACCGACTCGCCGCCCGAGACCTCGCCGATGGTGCGGTCGAGGCCGACGTGGGCGAGCCCGAGCTGATCGAGCGTCGCGCGGGCCCGCTCCTCGACATCCCAGTCGTCGCCCACCGCGGTGAAGTGCTCCTCGCTCGCGTCGCCCGCCTCGATGGCGTGCAGCGCGGCCCGCGCGCGGTCGATACCCAGCGCCTCGTCCACGCGAAGGGAGACGTCCAGGGTGAGGCTCTGGGGCAGATAGCCGACCTCACCCGAGACCTTGACCGAGCCGGTGTGGGGCGTCAGCTCTCCGGCGAGGAGCTTCAACAAGGTGGACTTGCCCGTGCCGTTGAGCCCGACCAACCCTGTGCGGCCGGGCCCGACCGAGAGGTCGAAACCGGTGAAGACGGGGCTGCCGTCCGGCCAGGAGAAGGACAGCCGGGAGCAGGTCAGGGCAGGGGTGGTGAAAGCGTTCATGGGACCTCCGGGTCGCATCGCGTACGGGGTGGAGCGGGGCGGTGAACAACGCGGGAGACACCGGACCCCGGGCGCGATACGCCGCAGAGGCAGGAGGTCAGAAGACGGAGAGGCGGAGAGAAAGGGCCGGCTCGCTTCCGAGGTCACACTCGTGGCACACAGACAGGGCACACGGTGTCTCAGACCTCAGATACGCAACGGCCTCTCCAATCGACGGCAACAGGGCCAGTCCGGGACCATACGCTGCGCACTTGGCGCTCGCAAGCCTTTTCCGGCGAGCCGGGATGTGCTGTGCTGCCGCTATGGTCCGTACCACAGCGTCTCGCTCGCTCTCCGGCCCGAACCCGAACCCGGATCTGAACCCGGCTCCGGGCCCGTACCCGACGGTGCCGCTCCGGCTGATGGAGGTCCCCGCCCAGCAGGCGGAGGACCGTGCCAAGTCCTTCTACGAGATCATGTCCCGCCGCCGTACCGTCCGTGACTTCGACGCCCGCCCGATACCCGGCGATGTCCTGGAATGGGCGGTGCGCGCCGCCGCCACCGCGCCCAGCGGCGCCCACGTCCAGCCCTGGCGCTTCGTCGTCCTCACCGACCCGGCACGCAAGCGGCGGCTGCGCGAGGCGGCCGAGGCCGAGGAGCGCGAATTCTACGAGCGCCGCGCCTCCGACGAGTGGCTGGCCGCGCTGGCCCCGCTGGGCACCGACGCGGACAAGCCGTTCCTGGAGACCGCGCCCGCCGTCATCGTCGTCTTCGAGGTCCACAAGGGCCCGCACTCGCCCCGCCCCTACTACACGAAGGAGTCGGTCGGCATCGCCGTCGGCTTCCTCCTCGCCACCCTCCACCAGGCGGGCCTGGCGACCTTGACCCACACCCCCAGCCCCATGCGCTTCCTCAACGAGATCTGCGAGCGCCCTGCCGAGGAGCGGGGCGCCTACGTCGTCCCGGTCGGATACCCCGCCCCACAGGCCCGGGTGCCGGACCTGACGAGGAAGGAACTGGACGAGGTGATGGTGCGCCTGTGAGCGCGCGCCGACAGCGCCGGTGAGCGCGCGTCGGCAAGTGCGTCGTGGGACGCGCGCCGCCGCTACGTGGATGAACGCGGATGAACGGGGAAGGGCGGCCCCGGCCGGGGACCGCCCTTCATCACCTCGGCCCGCTCCGAGCGACGGCTACGCCAGTCCGGCGCGGCGCAGTGCCTCAGCCATCTCACTGTTGCCCGGTGCGGGCGCGGCAGCGCTCTGCCCGCCACGGCGCTTGGCGCCACCCTTCTGGCCGCCCCTGGGACCGCCGCCCTTGCCGCCGCCGTCCTTGGATGAGCCCTGCCGCTGGCGCGGGGCGCCGCCGCCCCGGTTCTCGGTGCCGCCCTCGCGGCCCTCGCCGCCGCGCCGGCGATCCCGGCCGCCGCGCCGCGCGCCGCCGCCCGCCTCGGGCTCGTCGTCCAGGCGCAGCGTCAGCGAGATCCGCTTGCGTGCCTCATCGACGTCCAGGACGCGCACCTTCACGATGTCGCCCGGCTTGACCACATCACGAGGGTCCTTCACGAAGGTCTTGGACATCGCCGAGACATGCACCAGGCCGTCCTGGTGCACCCCGACGTCCACGAAGGCGCCGAACGCGGCCACGTTGGTGACCACACCCTCCAGCACCAGCCCCGGCTCCAGGTCGCTGAGCTTCTCGACACCCTCCTTGAACGCGGCCGTACGGAAGGCCGGACGTGGGTCGCGGCCCGGCTTCTCCAGCTCGCGCAGAATGTCGGTGACCGTCGGCAGACCGAACGTGTCGTCCACGAAGTCCTTCGGGTCCAGGGCGCGCAGCGCCGAGGAGTTCCCGATGATGCCCGTCACGTCCGTGCCGGTGGTGCGCACCATGCCGCGCACCACGGGGTACGCCTCCGGGTGCACCGCCGAGGCGTCCAGCGGGTCGGTGCCGCCGCGGATGCGCAGGAAGCCCGCGCACTGCTCGAACGCCTTGGGGCCCAGCCGCGCGACATCCTTCAGCTCGGTCCGGTTCTTGAAGGGCCCGTTGCTGTCGCGGTGCGCGACGATGTTCTCCGCCAGCCCCGAGCCGATGCCCGAAACCCGCGAAAGCAGCGGCGCCGAGGCGGTGTTGACGTCCACCCCCACGCCGTTCACACAGTCCTCGACCACCGCGTCCAGCGAGCGGGACAGCTTCACCTCGGACAGGTCGTGCTGGTACTGGCCCACGCCGATCGACTTCGGGTCGATCTTCACCAGCTCCGCCAGCGGGTCCTGGAGCCGGCGCGCGATGGAGACGGCCCCGCGCAGCGAGACATCCAGCTCCGGCAGCTCCCGTGAGGCGAAGGCCGAGGCCGAATACACCGAGGCGCCGGCCTCCGAGACCATCACCTTGGTCAGCTTCAGCTCCGGCTTGGCCGCGATCAGCTCGCCCGCCAGTTTGTCGGTCTCCCGCGACGCGGTGCCGTTGCCGATGGCGACCAGCTCGACACCATGACCCTCCGCGAGGGCGGCCAGCTTGGCCAGGGACTCCTCCCACCGCTTGTGCGGTGCGTGCGGGTAGACCGTGTCCGTGGCGGCGACCTTGCCCGTCGCGTCGATGACGGCGACCTTCACACCCGTACGCAGCCCCGGGTCCAGGCCCAGCGTGGCGCGGGTGCCCGCGGGGGCCGCCAGCAGCAGGTCGCGCAGGTTGGCGGCGAAGACGCGCACCGCCTCGTCCTCGGCCGCCGTGCGCAGCCTTGTGCGCAGATCGATGCCCAGGTGCACCAGCACGCGGGTGCGCCAGGCCCAGCGCACCGTCTCGGCCAGCCACTTGTCGGCCGGACGGCCCTCGTCCCGCACGCCGAAGCGGTGCGCGATGGAGCGCTCGTAGGAGCTGGGGCCCTCCTGCACCGCGTCCTCCCCGGCGGGCTCCGGCTCCAGGGTGAGGTCGAGGACCTCCTCCTTCTCGCCGCGCAGCATCGCGAGAATCCGGTGCGAGGGCAGTGCGGTGAAGTCCTCGGAGAAGTCGAAATAGTCGGCGAACTTCGCGCCCTGCTCCTCCTTGCCCTCGCGCACCTTCGCGGCGAGCCGGCCCCGCTCCCACATGCGTTCGCGCAGCTCACCGATCAGGTCGGGGTCCTCGCTGAAGCGCTCCGCCAGGATCGCGCGGGCGCCTTCCAGCGCGGCGGAGGCGTCCGCGACTCCCTTCTCGGCGGCCCCGGCGTCGACGAAGGCGGCTGCCGCGGCCGACGGCTCGGTCGTGGGATCCGCGAGCAGCCCGTCGGCGAGCGGCTCCAGACCGGCCTCCCGGGCGATCTGTGCCTTGGTGCGGCGCTTGGGTTTGAAGGGAAGGTAGATGTCCTCCAGCCGCGCCTTGGAGTCGGCGGCGCGCAGCTGCGCCTCCAGCTCCTCGGTGAGCTTGCCCTGGCCGCGCACGGACTCCAGGATCGACTCGCGCCGCTCCTCCAGCTCCCGCAGATACCGCAGCCGCTCCTCCAGGGAGCGCAGCTGCGCGTCGTCGAGCATCTCGGTCGCTTCCTTGCGGTAGCGCGCGATGAACGGCACGGTCGACCCGCCGTCGAGCAGCTCGACTGCGGCGCTGACCTGCCGCTCGCGTACGCCGAGTTCCTCGGCGATCCTGCCTTCGATGGTCGTCGTCACGATGGTTCGTTCCGCCTTCTCGGTGCTGTGGTCCCCCGGTAGGCATGCATTGTGGCAGGTGGGTACGACAGCGCGGAGCAGGCGGGGCGGCCGTGGAAGGGCCCTGAGCCGCTGGTCAGCCGGGCCGGTTCCGCTCCGGCGCGCGGGCGGCCCCGGTCGGCTCGCTGGTCAGCCCTTGCTGATGAGGTCGGCCGGATAGGCGCCCGCCTCGGCCGCCGCGCGCGCGAACCCGCCTGCCAGTTCGGTCAGCCGCGCGACGCCCTCGGCGCCCAGCCGTTCGTAGGGGTGACGATCCAGCCGGTCCGTCTCCTCCTCCAGCGTTCGACGTAGCCGCACGCCCTGTTCGGTCAGCTCGCCGTCCCTGCCCAGCAGCCCGCGCTCGACGAGCCGCAGCTGGGCCGCCGACCAGTCCTGCGTGTTGTAGCCGCGCGTGCTCATCACCCAGGCGGGGCTCATGCCGCGGCCGGTGGCGGTGTGGCTCACCAGGGCTTCCAGGGCGTCGAGTTCGGCGTTCTGGAGCGCGGTGATGTGGCTGTCTCCGCGGTGCTCGCGCAGCAGCGTCGCCGCGTGCCACAGCGCCAGGTGCGGGGCCTGGGCCACGGTCGGTACGGGCAGGTCGGCGTTGGCCGCGTACAGCGGGCGGCCCGAGCGGGTGCAGCCCTCCGCCGCGGTGAGCGCCAGTCCGGCGGCCTCGGCCATCTCCTCGGAGGTCACCGCCTGCTCGCCCAGGAGGTTGCGCAGCGTGGCGTCCACCGCGCGCAGCCGTGCGGCCAGCACGGTCGCGGGGGAGGCGGAGTCCCACACCTCGGGGACGAAGCGGGCGACCAGCGTGTGGCTGTAGTTGTAGAACGTGGCCGTCACGGTGCCGGCGGACGCGGCGCCCAGGGGTGCGGCCCGCACGGCCAGGTTCACCGCGTGCGAGTCCTCGATGCCGTAGGGCGCGAGTTCCTTCCCCAGCACGGGTGAGAAGTACAGCGTGGAGTGCAGGGCGTTCAATGCGCTGTGACAGCGCCGCCCGGCGCGTTCGGGGAGTGACGTCATGCCCGTACGCTACCGGGCGGTATGAGCGACCTGAAGGGGAGGGGAACGACAGACTCCGCCTCGCTCTCCGGCTGCGCTCCTCCACCCGGCATATGCCGCTGCCGAACCGCGGCCGACCGCACACCGGACGCGGGCGGATCGTGAACGGCCGGATCAGGAAGGCCAGTTGAACCGGGGTGGCCGGCGCTCCAGAAAGGCGGCCACCCCCTCGGCGGCCTCGCCGCCCGCCGCGGCTTCCCGCTGCCAGCGGGCGCGCCGCGTGGGGTCGGTGCGCCCGTCGGCGAAGTCCTTGGCCGCCGCCTGGGTCAGGGCCGAGCACCGGGTCAGCGTACGGGCGAAAGAGGCGATTCTCCGGTCCAGTTCGTCCGCCGGGTGCACCTCGTCGGCCAGCCCGGTGCGCAGCGCGCGCTCCGCGCCGATCAGTTCGCCGGAGAAGAGCAGGTACTTCGCGGTCGCCGGGCCCACCAGGCGTACCAGCCGCTCGGTGGAGGCGGCCGGATAGACGATGCCGAGCTTCGCGGGGGTGATGCCGAACAGCGCGTCCTCGGCGGCGAATCGCAGGTCGCAGGCGGCGGCGAGCTGACATCCGCCGCCGACGCAGTAACCGCGTACGGCCGCGAGGGTGGGCTTGGGGAAGCGGGCCAGTGCCTCTTCCGCCGTCGCCGCCAGGGCTTGCTGCTCCGCCAGGGCGCCGCCTGGGGAAGACCCGTCCCCCTCAGCCCCGGTGTCGCGCAGGGAGCCGATGTCGGCGCCCGCGCAGAAGGTGTCCTCGGCCCCGGTCAGGACCAGCACGCGCACGCTCGGATCGGCGGCGAGGTCCTTCAGGAGCACGGGCAGCCGCCGCCACATGCCGGGTGTCATGGCGTTGCGCCTTTCCGGGTGGCGGATGGTGACGGTCACGACCCCGGCGCCGCCGCCGGGGCCGTCCGTGGTGGCCGCGTCGTCCCGGGAGGTGAGCAGAGTCGGCTCCATGGACGTGATCGTATCCACGCGGATGCCCGTACGGGCCTCGGGGGAGCCACCATGACGGGCCGGTGAGAGGCCGACGAGGGGCCGGGACAGTGCAAGATCAGTCGCAGATCTGATCGGTGCGTAAGTCTTCTGTCAATTGCCATCGATAAGTGCCAACTTGCAGTCACTGGACCGGGCCTGGCCCTCGGAGCGCCAACACTCGGTGCAAGTGCATCTGCAAGAACGCTCATGCGCCGGAAGCCCGAACAGTGACCACCGAGGAGAGCGGGGTGCGGAGATGGAGAGCCGCGGCAGGCGTGGATCCGTCGTCGTCAGCAAGGCGCCCCCGGGCGCGGGGAGAGTCGTTTCTTCCGTTACCGGAGAGTTCGCTCCGGCCGCGACGCCGGTACAGGAGCGCGGCGGGTACCCGTGTCAGGAGAACACCGTGCGGGTAGAGCCGCGCCCGGAGCGCGCCGGGCCGCCCGAGGAGACCACCACCCGCCGGGAGCGCCAGGGCCGCTCCGAAAGCCGTGTCACCGTCACCGGATCAGGCGCCGCACCACGCGCCGAGCCCCGCGTCGCCGACGGCACCTGGCGCTTCACCGTGCCCTCGACGGACGCCTCGGTGCCCCGCATACGGCACGCCGTACGGGATCTGCTGCGGCGGCAGCCGGCTCCCGTGGGCGAGGAGACGGTGGAGGGCCTGCTGCTGATCCTCTCCGAACTGGTCACCAACGCCGTGCGGCACGCGGCGCTGCTCTCACCGCAGATCGGCGTGGAGGTCTCCCTGGGGGGCGGCTGGCTGCGGGTGGCAGTCGAGGACTGCCACCCCTACCGCCCCAAGGCGCTGGACGCCGATCCGCTCGCGGAGCACACCGGCGGTCGCGGGCTGCTGCTGGTCAAGGCCGTCACCGGCGAGGCGGGCGGCATGTGCGACATCGAGCAGACCAGCTCCGGCGGCAAGGTCATCTGGGCCGCGCTCCCCCTGACACCCCCAGCCGCCGGCTGAGCCCGGTGCGACAGCCGTATGGCCGCCGGCGCTCACCAGCCGCCGGCGCCACCCGTCACTTCGCGGATCGCGGGACGCGCCGCGTCCAGGACCGTCATGAACCAGGTGGAGAACGCGTCGGTGGCGTGCCGCTTCTCCAGCTCTTCCGGCGTCACGAACGCCGTTTCGGCGATCTCCTCGGGATCCGGCCGCAACTCCTCGCGCACCAGCCCGGCGAACAGGTGGTTGTACTCCTGCTCGACGAGACCCGAGGCCGGGTCCGGGTGGTTGTAGCGCACCGTGCCCGCCTCGCGCAGCAGCGAGGGGGCCACGCCCAGCTCCTCACCGACCCGGCGGGTGGCCGCGGCGAAGGGGGGCTCCTCGGGGTAGGGGTGCCCGCAGCAGGTGTTGGACCACACTCCCGGCGAGTGGTATTTCCCCAGTGCACGCCGCTGGAGCAGCAGTCTGCCCGCGGCGTCCAGGAGGAAGACGGAGAAGGCCCGGTGCAGCCGGCCGGGAGGCACATGGGCGGAGAGCTTCTCCGCGGTGCCGATCGTCGTCCCGTTCTCATCGACCAGTTCGAGCATGATCGGGGCCGCTGAGCTGTTCGCCATGTTGATCCTTCTTGTGGGCCTGTGGGCAGCGCGATCCAGTGTGCCGCAGTTAACGCCCCGACTCCGCATCGTGAGCGCTTCTGTCCACTCCGCACACCCCGAGGGCGCCCCCTGACTGCTCAGTGCGCCGGGTTGCGAGCCTCCGGATCGCGAGCTTCCGGATGGTGCAGCAGCCAGCCCTCCCACGCCGAGGAGACCATCTCCCGGACGCCGAAGCGCGGCTGCCAGCCCAGCTCGGCGCGGATCCGCTCGGCCGAGGCGACCACCCGCGCCGGATCACCGGGGCGGCGCGGCAGCACCCGGGGCGCGGGCTCGTGCCGGCTGGTGACCTCCGCGATCACCTCGGCCATCTCCCGTACGGAGACGCCCTCGCCGGTGCCGACGTTCAGCGTCAGATCGCGCCCCGCCCCCCGGCCGCCGCCCAGCGCGCGGGCAGCCGCGACATGTGCGTCGGCCAGGTCGCGCACATGGATGTAGTCCCGGACGCAGGTGCCGTCCGGGGTCGGATAGTCGTCGCCGAAGATCCCGGGGGCCACACCGCGGGTCAGGGCGTCGAAGTACATCGGGACGATGTTGAAGACGCCGGTGTCCGACAGGCCGGGCTCGGCGGCGCCCGCCACGTTGAAGTAGCGCAGACAGGCCGTCTCCAGCCCGTGGGCCCGGGCCGTGGCGCGCACCAGCCACTCGCCGGCCAGCTTGGTCTCGCCGTACGGGTTGATCGGCACGGCCGGGGTGTCCTCGGTCACCAGGTCCACATCGGGCATGCCGTAGACGGCGGCGGACGAGGAGAAGACGAAGCGGCGGATCCCCGCACCGACCACGGCGCCCAGCAGTTCCGTCAGGCCCTGCACGTTCTCCCGGTAGTAGTGGAGCGGCTGCTCGACCGACTCGCCGACCTGCTTCTTGGCGGCGAGATGGATCACGCCGCTGATCCCGTGCCCGGCGAGCGTGCGCTCCAGCAGCGGGCGGTCCAGCACGGAGCCGCGCACCAGGGGCACCTCGGACGGAAGGCGCTCGGGGATACCGCTGGTCAGGTCGTCGAGCGCCACGGCGCGCTCGCCGGCCGCCGTCATCGCCCGGGCGACATGTGCGCCGATGTAACCGGCCCCGCCGGTGATCAACCACGTCATGCCCGAACCCTATCGGCCCTCGTGAGAGCCGCGAGCCGCCCCGGTTGTGACCCGGGCCCGTGATCGACCATGCTGGTGCGCGCGGGCTCCCGGCGGGCAACACCGGGGCGATGAACGCTCGGTGAAGGCCCCGCTCCGGCGATCCGATACTCTCTGCCGACATGCCGCGCCAGCCCCCGGCCGGGCGATGGCGCGCCGTGCCCGCTGCCCCTGCTGTCCCCTCTTGCGCGGGTACGCCAGCTTCCAAGGAGTGAGTTCGTTCTGTCGACCGCCATCCTCACCGGTCCGCCGGTCGCCGGGTCGTCGCTGGAGGACGACCTGCGGTCGCTCGGCTTCGACGTGCGCGTGGCCGCCGACGCGGCCTCGGCCGCCGCACAGCTCACGGCGGCGGCACCCGGCGAACGCCTCGCCCTGGTCGATCCCCGCTTCGTCGGCCACCGGCACGCCCTGCGCCTCGCGCTGAAGGACCCCAGGTTCGACGCCGCCGCCCTCCCCGGCGTACTCGGGCTCGCCCCCGGGACCCGGCGGACGCTGCCCGACGGCCTGACGGGCGGCCCGGACGAGGCGGCGCGGGCGCTGGAGGGCGCGGGTGTGGCGGTCCACCGCCCCGAACTGGGCGTGCTGGTCGCCGGCGTCCCCGACGGGGAGGCGGCGCGTGCGCAGGCGGCGTCCGCCGTGGCGGCGGTGGACGACGAGCGGGTGCGGCTGCGCTCGGCCGTGAAGTCCCGGGACGGCTTTTTCACCACCTTCTGCATCAGCCCCTACTCCCGCTACCTCGCCCGCTGGTGCGCCCGCCGGGGCCTGAGCCCCAACCAGGTCACCACCGCCTCGCTGATCACCGCGCTGATCGCCGCGGCGTGCGCGGCGACGGGGGAGCGGAGTGGCTTCGTCGCGGCCGGGGTGCTGCTGATCGCCTCGTTCGTCCTGGACGCCACCGACGGCCAGCTCGCCCGCTACGACCTGCAGTATTCGAAGCTGGGCGCCTGGCTGGACGCCACCTTCGACCGCGCCAAGGAGTACTCCTACTACGCGGGCCTCGCGCTGGGCGCCGCACGCGGCGGCGATGACGTCTGGGCGCTGGCGCTCGGCGCGATGCTGTTGATGACAGCGCGCCACACCGTGGACTTCTCCTTCAACGAGGCCAACGCGGGAGGACCGGACACGGCCACGGGCGCCAACACCAGCCCCACGGCGGCGCTTTCGGGCCGGCTGGACAGCACGGGCTGGACCGTATGGGCCCGCCGCATGATCATCTTGCCGATCGGGGAGCGCTGGGCGCTCATCGCGGTACTGACAGCGGCCACCACCCCGCGCATCACCTTCGTCGCCTTGCTGATCGCCGGCGCCTTCGCGGCCTGCTACACCACGGCCGGCCGGCTGCTGCGCTCGCTGACCCGCCGGGCCCCGCGCACCGAGGCCGCCGCCGAGGCCGTACGGGCACTGACCGACAGCGGCCCGGCCGCCGAGCTGTGCGCCCGCGCGCTGCACGCCGTGCGCCTGCCGCGCTTCGGTCCGCCCGCCGTGGCACTGCTCGGCACCGCGGTGATCCTCGCCACCGCGTGGGCCGCTCCGCTCGGCAGCCTGTGGCCGGTGCTCGCCGCGGTGCTGTACCTCCTGTGCACCGGTCTCAGCCTGGCCTCGCCCCTCCGGGGGCCCCTGGACTGGCTGCTCCCGCCTCTCTTCCGTATCGCGGAATACGGCACCCTCCTCGTACTCGCCGCCAGATCATCCGCCGACGGGGCGCTTCCCGCGGCTTTCGGGCTGGTCGCGGCTCTCGCCTACCATCACTACGACGCGGTGTACCGCATCCGCGGTGGCACGGGTGCGCCCGCGCGATGGCTGGTGCGGGCGGTCGGCGGACACGAGGGCAGGACCCTGGTGGTCACGATCGCCGCCGCCCTGTGGCTGGGTGGAAACAGCCACACACAAGGCTTCATTTTCGCGCTGACCGCGCTCGCAGTGGTCATCGCGGCCCTGGTGCTCACCGAGAGCATCCGTTTCTGGGTGTCCTCCCAAGCACCCGCTGTACACGACGAAACAGGAGAACCCGCATGATCGGCCTCGTGCTGGCAGCCGGCGCTGGACGGCGTCTGCGCCCCTACACCGACACCCTGCCCAAGGCCCTGGTGCCTGTCGATGGTGAGACCACCGTCCTGGACATCGCACTGGCCAACTTCGCGGAGGTCGGGCTGACCGATGTCGCGGTCGTCGTGGGCTACCGCAAGGAAGCCGTCTACGAGCGGCAGGCCGAGCTGGAGGCCAAGCACGGCGTCAAGCTCACCCTCATCGACAACGACAAGGCCGAGGAGTGGAACAACGCCTACTCCCTCTACTGCGCCCGTGAGGTCTTCAAGGAGGGCGTGCTGCTGGCCAACGGCGACACCGTGCACCCCGTCTCCGTGGAGAAGACCCTGCTGGACGCGCGCGGGAACGGCCAGAAGATCATCCTCGCGCTCGACACGGTCAAGGACCTGGCCGACGAGGAGATGAAGGTCGTCGTCGATCCCGCCAAGGGCGTCCAGCGCATCACCAAGCTGATGGACCCGGCCGAGGCCACCGGCGAGTACATCGGCCTCACCCTCATCGAGGCCGAGGCGGGCGCCGAGCTGGCCGACGCGCTCAAGGCCACCTTCGAGAAGGACCCGCAGCTCTACTACGAGGACGGCTACCAGGAGCTGGTCAACCGCGGCTTCAAGGTCGATGTCGCCCCCATCGGCGACGTCAAGTGGGTCGAGATCGACAACCACGACGACCTCGCCAAGGGCCGGGAGATCGCATGCCAGTACTGACCCGCCTCATTCCGTCGCCGGTCGTCGTGGACATCAGCCGCGGCGCGCTGGACGACCTGGCGGGCCTGTTGGCCGATCAGCGGATCTCCACCAACGGGAAGCTCGCCTTCGCCATCAGCGGCGGCTCCGGCGCCGCGCTGCGTGAACGGTTCGCGCCCGAGCTGCCCAACGCCTCCTGGTACGAGGTCGGCGGCGGCACCATCGACGACGCGGTCAAGCTGGGCGACGCGATGAAGTCCGGCCGCTACGACGCCGTCGTCGGGCTGGGCGGCGGCAAGATCATCGACTGTGCGAAGTACGCGGCGGCCCGTATCGGCCTCCCGCTGGTGGCCGTCGCGACGAACCTGTCGCACGACGGCCTGTGCTCGCCGGTCGCCACCCTCGACAACGACGCCGGGCGCGGCTCCTACGGAGTGCCCAACCCGATCGCCGTCGTCATCGATCTCGACGTCATCCGCGAGGCCCCCGAGCGCTACATCCGCTCCGGCATCGGCGATGTCATCTCCAACATCTCGGCCGTCAAGGACTGGGAGCTGGGGCACGAGGTCTGCGGCGAGGACATCGACGGGCTGGCCGCCGCCATGGCACGCCAGGCGGGCGAGGCGATCTTGCACCATCCGGGAGACGTCAGCGACGACGGCTTCCTCCAGGTGCTCGCCGAGGGCCTGGTGCTCACCGGGATCTCCATGTCGGTCGCCGGGGACAGCCGCCCTGCCTCCGGTGCCTGCCACGAGATCAACCACGGCTTCGACCTGCTCTACCCCAAGCGCGCGGCGCCGCACGGTGAGCAGTGCGGCCTCGGCGCCGCCTTCGCCACCTACCTGCGCGGGGACAAGGACACGGCGAAGCTGATGGTGGAGGTGCTGCGGCGCCACCATCTGCCGGTGCTGCCGCAGGACATCGGGTTCGACGCCGATGAATTCGTCAAGGTCGTCGAGTACGCCCCCCAGACCCGGCCCGGGCGCTACACGATCCTGGAACACCTCGACCTGTCCACCGACCAGATCAGGGACGCGTACGCGGACTATGCACAAGCCATCGGTAGCTGAGCTGCGGCCGGTCGTCCACCCCGCCGGGGTGAAGGACCGGCGAAGCGGTGAGCACTGGGCGGGCCGGCTCTACATGCGCGAGATCTCGCTGCGGATCGACCGGCACCTGGTGAACACCAGGATCACCCCCAACCAGCTGACGTATGTGATGACCGTCGCCGGGGTCCTCTCGGCGCCGGCCCTGCTGGTGCCCGGGATTCCCGGAGCGGTCCTCGGCGCGGTGATGGTCCAGCTCTACCTGCTGCTCGACTGTGTGGACGGCGAGGTGGCCCGCTGGAAGAAGCAGTTCTCGCTCGGCGGGGTCTACCTGGACCGGGTCGGGGCCTACCTGTGCGACGCCGCGGTGCTCGTCGGCTTCGGCCTGCGCGCCGCGGACCTGTGGGGCGGGGGCCGCATCGACTGGCTGTGGGCCTTCCTCGGCACCCTCGCGGCGCTCGGCGCCATCTTGATCAAGGCGGAGTCCGACCTGGTCGGCGTCGCCCGCCACCAGGGCGGGCTGCCGCCGGTCAAGGAGTCGGCTTCCGAGCCGCGCTCCTCCGGTATGGCGCTGGCACGCAAGGCAGCCGCGGCGCTGAAGTTCCACCGGCTGGTCCTCGGCATCGAGGCGTCGTTGCTGATCATCGTGCTGGCGATCGTGGACCAGGTCCGGGGCGACCTGTTCTTCAGCCGGCTCGGTGTCGCGGTCCTCGCGGGGATCGCGGTCCTCCAGACGCTGCTGCACCTGGTGTCCATCCTCGCCTCCAGCAGGCTCAAGTGACGGGGGGCGAGGGGAAGATGCGACTCGGTGCCGTCGTCCTCACCATGGGCAACCGGCCCGAGGAACTGCGCGCGCTGCTCGACTCGGTCGCCAAGCAGGACGGCGATCCGGTCGAGGTCGTGGTGGTGGGTAACGGTGCGCCGTTGCCGGAGCTGCCGGAAGGTGTACGGACGGTCGAGCTTCCGGAAAACCTCGGGATCCCCGGCGGGCGCAATGTCGGCATCGAGGCGTTCGGCCCCTCGGGCGCCGAGATGGACGCGCTGCTCTTCCTGGACGACGACGGGCTGCTCCCCGCCACCGACACCGCGGAACTGGTGCGCGAGGCGTTCGAGGCGGACCGGAAGCTGGGCATCATCAGCTTCCGCATCGCCGACCCGGACACCGGCGAGACCCAGCGCCGCCACGTCCCCAGGCTGCGCGCCGCCGACCCGCTGCGCTCCTCGAAGGTCACCACCTTCCTCGGCGGCGCCAACGCCGTGCGCACCCGCGTCCTGGCCGAAGTCGGCGGCCTGCCCGAGGAGTTCTTCTACGCCCACGAGGAGACCGACCTCGCCTGGCGCGCCCTCGACGCGGGCTGGGGGATCGAATACCGCGCCGACATGGTGCTGCACCACCCCACGACCGCGCCGAGCCGCCACGCGGTCTACCACCGGATGGTGGCCCGCAACCGCGTATGGCTCGCGCGGCGTAACCTTCCGGCCACCCTTGTGCCCGTATACCTGGGCGTATGGCTGTTGCTCACCCTCGCCCGCCGCCCGTCGCTGCCCGCGCTCAAGGCGTGGCTGGGCGGATTCAAAGAGGGCTGGACGACGCCGGCCGGGGCCCGCAGGCCCATGCGGTGGCGTACGGTATGGCGTCTGACGCGGCTCGGACGCCCTCCCGTGATCTGACAGGCTCGTATCTGACAGCATCAGCACCGGATCCACTTGCGCAGTGTGAGGACGAAAGTTTCCAACGTGAGCGAGAAAACCCACGACAGTGCCGTCGGTGTGACCCCTCCGCCGTCACTGGACGACCGTCTGACCCCGGCCGAACTCGCGGCCAAGTACGGCCTGTCGGTGAGCGGAGCCCGGCCCTCGCTGCCCGAGTACACGCGGCGGCTGTGGGCGCGGAGGCACTTCATTCTCGCCTTCTCCCGGGCGAAGCTGACAGCCCAGTACAGCCAGGCGAAACTGGGCCAGTTGTGGCAGGTCGCCACCCCGCTGCTGAACGCGGCGGTCTACTTCTTCATCTTCGGCATCCTCCTCGGCAGCCGCCGGGGCACCCCGGGCGGAGACCAGAACTACATTCCCTTCCTGGTCACCGGGGTGTTCGTCTTCACCTTCACCCAGACCTCGGCGCTCAACGGGGTCCGGGCCATCTCCTCGAACCTCGGACTCGTGCGCGCCCTGCACTTCCCGCGCGCCTCGCTGCCCATCTCGATCTCGCTCCAGCAGCTCCAGCAGCTGCTCTACTCGATGATCGTGCTGGTCGTCATCCTGCTGGGCTTCGGGCAGATGCCGACCTGGTCCTGGCTGCTGATCCTGCCTGCCCTGGTCTGCCAGTTCGGGTTCAACACCGGCCTGGCGCTCATCATGGCCCGGCTCGGCAGCAAGACGCCGGACCTGGCGCAGCTCATGCCCTTCATCACCCGGACCTGGATGTACGCGTCCGGCGTGATGTTCCCGCTGCGGCACATGCTGGAGACCCGGGCGAACGCGCCGAGCTGGGTGACCGACGTCCTGCTGGCCAACCCCGCCGCGGTGTACATGGACCTCATGCGCTTCGCCTTCATCCACGAATACCCGGCCGCCGAGCTGCCGCCCCACGTGTGGGCCCTCGCGCTGGGCTGGGCCGTGCTGGTCGGCGTCGGCGGATTTGTTTTCTTCTGGAAGGCGGAGGAGCGTTATGGCCGTGGCTGAGCACACCGAGCAGAGCGGTAGCCCCGCCGAGTCCGGTCAGAAGACGGAAGCCCAGGCCCAGCAGACCCCGGGGCCCTGGGTGCCGACCGTCATCGCCGAAGACCTGCACATCGTCTACCGCGTCTACGGCGGATCCAAGGGCAGGGGCAGCGCGACGGCGGCCCTCAACCGCATCGTGCGGCGCAGGCCGGGCGGCGGTATGCGCGAGGTGCACGCGGTCCGGGGCGTCAGCTTCACCGCCTACAAGGGCCAGGCCGTCGGCCTCATCGGCTCCAACGGCTCGGGCAAGTCCACGCTGCTCAAGGCCATCGCCGGCCTGCTGCCCGCCGAGAGCGGCAAGGTCTACACCGACGGCCAGCCCTCGCTGCTGGGCGTGAACGCGGCGCTGATGAACGACCTGACCGGCGAGCGGAACGTGGTCCTGGGCGGACTGGCGATGGGCATGACCCGCGAGGAGGTCGCCGAGCGCTACCAGGGCATCGTCGACTTCTCCGGCATAAATGAGAAGGGCGACTTCATCACGCTGCCGATGCGCACCTACTCCTCCGGCATGGCCGCCCGGCTGCGTTTCTCGATCGCCGCCGCCAAGGACCACGACGTGCTCATGATCGACGAGGCGCTGGCCACCGGCGACAAGAAGTTCCAGAAGCGCTCCGAGGCCCGCATCCGCGAGCTGCGCAAGGAGGCGGGCACGGTCTTCCTGGTCAGCCACAACAACAAGTCCATCCGCGACACATGTGAGCGGGTGCTGTGGCTGGAGAAGGGCGAGCTGCTGCTCGACGGCCCGACCGAGGAAGTGCTCAAGGAATACGAGAAGTTCACGAGCAAGTAGTCCCCGGCGCGCAGCCGCCCCGCACCACAGCGCGTGGCCCGCACCTCCGGCGAGAGCCGGAAGTGCGGGCCACGGTGCGTCATGCGTCGTGCGGCCGGACGGGCGGCCCGGGAGGGGCCGGACGCAATCCGGGCGGGCCGCCGCTCAGACGCTGGTGGACGCGGGCAGCCGCTCCTCCGCCCCGGCGGGTCCAGCGGGTTCGGCGGGCTGCTCGGCGGGATCGTCCGCCGCTCCGCCGCTCTCGCTCAGGCCCGCTTTCGCGTGCAGCTTGCGCAGGGGGCCGGGCGCGTACCAGGCGGCGCGGCCCAGCAGCCGCATCGCGGCGGGCACCAGCACGCCGCGTACCGCGACCGCGTCGATCAGGATCGCCAGCCCGCTGCCCAGGCCGAACATCTGGATGAAGCTGACGTTGCCGGTGACGAAGGCGAAGAAGCTCACCGCCAGCAGCCCCGCCGCCATGGTCACGATCCGCCCGGTGTGCGAGAGCCCGCCGACCACGGCTTCCCGGTCGCTCGCGCCCGCGTCGTGCAGTTCCTTGACGCGGCTGGTCACGAAGACCTCGTAGTCCATGGAGAGCCCGAAGACGATGCAGAACATCAGCACTGTCATGGAGGTGTCCATCGGCATCGCGGTGAAGCCCAGCAGCGAGGAGAGATGGCCGTCCTGGAAGACCCACACCATCGCGCCGATGGCGGCGGTCAGGCTGATGCCGTTGAGCACCAGGGCGCGCAGCGGCTGGACGATGCTGCCGGTGAACAAGAAGAGCAGCACGAACGTCGAGCCGACGACCCAGGCGATGGCCGCCGGCAGCTTGTCACCGATGGACGCCTTGGAGTCGACGAGCGCCGCGTCCCGGCCGCCGACCAGGGTGCCGGTGCCGGGCCCTGGCACGTCGCGGATCTCGTGCACCAGGTCCTGCGCCCGGTCGGAGGCGGGAGTGACCCCGGTGGTCACATCCAGCCGGTGCACACCCTGCTCGCTGTACCCGGCGGGTGTGGCGCCCCCGGGCTCCCGGAGCGGGCGCCCCTCGGCGTAGGTGCCGGTCGCGGCCCGGACGCGGACGACGCCCTCCAGCCGGGAGATCTTCCGCGCGTACGCGGCCACGGCCCCGTCGGCGGCCCTCCCCTCGGTCACTACCGGGATGGCCGCCGACTCGTTCCCGGCGAAGTCGTGCTGGAGGGCGGCGGCGACCTGCCGGCTCTCGGCGTTCTCCGGGAGCACCCGCTCGTCGGGTGAGCCGAAGGAGGCGCCCAGCAGCGGAGCGGCTGCCAGGAGCAATGCGGCCAGCACCGGCAGCGCGGTGAGCACGGGCCGCCGCATGACCGTCCCCGCCACCCGCCCCCACAGCGGGGCATCCGGCTTGCGCACGGCGTCCGCCCACGGCAGCCGGCCCCTGTTGACGCGGTGGCCGAGCGCGGCGAGCAGCGCGGGGACGATGAACAGCGCGGAGAGCGCCGCGATGAGGACGACGCCGATTCCGGCGTAGGCGAACGAGCGCAGGAAGAACGGCGGGAACAGCAGCAGCGCCGCGAGGGCCGCGATCACGGTGGCGGCCGAGAAGAGAATGGTGCGCCCGGCCGTGCGCACCGTCGTCCGGAGTGCGGCGTGGACCTCGTCACCGGCGCCGAGCCGTTCTCGGAAGCGGCTGACCAGCAGCAGGCCGTAGTCGATGCCGAGCCCGAGGCCGAGCGCGGTGGTCAGGTTGACGGCGAAGACGGAGACGTCGGTGACGCCGCCGATCACATACAGCTCGGCGAAGGTGCCCAAGATGGCGACCAAGCCGATGGCCAGCGGAACCAGGGCGGCCACCACGCTGCCGAAGGCGATGGTCAGCAGGATGAGGGTGAGGGGCACCGCGATGCCCTCGGCCACCGCGAGGTCCTTGGAGACCTGCGCGTTGACCTGCTCGTTGAGCGCGGCTCCGCCGCCCGCGCGCACGGAGATCGCGCCGCGGTCGCCGGTCCACTTGTCGGTGATCTTCTTGACCTCCTGGGCGTCCTCCTGATCGACGTGGGCGAGGACCAGCGCCTGGGTGTGGTCGCGGGAGGTGAGGGCCGAGCCGCCCGGCGCCCAGTAGGAGGCGACCCGCGTGACCCCCGGCTGGGACTTGAGCCCCTTGGTCAGTTCGGTGCCGGCCTTCTGGACGGCGGGCGCGGCGAGTTCGCCGCCCTCGGCCCGGACGAGCAGGACGAGGTTGTCCTCACCCTGGAAGGTGTCGTCGATGACGGCCGCCGCGCGCGAGCTGGGCGAGTCGGGGTCGTCGAACCCGCCGCCCTTGAGCTGGCCGAAGGCGCCGAGGCCGATGGCGCCCAGCCCGACCGCCGCGAGCAGGGAGAACAGCAGTACCAGGCGGGCTCTGCGATGGGTGAGATCGGCTATGCGTCGGAGCACGATGAGATATCCCCCGGGACATCGGAGATGGGTGGCGCGCACGGCGGACGCGATGAATGTTGACGCCGTAAACTTGATAGTGGCAGTAGATGTTAATGGCGTCAACATAGGGCAGGATGGGGGCATGGAGGCGAACACCAGCGCTGCGGGTTCCGGGACGGGTGAGGGGGGCAGAGGCCGCTCCGCCCGCCAGGGCAAGCGCGGCTACCACCACGGCGACCTGCGCAACGCGCTGATCGATGCCGCCATCGAACTGGCCGGCGAGGGCGGCCCCGACGCCGTCGTGCTGCGCGCCGCGGCCCGCCGGGTCGGCGTCTCGGCGACGGCCGCCTACCGCCATTTCGAGGGCCAGGCCGAACTCTTCCACGCCGTCAAGGAGTACGGTCAGCAGCGCCTGGTCGAATGCATGGAGGCGGGGGGCCGGGAGATCCACGGCGACGGCCCCGAGGCGGTGAAGGAACGCGTCATGGCGCTGGGCCGCGGCTACATCCGCTTCGCCCTGGAAGAGCCGGGGCTCTTCCGCGCGGCCTTCTGTCCCTCGTTTCCCGACCCGATCCCGATCACCGAGGACGGCGGGCTGGGCCGGATCGCGGAGCAGTGGAGAGCCCGGTCGTTCGACATGCTCATCGAGACCCTGGACGAGCTGGTCGCCGCCGGAATGATGCCCCCCGAGCGCAGGCCGGGCGCCGAGCTGAGTGCCTGGGCCACGGTGCACGGCCTCGCGATGCTGCTCGTCGACGGCCCGCTCGACACGCTCACCCCGGAGCAGGTCCACTGCATCACCGAGCGGGTGATCGGCGACATCCTCACCGGGCTGACCGCTCCCTGACTGCCTCCTGATGGCCCGTAGGGTTCGGCTCCCACCTGCGCGCCGCCGCGTTCCGGGGCCCCGGCCGGGGCTTCGGGGTCACCCCCCGCGCGAGGGGTTGATGTACGGCGTAAGCTGTTTCGGTGCTGATTAGCGGCAAGTCGGGCGGAGAAGCCCCGGCTGACCTGTGCTGTCGGCCGGATCCGCGGGCCGGCGAGCGCGGCGTGTCCGAAATAGGATGTTCTGGCGCAGCGGTGTAGAAACGGAGATGTGACGGCAATGGCCATGGGCAGCACGTGGTGACCGCGGAGGAGGACGCGCACACGCGCGCTGTGCTCTCCCAGGCCAAGACGGAGAACTTCCCGGTGGCACCCCGCTTCCTCCCTCGCGAGTGGCGGGATGACCTGATGGCCGTCTACGGCTTCGCGCGCCTCGTCGATGACATCGGGGACAGCGACCTCTCCTCGGGCCCCGCCCACGCGGCCCGTCTGGGGCTGCCCGCCGACCAGGCGGACGACCCCCTCGCGATGCTCGACGCGTTCGAATCCGATGTGCGCCGGATCTTCGCCCCCGACGGGCCGCAGCCGGGCCACCCCCTGCTGCGCGCCCTCGTCCCGACCGTGCGCGGACGCGCCCTGTCACCCGAACCGTTCCTCGCCCTGATCGAGGCCAACCGGCAGGACCAGAAGGTCCGCCGGTACGCCACCTACGCCGAACTCCTCGCCTACTGCGAGCTGTCGGCGAACCCGGTGGGCCACCTCGTACTCGCGATCACCGGCACCGCGACCCCCGAGCGGGTGCGGCTCTCGGACGCCGTGTGCACCGGGCTCCAGATCGTCGAACACCTCCAGGACGTCGCCGAGGACCTGGCCAAGGACCGCGTCTACCTGCCGGCCGAGGACATGGACCGCTTCCGGGTCGGCGAGGGCGACTTGGCGGCTCCCGTCGCCAACGCCTCGCTACGCGCGCTGATCGCCTTCGAGACCGAACGCGCCCTGGGCCTGCTGGACGAGGGCACACCGCTGGTGCACAGCGTGCGCGGCAGGCTCCGGCTGCTGCTCGCGGGATTCACCGGCGGGGGCCGGGCCGCGGCCGGCGCCCTGCGGACCGCGCGATACGACGTACTGGCAGGGCCTCCCCGGGCAGGCGCGCTCAGCGTGGCGCGCGAGTCCTGGGCGGTCATGCGAGGAGAGGGGTGACCGGGGCCATGAGCCGAACCGACCGGGCCGGAGCCAGATCCGCCCAGCAACTGCCCCCGCAGGTGGCCGCCGCCTACCGCTACTGCGAGGCCGTCACAGGACAGCAGGCCCGCAACTTCGCCTACGGCATCCGGCTGCTCCCCACGCCCAAGCGCCAGGCCATGTCCGCGCTCTACGCCTTCTCCCGCCGCGTGGACGACATCGGCGACGGCGCGCTGGACACCCCCGCGAAGGAGACCCGGCTGGAGGAGACCCGCCAGCTCCTCGCCCGCGTACGGGACCGGGACATCTCCTGGGACGACACCGACCCGGTCGCCGTCGCCCTCAGCCACGCGGCGGGACGCTTCCCGGTCCCGCTGGCCGGCCTCGACGAACTGATCGACGGTGTGCTGATGGACGTGCGCGGCGCAACCTACGAGACCTGGGACGACCTCAAGGACTACTGCCGCTGCGTGGCGGGAGCCATCGGCCGCCTCTCGCTGGGAGTCTTCGGCACCGTGCCAGGCGCACGCGAGGCCACTCACGCCCCCGAATACGCCGACACCTTGGGGCTGGCCCTGCAACTGACCAATATTCTCCGGGATGTGCGGGAAGACGCGGACAACGGACGTACGTACCTGCCCTCGGAGGACCTCGAAAAATTTGGCTGTGCCACGGGCTTCAACAGCGATACGGTGCCGCCCGGTGCTGATTTCACCGGACTCGTGCACTTCGAAGTACGGCGCGCCCGCGCGCTGTTCGCCGAGGGCTACCGTCTGCTGCCGATGCTCGACCGCCGCTCGGGAGCCTGCGTCGCCGCGATGGCCGGGATCTACCACCGGCTGCTGGACCGGATCTCCGCCGACCCCACCGCCGTGCTGCGCGGACGCGTCTCACTGCCGGGACACGAGAAGGCATACGTGGCCGTGCGCGGCCTCTCCGGCTTCGACGCGCGGCTGGTCTCACGCCAGGCGCCGCGGCGGGGCACCTGATGTCCCACCGCCGGGCAACCCGCGCACCAGGTCCGGCGTCCCAGCGGACACGGACCACACCGATCAGCTGGACCCAGGGGAGGAGCGCGCATGACGGCCGACGAAGCGCGATCCGGTGAGCCGCGGGAAAGAGCCCGGCGCGCCGTGGTCATCGGCGGCGGCATCGCCGGCACGACCGCCGCACTGCAACTCGCCGAGGCCGGCTTGGCGACCACCCTCATCGAGACCCGCCCCCGCCTGGGCGGCCTCGCCTTCTCCTTCCGCCGCGACTCGGCCGCCGGAGAGCTGACCGTGGACAACGGCCAGCACGTCTACCTGCGCTGCTGCACCGCCTACAGCTGGTTCCTGGAGCGGGTCGGCGGCGGCGGGCTCGCCCCCCTCCAAGAGCGGCTGGACGTGCCCGTGCTGGACGTCGGCGGCAGCCGGCCCCGCCTGGGCCGGCTGCGGCGCACCGAGTTGCCGGTACCGCTGCACCTGGTCGCGAGCCTCGCCACCTACCCGCACCTCTCGCTCGCCGAGCGGGCGTCGGTCGGCCGGGCCGCGCTGGCGCTCAAGAACCTCGACCCCGCCGACCCGGCGCTCGACGACATCGACTTCGGCACCTGGCTGCATCGGCACGGCCAGTCGGAGCGCACCATCGAGGCACTGTGGGACCTGGTGGGCGCCGCTACCCTCAACGCCCGCGCCCCGCACGCCTCCATGGGACTGGCGGCCAAGGTCTTCAAGACAGGGCTGCTGTCCGAGCCGGGCGCCGCCGACATCGGCTGGTCCCACGTCCCGCTCGGCGACATCCACGACGTACTCGCCCGCGCCGCCCTGGAAAAGGCGGGAGTGCGCACGCTGCTGCGCACCCGCGCCCGCGGCCTCGCACCCGCGGGAGAGGGCGGCGGCTGGCGGGTCACCGCCGATCAGGGACCCGCCGGCGCCGAGGAGTTGGAGGCCGGGACGGTCGTTCTGGCCGTACCCCAGCGCGAGGCGCACGGGCTGCTGCCCGACGGCGCGCTCGCCGACCCCGGCCGGCTGCTGGAGATCGGCACGGCGCCCATCCT
This sequence comes from Streptomyces axinellae, assembly GCF_039532135.1. Lineage (NCBI taxonomy): Bacteria > Bacillati > Actinomycetota > Actinomycetes > Kitasatosporales > Streptomycetaceae > Streptomyces > Streptomyces axinellae. The sequence goes on from NZ_BAAARJ010000006.1 coordinate 399,026, forward strand.
CAACATCCATGTGATCTACGACCGCAAGGTGCTGCGGCAGCCCTTCTTCGCCGCCCTCGGCACCCCCGTCCAGTGGGTCTTCGACCGCACCTCGGCGTCGGGGCTCGCCGGGCGCGGCCAGTACCTGGCGCTGTCGCAGTCCGTGGCGCACGACGAGATCGACCAGCCGGTGGCCACCTTGCGCGAGCGCTATCTCCCCGAGCTGGAGCGGCTGTTGCCGGCTGCCCGGGGCGCGGGAGTGCGCGATTTCTTCGTCACCCGCGAGCGCACGGCCACCTTCGCGCCCACCCCGGGCGTGGGCCGGCTCCGTCCGGGGGCCCGCACCTCGGCTCCCGGCGTCCACCTGGCCGGGGCGTGGACCGCCACGGGGTGGCCCGCGACCATGGAAGGCGCTGTACGCAGCGGAGTGACAGCCGCGTGCGAGGCCCTCGTCGCGCTGGGCCGTCCGCACCCGAAGGACCCGGTCCCCGGCATCGAAGGAAGGGCCCATGAGCACCACTGACGCGGCCGGCGCGGCCGGTACAGCCAGCACGACAGCACCGCACAGAGGAGACCCTGTGACCCCGGCCAAGCAGCACCTCGTGGATGAGGGCGATGCGACCACCACGGGCGGCCCAGCCGACACCAAGGGCGTGGTCGCCCTGCTGGAGCGCGGACGTACGCTCGCCACACCCGTGCTGCGCGCGGCCGTCGACCGGCTGGCGCCCCCCATGGACACGGTGGCCGCCTACCACTTCGGGTGGATCGACATGGAGGGGCGCCCCTCGGCCGCCGACGGTGGCAAGGCCGTGCGCCCCGCGCTCGCACTCCTGTCGGCCGAGGCCGCCGGCGCCCTGCCCGAGACCGGCGTCCCCGGAGCTGTCGCCGTGGAGTTGGTGCACAACTTCTCGCTGCTGCACGACGACCTCATGGACGGCGACGAGCAGCGCCGCCACCGCGACACCGTCTGGAAGGTGCACGGCCCCGCCCAGGCAATCCTGGTCGGCGACGCGCTGTTCGCGCTGGCCGGCGAAATACTGCTGGAGCTGGGGACGGCCGAGGCGGGCCGGGCCACCCGCAGACTGACCCTGGCCACCCGCAGACTGATCGACGGCCAGGCCCAGGACATCTCCTACGAACACCGTGACCAGGTCACCGTGGAGGAGTGCCTGGAGATGGAGGGGAACAAGACCGGTGCGCTGCTGGCCTGCGCCGCCTCCATCGGCGCCGTCCTCGGCGGCGCCGACGACCGTACCGCCGACGCGCTGGAGTCCTACGGCTACCACCTGGGCCTGGCCTTCCAGGCCGTCGATGACCTGCTCGGCATCTGGGGCGACCCGGGGGCCACGGGCAAGCAGACCTGGAGCGACCTGCGGCAGCGCAAGAAGTCCCTGCCGGTCACGGCGGCGCTCGGCTTCGAGGGCGAGGCCGCGAAGCGGCTGGCGGAGCTGATGGCGGCGGACGCGAAGAAGAGCCAGGCCGAGTTCGAGGACTTCGACGAGGCGGAGTTCGCCGAGCGGGCCGCGCTCATCGAGCAGGCCGGCGGCCGGGAGTGGACCTCCCAGGAGGCGCAGCGCCAGCACACCACGGCCGTCGCCGCGCTGGACTCCATCGACCTGCCGGGCAGGGTGCGGGAGCAGTTCGCCGCGCTCGCCGACTTCGTCGTCGTACGGCAGAGGTGACGCCCTGGCAGGCCGTCTGAGATCCGATCGGTTCGAACTCTCGGAGCACTTCGGAAGGAGAAGGGATGACAGCCACGACGGACGGACCCGCGGGCCCCGGCGTCTCCGGAACGAAGCACAGGGAACACGACTCTCCTGGAACGGTCCCCCCGGACCAGGACAGTGTGACCGGCCGGGCGGAGCGGACCACGGCCCGCGCTGTTGAGTATCTGCTGGCCGTCCAGGACGAGGCGGGCTGGTGGAAGGGCGACCTGGAAACCAACGTCACCATGGATGCCGAGGACTTGCTGCTGCGCGAGTTCCTCGGCATCCGTGATGAGAAGACCCTGCGCGCCGCCGGCCGCTTCATCCGCTCCCAGCAGCGCGAGGACGGCACCTGGGCCACCTTCCACGGCGGGCCCGGCGACCTGTCCGCCACCATCGAGGCGTACGTCGCCCTCAAGCTCGCGGGCGACGATCCCGGGGCGCCGCACATGGCACGCGCCGCCGAATGGGTGCGCGAACACGGGGGAGTGGCCCGCGCCAGGGTCTTCACCCGCATCTGGCTCGCGCTCTTCGGCTGGTGGCGCTGGGAGGACCTGCCGGAGCTGCCGCCGGAGATCATCTACCTGCCCAAGTGGTTCCCCCTCAACATCTACGACTTCGGCTGCTGGGCCCGCCAGACCATCGTCCCGCTCACCGTCGTCTCGGCGCTCCGGCCCGTCCACCCGGCGGGGTTCAGGATCGACGAGCTGCACCGCGACCCCGCCCGCCCCCGGCCGCCCGCGCCCATGGCGCCCGCCACCACCTGGGACGGGGCGTTCCAGCGCATCGACCGCGCCCTGCACGCCTACCGCAAGGTCGCCTCGCGCCGACTGCGCCGCGCGGCCCTGCGCGACGCCTCCCGTTGGATCATCGAGCGCCAGGAGAACGACGGCTGCTGGGGCGGCATCCAGCCGCCCGCCGTCTACTCGCTCATCGCGCTGCGGCTGCTGGGCTACGACCTCGAACACCCCGTCATGAAGGCCGGACTCGCCTCCCTGGACCGCTTCGCGATCTGGCACGACGAGGAGACCCGGATGGTCGAGGCATGCCAGTCCCCGGTCTGGGACACCTGCCTGGTGGCCATCGCCCTCGCCGACGCCGGGCTGCCCGCCGACCATCCAGCGCTGCTCAAGGCCGCCGACTGGATGCTGGGCGAGCAGGTCGTACGGCCCGGAGACTGGTCCGTGCGCAGACCCCAACTTCCGCCGGGCGGCTGGGCGTTCGAGTTCCACAACGACAACTACCCCGACATCGACGACACCGCCGAGGTCGCCCTGGCGCTGCGCCGCGTCAAGCACCCCGACCCCGAGCGCGTCAACCGCGCGGTCGCGCGCGGCGTGCGCTGGAACCTGGGCATGCAGTCGAGTGACGGCTCCTGGGCCGCCTTCGACGTGGACAACACCAGCAGGTTTCCCAACCGGCTGCCCTTCTGCGACTTCGGCGAGGTCATCGACCCGCCCTCGGCCGACGTCACCGCGCACGTCCTGGAGATGCTCGCGGCCGAGGGAATGCAGGACGACCCCCGCGCCCGGCGGGCGATCGCCTGGATGCTCGCCGAACAGGAGGCCAACGGCTCCTGGTTCGGCCGCTGGGGCGTCAACTACCTCTACGGCACCGGCTCCGCCGTCCCCGCGCTCGTCGCCGTCGGCCTCCCCACCTCCCACCCCGCCATCCGGCGCGCGGTGCGCTGGCTGGAGAGCGTCCAGAACGACGACGGGGGATGGGGCGAGGATCTGCGCTCCTACATCGACAGCGAATGGGCCGCCAACGGCACCTCCACCGCCTCCCAGACCGGCTGGGCGCTGATGGCGCTCCTGGCGGCCGGGGAGAAGGAGAGCAAAGCCGTCGAGCGCGGCGTCGAGTGGCTGGCCGAAACCCAGCGCGAGGACGGCTACTGGGACGAGCCGTACTTCACCGGCACCGGCTTCCCCTGGGACTTCTCCATCAACTACCACCTGTACCGGATGGTCTTCCCCGTCACGGCCCTCGGCCGCTACCTGCACGGGGACGCACTGGAGCGCCTCGCGGGGCGTGACGCCTGATGGAGGGCCCGGGAGCCCCAGGACCGCTGCTGATCGCCTGCGCGCTCGGAATCGAGCACCTCGCGCTGCGCCGCGGCCTGGGCCGACCGGGCCCGGCACCGGGCGATGAGAGCGACGGCGACGGCCACGGCCACCCCGGGACCGAGCACGTACGGCTGCTGCGCAGCGGCATGGGGCCCCAGGCCGCCCGGCGCGCCGTCACCGGCGCGCTCCAGGGCGAGGCCGTGCCGGGCGGCACCACCGTGCTGGCCACCGGATTCTGCGCCGGACTCGCAACCGGCATGCGCCCGGGGGACCTCGTGGTCGCCGGGGAGACCCGCGACGCCGCCGGACGCACGCCTTGCACCGGCACCGAACTGCTGGCCACGGTCCTCGCGCCGTACGGCACCGTCCACACGGGGCCGCTGGCCGGCAGCGACCACGTCGTGCGCGGGGCCGAGCGGGCCGCGCTGCACGCCACCGGGGCCATCGCCGCCGATATGGAATCCGCCGCCACCTTGGCCGCCGCCGCCGCGGGCACGGCACGACGCCCTGTTGCGGCCGTACGGGTGGTGGTGGACGCTCCGGGACATGAACTGATCCGCGTAGGGACACTGCGGGGTGGAATATCGGCATTCCGCGTCCTTCGCGGTGTCCTGCCCGCATTCCTTGAATGGCACCGATCCTTGCTGCTCCCCTGGAGGTGAGCCAGAAATGGCCATGCCGCTCCGACAGACCGTCCGTATCGGCACCTATCTCTTTCAGCAAAAGCTCCGCAAGCGTGAGAAGTTTCCACTCATTGTCGAGCTGGAGCCCCTCTTCGCCTGCAATCTGAAGTGCGAGGGCTGCGGCAAGATCCAGCATCCCGCGGGGGTGCTCAAGCAGCGGATGCCGGTGGCCCAGGCCGTCGGGGCCGTGCTGGAATCCGGTGCGCCCATGGTCTCCATCGCGGGCGGTGAGCCGCTGATGCACCCTCAGATCGGGGAGATCGTGCGGCAGCTCGTGGCCAAGCGCAAATATGTCTTCCTCTGCACCAACGCCATGCTGCTGCGCAAGAAGATGGACCAGTTCAAGCCTTCGCCGTATTTCGCTTTCGCCGTGCACATCGACGGGCTGCGCGAGCGGCACGACGAATCCGTTGCCAAGGAAGGTGTCTTCGACGAGGCGGTGGAGGCCATGAAGGAGGCCAAGCGGCGCGGGTTCCGCGTCACCACCAACTCCACCTTCTTCAACACCGATACACCGCAGACCATCATCGAGGTGCTCAACTTCCTCAATGACGAGCTGAAGGTGGACGAAATGATGATTTCGCCCGCCTACGCCTATGAAAAGGCGCCCGACCAGGAGCACTTCCTGGGTGTCGAGCAGACCCGGGAGCTGTTCAAGAAGGCGTTCGCAGGCGGCAACCGGGCCCGCTGGCGGCTCAACCACAGCCCGCTCTTCCTCGACTTCCTGGAGGGCAAGGCCGACTTCGACTGCACCGCGTGGGCCATCCCCAACTACTCCCTCTTCGGCTGGCAGCGGCCCTGCTACCTGATGAGCGACGGCTATGTGCCCACCTACCGGGAGCTGATCGAGGACACCGACTGGAGCAAGTACGGGCGCGGAAAGGACCCGCGCTGCGCCAACTGCATGGCGCACTGCGGCTACGAACCCACCGCCGTCCTGGCCACCATGGGCTCCCTCAAGGAGTCCCTGCGCGCGGCGCGCGAGACCGCGGGCGGCGGCGGCAGCAAGGTGGCCGGCTAGCCCGTTCGCCGCTCTGGCCGTCAGCGCCGCCGCCCCTGTCGGCGCCGCCGTCACAGACCGTCCCGATCCACCGTCACCCACCGTCCCGATCCACCGTCACCAACGGAGCTGCACCGGATCGCCGGAGACCGACACCGGCGCATCCGGAGAGCAGGGGGGCCGACCATGTCCTTGCTGGAGTTCATCACCGGGCCGCGCGACCTGGACGCGCTGTCCGAGGAGGATCTGGAGGAACTCGCCGAAGAGATCCGCCAGTTCCTGATCCACGCGGTGGCCCGGACGGGCGGCCACCTGGGCCCGAACCTGGGGGTGGTGGAGCTGACCATCGCCCTGCACCGGGTCTTCGAGTCGCCGGCCGACCGCATCCTGTGGGACACCGGGCACCAGTCCTATGTCCACAAGCTGCTCA